>JALSTG010000125.1 GCA_026983875.1 Campylobacteraceae bacterium
CTCTGATGAAGGATAGATTTAATGAACAATGAGCAATTGTGGAAAGTAGATCAAAGCTGAAGCTGAGGGCGCTTTGGTCTTGACAAAGCTGTTCTGCCAAGTAAAATCGGTTAATCGGTTAATCGGTTAATCGGTTAATCGGTTGATGATTTTGATCTCCTCCTTCAGCTCGACTCCGAATGCTTCTCGGACTCTCGCTTTGGCCTCTTGGATGAGGGTGATTGCCTCTTCGAAGGTTCCGCCGCCCAGATTGACGAGAAAGTTGGCGTGCACTTCGCTCCAGGCCATTCCTCCGAGACGCTTGTCCTTGAGTCCGACGGCTTCGATGAGCCGGCCGGCATAGTCACCGGGAGGATTTTTGAAAGCGCTGCCCGCACTGGGCTCTTTGGGTTGGTTGTTCCGCAGTTTGAGAAGCGCTCTGCGCAAGGTCTCGTCGTAGCCTTGTCGCAGAGGAAAGCGGGCGGCGGTGGCGATGCCCGGAAGCTTGGCGAAGCGGTAACCGTGGGGGATGGAAGCAGCAGGTATCCAGTCGCCGCCGATCTGGATACTTTCGAGGATATTAAAAACCTCGTAGGTCTTGACTCCGGCATTCATCGCCAGCATCCCGCCTAGGGTCCCCGGAAGTTTGGCGACGAATTCGAAGCCGGCCAGATCGTGCTTCTTGGCGAAACTCAGGAGTTTGCCCGTAGGAGTCGCGGCGCCCACCTCCAGATACTCTCCCTCCATGCGGCAGTAGTCGAAGTCTTTGGAGAGCATCATCAGCGGCGGGGGCGTCGGGCCCACCAGGAGATTGTTGGCTCCCCCGACGAGGAGGCAGTCCTTGGGGATTGCATCGCCCGCTTCGACCATGGCCACTTCGACAACGGGGCCGATGCGTATGCTGGAGAAGCGGGAGAAATCGATGGCTTTAAAAAACAAGGAGTGCTCCTTGTTTTTTAGTGAATAGTGAATAGTGAATAGTGAATAATGTCGGTATGCACGGCTTTGCCGTGCTTTTATCAATACTTGCGACTTGCGACTTGCGACTTGCGACTGTTATTTCACTCATTAGAGCGCCCGCAACTCTTCGTACTCTCTTGGAATGAGATAATCCTTGGTCTTCAATGGACAGTCGTAGAATCCCGCCTTGTAGCCGATCTGCCAGAGTCGATCGAGGGCTTCGATCTGGAGAGAGGAGAGTTCGGCTGACTCTTCGGAGGCGTACATGTCGAGGTAGCGCTCCAGCATCTTATCGGAGATGCGCACGAGTTTTTCCGCTTCGAGCCGTTGGCAGAGCTCTCTTTTGCGTTCGTTGGCGATCCTTACGCCGTCGGTGAGGATTCGTTCGATCTCGATGGCCCGGTTGAGGGGGAGGCTGCGGCGCAGGGCCATCCCTCCCAGGGGGAGGGGAAGCCCTTCGCCGGTAAGCTCCTGCCAGATCTCCCAGACCTCTTTTTCGACTGTCAGCCTTTCATCGAAGTCGAGGATCGACTCGTGGATCAGCACTCCGGCATCGACTCTGCCGTCCAAAACCGCCTGCTCGATCTCCAGGAAGTTCATATAGACCGGTCGCGCCTGGGGATAGTAGAGGCGGATGAGCATGGCGTTGGTGGTGTAGCGCCCCGAGAGGGCGACTTTGAAATTGCGTCGTAAGCGCTTCTCCTTGAGTTTGATGAGCTTGGGACCGTAACCCTCACCGAAACTTACGGCGGTCCGCAGCAGAGCATAATCCTGCCGGATCAGAGGATAGAGACCGAAACTGATAGCACTGACGTCGTAACGGCCTTCGAGCGCCTCTTCGTTGAGGGTTTCGATGTCCAGGGCATGGTTGTCGAAGTCGAGGTCGCCGGTCTCGATCCAGCCGAAGCGGATGGCGTAATACATAAAGATATCATCGGCATCGGGAGAGTGGGCAAGGTGGATCTTCATGGCGGCTCCGGTAAGGGTAGGTGCGCTATTTTATCCAAAAATGTCACAACGACATCTTCACCCGTTCCCTAGGAAAATAGTGTTAAAATCCCTACAAAAGAGTTTAGATATATACAAAGGAAAAGTATGGCAATGGACCCTCAGAAACAAAAAGCGTTGGATATGGCGATCAAGCAGATCGACAAGACCTTCGGCAAGGGGACGCTCATGCGTCTGGGCGACAAGGAGATCGAGCCTATCGCGGCCATCAGTACCGGAAGTCTGGGGCTCGATATGGCTCTGGGGATCGGGGGAGTTCCCCAGGGAAGGATCGTAGAGATCTACGGTCCCGAATCCTCGGGCAAGACGACGCTGGCACTCCAGACGATCGCCTCCGCTCAGAAGGAGGGGAAGGTCTGCGCCTTCATCGATGCCGAGCACGCACTGGATGTG
>JALSTG010000126.1 GCA_026983875.1 Campylobacteraceae bacterium
CACTGGCCCTCCGGTGCCTTTTTCCTAAAGAAAAATTGTAAATCCAAGTCTCATATGCTCTTCTACCGATTTCTACGGAGTAAAATAACGGATGGAGGCAAAACCGAAAATACCCAGTCTTCGCATAGCCTCAATTCTCTCCTCTTCAACGATACCTCCTAGAGCAATGACGGGAACTGGAAGCTCCTCAAGTGCCCGAAGCAGATATCTCAGCCCCAAGGGTGTACCCTTGCCGGGCGTTGGAAATATCGGACTAAGCGTCACCGCGTCGATACCCCGATCTACGAGCCCCAGGGCCTCCTCGATACTGTGGGTACTGGCGACCGTGTAGAGTCCCGCCTCTTTTGCCGCTTCCAACCCGACAATGCCCCGAGCGCTGAAATGAACTGCCAGCCTCAACTCTGCGGCCAGGCGCCAATCATCATGTAGAAAGAGGCGCAAAGGCATGCCGGAGAGAGAATCGGCCAGGAGCCGAGCATTTTCTTGGTAATCAGGATTGCCTTTGTCCCGGTAGAGAAGCCAGTCGGCCCGGGAGGCAAAACGCTCCAGATCGGCCCGGAGCCGCTCGTCAAAACGTAGGGTCTGGGGAGAAGTGATGGCGTAGGCGATCATTCCGATCGTCGTTGGCGTAGTTCATGAAGGATCTCTTTGAGGAGCCGGCTTTGGCGAAGGGCCTCCTCATGACGCTCGAAGCCTCGGATCAGATACTCCAGAAGCACGATAGCCACAAGGCCGGGGAGTGCCCAGATCAGCATCGTAGCCAGAGCGTAGAGCCATCCCTGGGAAGTGGAATAATGCATCAGAGCGCTCACGGCACCGATCAATGTCGCCGCCCAGGCGGCCCCCAACAAAAGGTTGAGGATGATCGTCAATGTTTTGGATGAAAGGCGCATGAGGTCAAAGAGGAAAAAAACGCGTCAAAAATCTACGACCGATTAGACGGCACCCATCGTATCGACGACCGGCTCGGGAGCCTTCTCGGGATGCTCCTCTTCCAGTGCCACGGCACCGGCGAGATAGACGTAGGTCAAAATCATGAAGACGAAAGTCTGCAGCAGTGCCGAGAAGGTCAGCAGCAGATATCCGGGCAGAGGCACCAGCCAGGGAACCAGCATCAACAGAACCCAAAGGAAGAGATCGTCCCCTTTGATGTTTCCGAAGAGTCGGAAGGAGAGAGAGATGATCCGGGAGATGTGGGAAACGATTTCAATGGGAAACATTAGGGGTGCCAATGCCTTGACGGGACCGGCGAAGTGGGCGAAATAGTGGACGACGCCCTGTTTTTTGATCCCCTCGTAGTTGTAGTAGATGAACACGACCAGCGCCAAAGGCAGGGTGACGTTGATATTGGAAGTAGGAGACTCGAAGCCGGGAATGATTCCAATCAGGTTGTTTACCAGGACAAAAAGCCCGATCGTCGCCACCAAGGGCAGGTATTTGCGTGCCAACTCTTCACCGATGACGTCCCGGCCCATGGCGATGACCCCTCCCAGATAAGCCTCCATGACATTCTGAGTCCCTGACGGAACCGCTTTGAGATTGGAGGTAGCTTTAAACGCCAGCCACATGATAATCAATGTCACCAGAATCAGGTGGCCGATGACCATCCCCGCCCCGTGACCGGTAATCGAACCGATAAAGGTAAATACGCCTTCCATAACTCCCCTTTGAAGCAGAAATTCACGGAGATTATACCGAAGATAGGCTTAGGGAAGATGGAAGATGGAAGATGGAAGATGGAAGATGGAAGATGGAGAATTTTATATGATTGATAAAAATTGTCAAGCCACTCTAACACGTAACACGTAACACGTAACACGTAACACGTAACACGTAACACGTAACACGTAACACGTAACACGTAACACGTAACACGTAACACGTAACACGTAACACGTAACTCATTGCTCATCCTACCTCTGCATTCCGGGGAACCCTCCTCCTCCCTCCATCTGCTTCATCATCTGTTGCATCTGCTTCATCCCACCCTTGCCCGAGAGCTTCTTGGCCATCTTGGCGGCGTTTTTGAACTGCTTGAGGACCCGGTTGACCTGCTGTTGATCCAAGCCCGCACCCTTGGCGATGCGCCGCTTGCGGCTGTTGTTGAGCAGATCGGGGTTCTCCCGTTCCTTGGGGGTCATGGAGGAGATCATCGCCTTGATCTGCTTGACCTCCTGGGAGTTCTCCAAATCCAAGTCGCCCAGTTGCTTGGCCAGGTTGCCCATACCGGGGATCATCCCCAGGATCGATTTCATGGAGCCCAGCTTCTTCATCTGCTCCATCTGTTCGAGAAAGTCGTTGAAGTTGAACTGCCCCTTCTTGATCTTCTGGGTCATCTTCTTGGCGCTTTTTTCATCGATGACGGCGGCGGTCTTCTCCGCCAGCCCCTCGATATCCCCCGCTCCCATGAGCCGTCCGGTGATGCGCTCGGGAATAAAGGGCTCCAGATCGGGCATCTTCTCCCCGCTACCGATAAAACGCAAGGGCACGCCGACTTGATGGGCGATCCCCAGGGCGACACCCCCCTTGGCGTCAGCGTCGAATTTGCTCAGAATCACTCCGGTGATGCCGATCTTCTCTTTGAAAGTCGTTGCGGTACGCACCGCATCCATCCCGGTCATGGCGTCGGCGACGTAGAAGATCTCGTCGGGCTCGGCCAGATCCCGGATCCGAGCCAGCTCCTCCATCAGCTCCTCGTCGATTGCCAGGCGTCCGGCGGTATCGATGAGCACCACGTCGTAGAGTTCCTCTTCGGCCTTTTTGAGCGCTCTTTTGACCACTTCATCAGGTGTAGCATCCTCGTCGGCCACCAAATCCACGCCGATCTGCTCGGCGATCTGGCGCAGCTGCTCCACCGCCGCCAGACGCTGAAGATCCGCTGCGGCGATGAGAACCTTCTTTTTCTTCTGCTCCTTGAGCATCGCCGCCAGCTTGCCGGTCGTCGTCGTCTTTCCCGATCCCTGCAAGCCCGTCATCAGCACTACCGTCGGAGGCTTGGAGGCGAAGACAAAGCCTTGATTACCCGGAGCGGTCAGAATGCGTACCAGCTCTTTTTGCAAGGCGGCGAGGAATTGATCCTTGCCGATACCGGCGGCTTTGGTATCCTTCTCCACCGTAGCGATCAGTTCTTTGACCACCTTGTGGTGCATGTCGGCTTTGAGCAGAGATTTTTTCAGCTCCGTCAGTGCTTTTTTGAGCGCTTTTTCATCGTCATGAAAACGGATCTTGCCTATAGCGTTTTTAAAACTGTCGGTCAGGGTATCGAACATCTTTCTTCCTCATCCTTTGGGAAAACTAAGTCCCGATTTTATCCAAATCTATTTATAGCGTCGAATATCCGCCGGTTCGGGGGCTTCGTAGCTTCTCCCCAGCAGGGTGATCTTTTTGGCGTGCAGGAGGGTCCGCTTGGCCCGGGTGGGGCTGCCGTACTGCTCGTCTCCGACGATGGGATGGCCGACATGGGCCAGATGGACACGGATCTGGTGGGTTCGTCCGGTGTCGATGGTGACGCGGACCTTGGACTTCTTGCCCTGAATCTCGTCTGGGAAAACACGGGTCAAGGCCGGCTTGCCCAGCTTGCGATCAATCTTGGAGAAGGCTTTGCCTTTACGGATCGTATGGATCGGCAGATCGATCTCCAGGGGCTCGACGACGACCCCCTCCACCCAGGCGACATACTCCTTGCCGACCTTTCGCTGGCGAAAGGCTTCGATCGCTTTTTTGGCGAACGCCTCGTTCCGTGCTAGAAGAAGTACGCCGCTGGTATCCCTATCGAGGCGGTGAAGAAGTCGCGCTCCTTCGATCGCCTCCTCGATCTCGTAACTGTCGATGAAGGCCGGTTTGTTGACGACCACCAGATCACTATCCTGGTGGAGGATCTCCACTTCTGCCGGATATTCGATACGAAAGCGGGTCTCATCTGGCAATTCCGCCCGAGCGATTTTGACCTTCTGGTCTCCGACATAAACCAATCCCCGGTCGATAAGTTCCTTGGCCCGTTTGTTGGATATCTCTTCCTGTTGCGCAAGAAGTTTATACGCTTTTTCCATGGATTTTCCTGATCTATTAATCTTTCTCTATCATCGTTTCGATTATTTCAACAAAACGTTCGGTTTTGGGAAACTCGACCACTTTGATTTTGCTTGTCTCCCCACTGACAAAACACAACTCGCTTTTTGGAACCTTGAAGGCTTTCGAGAGGAATTTGATCAGCTCCTTATTGGCCGCTCCTTCTACCGCCGCAGCGGCGATACGGATTTTGAGGGCATCCTCCCCATAAAGTCCGGCAAATTCGCTCCGGCTGGCTCCTGGCTGAGCTTTGATGCGCAAACGTATCTTTCCATTCTCCTCAGTGTAAAACACGGTCCAACTCCTTTTCAATCTCCTCCAAAGGATCTCCCTCCGCCAGAATCCTGGAGCGATCCAAAAGTGCCGGATACTCCATAGCCGCCGGCAGCTTCTCCTTCTCGACCGTGCTGATTCCCTCAATCCCGGCGAAGATCTCCCGCTGGTTGAAAGTGTGCGGACCGCTGAGTATAGGCATGCCGAATTGAGCCGCTTCAGCGGCGTTATGTCCCCCCACCGGGACGAAGGAGCCTCCCAATACCACCAGATCGCTGACGGCATAGCAGTTGACCAGCTCCCCCATTCGATCCATCAAGACCAAATCGCTCTCAAGAGTTTCCGTAACGGAAAATCGAGAAAAACTCCACCCCTGAAGCCGGGCAAAGCTCTCCATCATCCGTGCCACTTTGTCGAAGCGTTCGGGATGGCGGGGGACGATGAGCAGTCTGGCATCGGGCCGGTGACTCTTGAGGCGGCGAAACCCTTCGAGGATCGTTCCCTCCTCGCCCTCGTGAGTACTGGCACCGCAGACAAGAAAAACCCCTTGGGGCTTCGGCAAAGTTTTGCATGCAGGGGCGATCCCGCCAAATTTAATATTGCCAACGACTCGTACACTCTTGGCCCCCAGAAACTCGAGACGCTCCCGGTCCCGCTCCGTCTGGGCGAAGACCCGGTCTATCCGGGCGAAGATCCGGCGATAGAACCAGGCGAAGCGCCGGTAATTGGCCCAGGAACGGTCGCTGATGCGGGCATTGATCAAAAAAGTCTTCGCCCCGCGGGCTTTAGCCAGATGAAAAAGCAGATACCAGAGTTCCGCCTCCATGACCACCAGGGCTTTTTGAGGTCTTATCCAGAACCAAAGCAGCGGTTCGAAGGGTAGATAACGACTCTGTTCCGGCGCCAATTCCCTGCAGACATCGTAGCCCGTCTGAGTCGTACAGCTCAGGCGCAGAAGGTTCCGATCGAAACGTTCTGCCAGTGGTCGGATCGCTCGGGCCTCACCGAAACTGCAGACATGAAACCAAAGTCCATCTTCTTTCAGCGGCGGATTCTTCCATAGCAAAAATCGGGCAGGTAGAGAACGGCGGTATTTGGATCGCAGGGAAAGCAGGGGAACGAGAGGTAAAGCAAGAAGCCAGGCCACTCCCGTCAAAAAAGTGTAGAGAAACGTAAACACCGGGCTTACGCCTCGGCAGGCTCTTCGACCTCTTCAAGGTAGAGGATACGCCCACAATGAGGGCATGTAACGATCTCCTCACTCCGAATTACGTCGGAGTAGGTCTTGTCGCTGATCTTGAGATAGCAGCCGTAGCAGGCCTGTTTGCGAACGGGGACCACGGCGCTGTTGCCGGCCCATTTGCGGATTTTCTCATAGAAAGAGAGGACCTTCTGATCCATCTGATGGACGATCTCTTCCCGGGCTTTGTAGAGGCTCTCTTTCTCTTTCTCAATCGCTTCGAGTTCCTGTCCGGCTTCTTCCTGGGCTTTCTCCAGAGCCGCTTTGAGCTCTGCAAGCTCCTCTTCGGCTTCCTTGAGAAGTGCCTCTTTTGTTTCGATGGTTTTACCCAGCCGCTCGATCTCCTCGTTGGCAAAGGCCAGCTTTTGTCGGGCAATCTCCTCTTCGATAGAGAGGGCTTTCATCTCCTTTTCGGTGGAGATTTCGCTCCCTTTTTTCTGAATCTCCTGGAGCTGCTGACTCAGGGCCGAAATCTGCTCCTCATAGGTCTTGATCTTGCCCTTGCTCTCTTCGATCTGAGTGTTGAATGTTTCGATCTGAGACTGCACACCCTCTACTTTCTTCTCTTCCCGGGCAACCTTTTTCCGGGCTGCTTCGATCTGCGGTGCAAAGCTGTCGAGCTCTTTGTCAATCTTGGAGAGGGAGACAAGCGCTTTGAGATGTTTGTTCAATGGTGATCCTTTGGTGGGGTAAGACTTGAGGCCTTCCGACGCATCAGAGCGTAGTGAAGGGGTTTTTTGATGGCGCGATTATAACCGAAATTGAGAGATTTTTCAATTGTTCCGCCATGAGCTCCCCGAAGAAACGCTCGCTCTCCCAATGTCCGATATCCACCATCATCAGCCCTTGGCTCATGGCTTTCATCGCATCGTGGTACTTGATGTCGCCGGTGAGGAAGCACTCCGCCTCTACCCGGTCCATCAGAGAGGCCCCCGCTCCGGTACAGAGGGCCACGCTTCCGATATGCTCCCGGGGGGCAACGACTCGAAAATGCTCGGGACCGAACGCTTCACTCAAACGCTCTTTGAGTTCGGTGAGGCTCCAGTCCACCTTTGCTTCCAAAAGAAAGGGCTCTTCCCGCTCGGGAACCAGTCCCAAAATCTTTTCGAAGACATAACGGTTCAGATGGGTCTGATCGAAGTTGGTATGCATGGCGATCAGAGACTGCCGCTTTTGGATCAGCCTTTCGATAAGATTGGCCGGATAACGGGAGAAGTCCAACTCCGTCAGTTTCCCGAAGATCAGGGGATGATGCACGATAAAGAGCGTCCCCTCCTCCTGAGCCTCGATCATCGAGACATCGAGATCCAGAGAGACGACGATCCGCTCTACCTCCCTCTCGGGATGCCCGACGATCAGCCCGCTGTTGTCCCAGGACTCTTGCAGTTCGAAGGGACTCAGTCGCTCCAGCACCTCATGGATCTCTTTTAGCTTCATCATCTACCTTTTCGCAAAAGCCTATATTTTATCTCGGAACGAGACAGGCGATCAGCTCTTCACCCGAGCCAATCGCTCACTCTCTTGCTCTTTGTAAAGCTCGGCGCATCCCTTGGCCAGATCCCGGATCTTGAGGATGTAGTTCTGGCGCTGGGCCTGAGAGATAGCTTTGCGGGCATCGAGGACGTTGAAGGTGTGCGACGCGATCATGCACTGATCATACGCAGGCAGGGGAAGGCCGGCCTCCAGGCATCGGCGGCACTCGGCGCTGGCGTCGTCGAAATGGCGAAAGAGCATCTGGGTGTCGGCCACTTCGAAGTGGTATTTGGAAAATTCGTACTCGCTTTCCTTGTGAACGTCGGCATAGGTGACGACCTCATCGCCGTTGCGGTTCCAGACGATATCGAAGACTGATTCGACCCCTTGCAGATACATCGCCAGCCGTTCGGTGCCGTAGGTGATCTCCACCGCCACCGGATCGCAGGCGATGCCGCCGACTTGCTGGAAATAAGTAAACTGCGTCACCTCCATCCCGTCGAGCCAGACCTCCCAGCCCAGGCCCCAGGCCCCGAGCGTCGGGGATTCCCAGTTGTCCTCGACGAAGCGAACGTCGTGATCCTGCAGACGCAACCCCAAATATTCCAGGGATTTGAGATAGAGATCCTGGATATTGTCGGGAGAGGGTTTGATGAGCACTTGAAACTGATAGTAAGCCCCCAGACGGTTGGGATTCTCCCCGTAACGCCCGTCGGTAGGACGGCGGCTGGGAGCGACGTAGGCGGTAGCCCAAGGGGTCGAGTCGAGACTGCGAAGCAGCGTCGCCGGATGGAAGGTCCCGGCTCCCGCAGGCAGGTCGTAAGGCTGCACGATCGTACAGCCCTGCTCGGCCCAATACTGCTGGAGTTTGAGCAAGAGGTCGGAGAAGGTGAGCGCAGAAGGGTTCATACTATTTGATTCCTAAGATTTTTTCGATTTTTCCCTGGTCAAAGCCACAGATCCACTGACTGCCGATGAGGATCACCGGCACGCCGCGGCAACCGTGGCGTTCGCAATCCTTGGCTGCTTTGCGGTCCTTGGAGATATCGATCTCTCGAAAGCGAATCTTGTTCTGACGGAAATAGTTCTTGGCCCGGGTACACCAGACGCATCCGGGTCCACTGAAAAGCACGACGGTTTTGGTCGGTTTTTTCTTCTCGTCCATGATGTTCTCCTTTCAGTCGAAAAAAAGTAACATGGAATAAAGAATTAGGTTAGGATAGCTGTCGAGAAAAGGGCTTTTGTAACTCAAAAGCCAACCAAACCTATTCCCTATTCCGTCTTCCCTATTCCCTGACAAGCGTCAGAGAATGACTTCGATCTCTTTACTGTCCAGCTCCACCTTCTTGGCTTTGCTCACCCGATCCTCCTGGAGCTTGACCCGCAGTTCGTCGTCGCTAAGCGCCAGGATCTGGATCGCCATATAGGCAGCGTTGACGGCACCGGCTTTGCCGATGGCGACGGTGCCTACGGGCATGCCCGCGGGCATCATCACGGTGCTCAGCAGGGCATCTTCGCCCCGCAGCTCCCCGCTGGCCATCGGCACGCCGATGACCGGCTTGGTCGTCGCCGCGGCCACGGCTCCGGCCAAGTGCGCCGCCATCCCCGCCGCGGCGATGAAGGCTTGTGCGCCCTTCTCTTCCGCTTCGGCGATGTACTTTTTGGTCCGCTCCGGGCTCCGGTGGGCCGAGGAGATGATCAGTTCGTAGGGCACGCCGAACTTTTTGAAGGTCTCGGCACACTCTTTCATCACTTCGTAGTCGCTCTTGCTGCCGATAATGATCGAGATAAATTTCATGAATGCTCCATCTTTTCTTCTCCGCTTTGGGAGGGTTTGCGTCTTTGGATCGCTTCCGCTTCGGGAGCGAGACCCTTTTTGGCCCGGGCTTCGCGAATATCCCGGCGCAAAATCGTATAGCCGGGAAATCGTACGGGCAGTATTATATCATTTAGATCCCCGCTATGGATGCAGCGAAACTCCTTGCCCGAAGTCGAGACGATCTTCTTGATCCTCAGCCACCATTTGCCCCCCTCTCCCAGCTCCACGCTGCCGTATTCGTTCTCCGCCTCCTGCAGCGTCGCGCCGACGGGCAGCACAATCTCCAGACGGTCGCCGACGCAGGTTTTATCCTTGCAGCGCCAGGTCGTGCCCTCTTCATTCACGAGCGCGGCCACCTGGTGGGTGCCTTCTTGGATCGTAAACTCCTTCGACTGGGTATCGTTACGCTCGAAGGGCCGGGAGATCAGATAGGCATCGGTAAAGCCCCGATTCTGGGTGGTGTGAATCTCTTCTTGATAGCGCTCGGGTTCGTAGACCCCGGCGACCCAGTCGTCGATCGCCTGACGGTAAGCCCGGGTCACCGTCGCCACGTAATAAGGAGATTTGGTGCGCCCCTCGATCTTGAGGGAATCCACGACGCCGCTGGAGAGGATCTCGTCGATATGGCTGGCCAGATTGAGATCCTTAGCGTTCATGATGTAAGTACCCACTTCGCTCTCCTCTTCGAGGCGGAAGGTGGTGCCGGTCTCGGGATTGTGGGCGTAGATCTCGTAGGGAAAACGGCAGTCATTCGCGCAGCTGCCGCGGTTGGGTACCCGGCCCGTCTGCAGCGCCGAAATCAGGCAGCGGCCGCTGTAGGCGAAACACATCGCCCCGTGGACAAAAACCTCCAGCTCCAGATCGGGGATCTCCCGCTTGATCGCTTCGCAGTCGCGCAGGCTGATCTCTCTGGCGGTGATGATGCGCCGCACCCCCATCTCGTAGTAGACCGCGGCATCCAGGGCGTTCATCACGTTGGCTTGGGTCGAGAGGTGGATGGGGATCTCGGGAGCGATCTTACGGGCCAGTCTCACCACCCCGGGACTCGAGACGATGAAGGCATCGGGAGCGAGTTCGCGCATCTTTGCCAGGTGCTTTTCGTAGAGCTTGACCTGGGAATTAAACGGAAAGCTGTTGACGGTGACGTAGACCTTCTTGCCCCGCTCATGGGCGTAGTCGATGCCCGCTTTGAAGGAGTCCATGTCGAACTCCTTGCCGCTGCGGATGCGCAGACTGAAGGTGCTGGTGCCGCCGTAGACGGCGTCGGCGCCGTAGTTGATCGCGATTTTGAGCTTTTCCAGATTGCCCGCGGGGGCGAGCAGTTCGA
This sequence comes from Campylobacteraceae bacterium, assembly GCA_026983875.1. Classification (GTDB taxonomy): domain Bacteria; phylum Campylobacterota; class Campylobacteria; order Campylobacterales; family Sulfurovaceae; genus Nitratifractor. The sequence goes on from JALSTG010000126.1 coordinate 10,201, forward strand.
CTTTTTTCATCGTCCCTCGTCTCGATTTAAAATGAGGGATATTCTACTATAATGCATTCAAAAAAAGAAATCGCATGCTTCGTTTTTGGATACTGATCTGGATCACAGTCTCGGCGGGGTTTTCCGCTCCCGTCACCCATTACCGGGCCGTCCCTCTGCGTTGCGACGGCAGCGAGGCGCTTTTACGCACCTTCGAGCAGGGAGGAAAACCCATGCAGCTGCTCGTCGATACCCGCACCCTGCGCACCCGGATCGAGCCTCGACGCTCCGGCTTTGAAAGCCCCTGCCCTGCCGATTCGTGCTATCTGCGTTTGCTTCGCGCCGCCTCGGCCGCGCCCTGGCCTCTGCAAAACGACGGCATCACCCGGGGAGTGAGCGGCCTTTTCCTGACGACGGATCTGTGCCCCAGCAGCAAAAAGGGCTACGAAGAGCGGCTCTATCGGAGCCTGATCGCATCCTTCCGCCATCCCGTGCCCGTGACGCTGTTTGTCACGACACGCTGGATCGAGCGGCACCAAGCGGCTTTCGATCAGCTCAGGCGCTGGGATCGTGAGGGCAAATTGGCCATCCTCTGGGGCAATCATACCGCCCGGCACCACTACCACCCCGGTGTCCCTCTCAATCACAACTTCGTCCTCTCCCCCGAAGAGAATCTCACGGCCGATATTTTGCAGTTGGAACAAAGCCTCATCGAGCGCGGCGTCACCCCCTCGGTCTTTTTCCGCT
>JALSTG010000127.1 GCA_026983875.1 Campylobacteraceae bacterium
AAAATCGACCAAAATTTTCCCGGAGAAGAAGATGAGCCAAAGAGAGAAGGCAATTGAAAAGGCGGTAGAGACGATCCTGGAGAACCTGGGAGAAGATCCCAAACGTGAAGGACTCCTCAAAACCCCCCACCGAGTGGCCAAAGCCCTGGAGTTTCTGACGGAGGGATATCATAAAGACCCCAAAGAGATCCTTCAAAAAGCCCTTTTTACCAGCAGCAACGACGAGATGGTCCTGGTCCGGGATATCGAATTCTATTCACTGTGTGAACACCATATGCTTCCTATCATCGGCCGGGCCCATGTCGCTTATATCCCCGACGGCAAAGTGGTCGGCCTCTCCAAGATTCCCCGGGTCGTCAACCTCTTCGCCCGGCGCCTCCAAATCCAGGAGCAGCTGACGGAACAGATCGCCGATGCCATCAGCGAAACGATCAACCCCAAAGGAGTTGCCGTCGTCATCCACGCCCGGCATATGTGCATGGAGATGCGCGGCGTGGAGAAGATCAACTCCACCACCGTCACTTCGGCTCTGCGGGGACTCTTCAAAAAGGATATCCGCACCCGCAACGAATTTTACGACCTCATCAACGCCAACATTCCTTCCAATTTCTAATCCTCCTTCAGGGCGCGTTTCCCCGTCGGACTTTCAACCCCCGTTAAGGCTCCTTGAAGTATCATCAATCTTAGATATCGGATAAAATATCTCCGAATTGAAAGGATCCACCCCATGAAGGTCTATCTAGACAACAACCGCGTCACTCCCGTCGACCCGCAGGTCTTAGGAGCGATGGAGCCACTGCTGAAAGAACCATACGGTGATCTCCATGCCCTTCACTGGGCGGGAGCTGCCAGCCGAAAGGCTTACAATACTGCTCTGGAAAAATGCTACGCCGCGCTGCATGCGGGAGAGAAAGATACAATCTTTTTCACCTCCGGTTCGCCGGAGAGCAATACTACCCTGCTCATGCAACTCTATACCCGACAAATCCTCACCGGTAGAAAAAACAGCCTCATCATCTCCGAGCGAGAACCTCTCAGTATCCTCCAGGCCGCTGCTTGGCTGGAAGAACAGGGCGTCAAGGTTCATCGGCTCCCCGTCACTGAGGAGGGGATCGTCGATCCCGAAAGTCTCACCGACTACCTCACCCCCCGGACGGGGCTGGTGAGTATCTGCCTCGTAGATCCGGAAAGCGGAGCGATCAACCCTCTCGAGGAGATTGTCCGCATCTGTCAAAGCTATGAAGTCCCCGTCCACACCGACGCCACCTGGGCCGTCGGCAAAGTCCCCATCGATCTTGAAACACTGGAAGTGGACTATCTGAGCCTCTCGGGAGAAACGATCCATGCTCCGACGGGTATCGGCGCACTTTATGCCCGCAAGGATACGGAGCTCTCTCCTTTGATCTTCGGCACCCGCAGCGCTCCCGAACGCTACCGGGGCGGGCCTCTCAACCTCCCCGGCATCGCCGGCCTGGGCAAAGCGCTGGAGCTGGCATCGGACGCACTGGATTTCGAGATGGAAGATGCTCGGGAGCTTCGGGACGCTCTGGAGGAGGGGATCGCCGCCCTCTCTGGTACTCAAACTCTCATCGAGTGGTCCCGAAGGGTCCCCAACACCCTGCTGGCGACCTTTGAGGGCGTCGAGAGCGAAGCGCTCCTTTACGAGCTCAATCGCGACGGCATCGCCGCATTTAGCACCACCGTCCATCCTTACGGCGAGTGGGTACGCCCCTCGCTGATCGAGAGATTGGGCCTCGATCCCGCCCTCAAGCACTCGACCGTCGGTTTTGCTCTCAGTCGCTACAACACGGAAGAGGAGATCGACTATACTCTCAAACATCTCGGCAAAGCGCTGGAGTATCTCAGAAGCTTCAGCCCCGTCGCCCCCAAGGAGAACGCATGAGCAAAGCAAGGATAAAAGCTCAAGGATTCTGGGAGGATGCTCCCTTCAAGATCGAAATGCTGGCCGAAAAACCTAAAAACAACGGCCGTCTGACGGAGAAAGAGGCCAAAGAGCTCCAGGGAACCCTCCATATCCACGACTTCGGAAATCCCGAGATCGGAATGATGGTCCGCTGGTACTGGGTCCTGGATGAAGCCGGACGCATCGTCGCCTGCCGCTACGAACTCTTCGGCTCTCCGGTGCTGCGGGCCGTCACCGACATGGCAGCGCTCCTGTGTCGCAACAAAAGCCTCGAAGAGGCCGAGAAGATCAACTACAAATCCCTGGAGTATTTTCTGCGCGACCATCCCTCCAATCCTGCCCTCCCGGAGAATCGGCGCTATCTGATCCTCTTCGTCCTACGCTCCATTGTCACCGCGGCGGCCGCAGCCCGAGGAGAGAGCCTCCCTGACAGCCCCGTCGTCTGCGAATGCTCCGGCACCGATTTGGCAACGATCGAAAGCGCCATTCGGGACTTCGATCTCGAAAGCATCGAAGCGATCGGAAACTACACCGGAGCCGGAGCTTTCTGCGGCCGCTGCATCGCTCCCCGGGCCGACAGCGCTCCCCGAGAGCATTACCTCGTCGACATCCTGCGTCGCATCCGTCGAGAGATGGAAGAGGAGCGCAAAGCCTCCGGCACGGTCATCGACAAGCCCTTTAAGGAGATGAACCCCGAAGAGAAGAAGGCCGCCATCAACGCCGTCATCGACGAGCATATCCGTCAGATGCTCATCATGGACGGAGGTGATATGGAGATCCTCGATGTCAAAGAAAACGGTGAGCATACCGATCTTTATATTCGATATCTCGGTGCCTGCAGCGGTTGTGCCAGTGCCAGCACCGGAACGCTTTTTGCCATCGAAGGGATCCTCAAACAAAAGCTCGATCCCAATATCCGGGTCTTGCCCCTTTGATCCTCTGAGTCCTGCGACTTATCAGAACACTGTAACTATATGGATTTCCGAGTTAACGCTTTTCGATAGAACAAAAAAATTGGATGGAGAGTAAGAAGGTAAGTTTTTTAAGAAGAGTAAATCCCGCGCGAAAGGACTCCGCGCGGAGTCTCTGCAATTACTTGCAGATAAAGGGGTTGGCGTACTGGAAAAGGTCTTTCTTGAACTTATAGTTCCAGGGAAGACCGTCGTTTTTCCAGCCATTGACCGTACGTTTACCGGTTGTCTTGTCTTTATCGCCTTCAGTACCGGTAACGATAGTATAGGCTTTTTTATAACCGTTTTTGTAGGCCATCGTAGCGGCTACGGCACTCCGGTCACCGGAACGGCAGATAAAGATCACGGGATCTTCTTTACTCAGACCTTTGGCCTTGAGTGCAGCATCGAGCTCTTCCATGAACTTTTTATTCTTAGCGCTGGCAAAGCCCTTGCCCTTTTTGTTGACGTGATTGTAATCCACATATTTGAGAGGAACGTTTTTGTCGATTCCCTCGGCATGACCGACAAAGTAGAGCTCTTCAGGTGTACGAACATCGACGAAAAGGACCTTCGCGGGATTCGCTTTGATCATGTCATAAGCCTCTTTGGGGGTCAAGTAGAGTCCCTGGGGGGTCTGCTTTTTCTTTTTGGCCGGTACATCGGCAGCGTTGAGACCGCTTACAAAAGCGGTTACCAGTGCGAAGATAGTCAGAAGAGACATCAGTTTTTTTGTCATTACGACTCCTTTTTGATAAGTTGTAATGAGATTGTAGCGAAGAAAAATTAAAAAATAGTTAATGGAATTCTATAATCAATTATTATTTTATACCTCGATAATCTTTTCGATGACCAGCTGCAGGCTTCTGCGGCCATTGAAGGTATTGCTACCGAGAGTGTAAAGCAAGTCTACGCGCCTACCGGGTTCGACGAAGGCATCGCTCCGGAAGTGGATCGCCTCCAGGACCGTCTGTCCGTCACCCAGACGGTAGCGATGATGCAAGCCCCCTCCGAGCGCCCGATGCTCCAGGACCTCCAGACGGCGGCTGACAAATTTTGGCCGTGGATTGCCTTCCCCGTAGGGTTCAAAGCGATTCAAAAGATTGTAGAGATTCCAATCCACCAGTCCCGGTGGCACTTCGCCGAGAATATCGGGATCCTGGAAGCTTCCGGTCGGGCAGAGGGCAAGAGCTTCTCTCTCCAATCCGATGCGAAACTCCTCCAGATGCTCTGCCGCCAGGGAGAGCCCTACCGCCGCTCTATGACCGCCAAATCTTGAGAGAAGTTCCCGTTGGCTATCTACCAACTCGAAGAGATCGCAGGTACCGAACCTCCGGCCGCTTCCCTTGTACTCGCCCTCCCCCGTCCGGGTCAAAACCAGGGCCGGCCGTTCATAACGCCGTGCAAGACGGGCGGCGACAATCCCCAAGACTCCCTCATGCCACGCTTCTCCGGCCACGACCAGTACCGGAGCCTTCTCATCCGCCCTTTCCACCGCTTCCCGGGTGATCTCATTCTCGAGACTTTTACGCCGCTCGTTATACCCCTGTAGACGCAGAAGCAGACGTCGTGCCGTATGCAGATCCTCGCTACAGAGAAAATCGCAGGCCTCCGAAGCATCCTCCATCCGTCCCGCACTGTTGAGCAGGGGCGCCAGACCAAAGGCGATATCTTCCGCCCGGAGTTCCTCCTTCCCCGCCATCTCTTTCCAGGCAACAATAAACGGGCTGTCGCTCCGCTCCAGTAGCCTGAGCCCCTGCTCGACCATCGCCCGATTGATATGTAGAAGCGGCATGATATCGGCGATTATCGCCGGTGCAGCCAGCTCCAGCAGGGCTTTCATATCCACCCCTGCCCCTAGTCGGCGATTCAGGGCGGCACAGAGATACCAGGCGATCTGAGCACCGCAGACCTCCGTGTGGGGAAAGGAGCACTCTTTCTGCTTCTGATCGACGATCGCATAGGCTTCCGGCGGAGTCTGGGGGACGATATGATGATCGGTGATGATCAGATCGATTCCCGCTTCTTTGCAGAGCCTCGCCGCTTCATGCGCTGCAATGCCGTTATCTACCGTAATGATGAGATCGGCATGGCTTAGGCGGGGAAAGAGGGTAGGCGAAAGGCCGTAGCCGTCACGGAAACGGTTGGGGATCACCCACTCCAGCGGCACGTCAATTTTGGAAAAAAAACGTCGCATGATCGCCGTGGAGCTGACGCCGTCGACATCATAGTCTCCGACGAGAAGAATCTTCTCTCCCTTCTCGATCGCCGTGACGATACGCTCAACCGCCCGTTCCATATCCTTAAATGCATAGGGATCGGGAAGATCTTTAAGTGTCAGAAAACTTTTGCCAAAGCGGGCTTTGAGAAGAGCTTCGATCTGAGGAAGATCGAGAAGGGGCCGAGCATTTTTCATCAGCGGGAATGCTTGGATGAGGCCTCGACAAAGGAGAGAATAGCGGGATTCGGATGCTGGAGCCTGGAGGTAAACTCCGGATGGAACTGTACCCCGAGAAACCAGGGATGATCTTTGACTTCGACCGCTTCAATGAGTCCATGAGACTCGCCGGTCACCTCCATCCCCGCTTTTTCCAGGGCTTCCCGATAGAGAGGATTGGCTTCGTAGCGGTGACGGTGGCGTTCGAAAATGGTATGGTTGTCATAGGCCTTTTCCAGATTGGAACCCTCTTTGACGTCGCAACGGTATTCGCCCAGGCGCATAGTCCCTCCCAGGGGGGAGGTGGTGGTCCGGACCTGACGGGCGCCGCTGGCATCGATAAACTCGTCGATGAGGTAGACGATCGGGTGGCGGGTTGCAGGATCGAACTCCATGGAGTTGGCATCTTCGTATCCCAGAACGTTACGGGCAAACTCGATCATACTCAGTTGCATTCCCAGGCAGATCCCGAGGAAGGGAATCTTCTCCTCCCTCGCGTAGCGGATCGCCTCGATCTTCCCCTCCACGCCCCGCTGACCGAAGCCTCCGGCGACGAGAACTCCGTCTACATCGCTGAGGTACTTTTCCGCACCGTCCTCTTCGATTTTTTCACTATCGACCCATTCAATTTTCACCCGTTTGTCCAGATGTGCGCCGGCATGGATCAAGGCTTCAGTCAAAGATTTGTAGGATTCTTTAAGACCCAGGTACTTGCCGACGAAGGCAATCTTGACTTCTCCGGTGGGGGTGATAATTCGGCTGACCAGTGAGTTCCACTCGTCCATTTTGGGCGTGAGCTCACCCAGCTCCAGTTGTCTGGCAATAGGCTCCAGGACGTTTTGGGCGTGGAAATTGATCGGCACCTTGTAGATCGTCGGAGCATCGATCGCTTCGATGACGCTTTCGATCTCTACATCGCAGCTGTAGGCGATCTTACGCTTGAGATCCATTGGAACCGGTTGTTCGGCTCGGAGGATCAGCATATGAGGCGCGATCCCGATACGCCGCAGTTCCTGGACCGAGTGTTGGGTGGGTTTGGTCTTGAGCTCTCCGGCGGCTTTGATATAGGGTAGTAGAGTGACGTGAATGTTCATAACGTTCCGGCGTCCCAGTTCGTGTTTCATTTGCCGGAAGGTTTCAAGATAGGGAAGTCCTTCGATATCTCCGGTGGTCCCTCCCAATTCGACGATGAGAATGTCTTTGCCTTCGGCTGCCAACTTGATCCGGTCTTTGATTTCGTTGACGATGTGGGGAACGACCTGGATCGTTTTGCCGAGATACTCTCCTTTGCGCTCCTTTTCGATCACCGATTTATAGATTTGACCCGTCGTGAAGTTGTTGGCCCGGGTCAAAGAGGTATCGAGAAAGCGTTCATAATGTCCCAGATCCAGGTCGGTCTCGGCTCCGTCTTTGGTGACGAAGACCTCTCCGTGCTCCAGGGGTGACATGGTGCCGGGATCGACGTTGATATAAGGATCGAGTTTGAGGACACCGACGCGCAGACCTGCCGCTTTGAGAAGGGTGCCGATACTGGCAGCGGTAATTCCCTTTCCGAGGGAACTGAGTACACCCCCGGTAATGAAAATATATTTGTTGAGTGTTTCGGACATCGTAGGGGATCCTTAGGCGATGATGGGCATGATGATGGTGATAAAGTTGTCGTCTTTGACCATAAAGGGAAGGGTCGGTTCGTTCAAACCGATGAGGAAATTTTCGTGATCGACCTGTGCAAGGAAATCCAGAAGATAGCGGCTGTTGAGGGAGATTTCGAATTTATCGTCGATACCGGTATGAAGTTCGATCTCCGTCTTGGCTTCGACATTGTCTTCCGAGAGTGCATTGAAGAGCACGGCGTCACTGAGGAAGGTGATCCGTATATCATGAGAAATAGTCGTGATCATCCGAATCGCATCGAGCATCTCTTTTTTGGGAAGTTCGATCTGATATTTGAGTGACTGGGGAACAATGCGTTCGTAGTCGGGAAATTTTCCGTTGATAAGTCGGGTAAAGAAGAAATAGTCTTCGTTGGTGATGACAAGGGTCGTCTCATCATAGTGCATGTCGATTTGATCGAGGAAGAGTTTCTGAATTTCAAGAATCGCTTTTTTGGGCAAGATGAGAGAGAGTTCCTCTTGGGAAGGATTGTCGAGGGTGGCAATGGCAAGCCGGCGGGTATCGGTTCCGACAAGGTCGGTTTTCTCTTTTTTGATATTGATCAGGGCGCCGTTGAGCTCATATTTGGGATTGTTGCTGTCAATGGCTGGGGTGATCTTTTTGAGATTGCGGATCAGCTTGAGGGAGTCGAGAGAGATCTTGGATTTGTTCTCGATATCCGGGAAGCTGGGATAAGCTTCTGCATCAAAGATAGGGAGTTTGAATTTGGAATGGCTCTGTTTGATCAGGAGAGCATTGTCAAAGAGTTCGAGGATGATCTCTCCTTCTTTGAGGATGCGAACGATATCGAGAAGCTTCTTTCCGTTAGAGGTGAAAGAGCCGGGATGATCCACTTGAAACTCTCGGGTGATGATCTGTAAACCGATTTCGGTATCGGTTGCTTGTGCGATACAGTAGTCTTCGGAGGTTTGGAAGTAGATGTGAGAGGTGATTTGACTGGCATCTTTCTTTTCCAAGAAAGGCTGGAGATTGATCAGGATCGACTCAAGAATCTGCTTCTGTGCTCGGATTTTCATCGGCTCCCCTTTTTGTAATAATCTAAGATCGCAGTAGTAGTAGAGGGGAGTGATAAGGTGAATAACCTCTTAAACCATCCATTTTATGGAGTTTGTGTCTTTTGGAGATTATTGACGCTTATTTCCCCTTATTCACTGGCAAAATTATATCTTTTTTTTATTCAACTTTCTTTGTCGCGGTACCGATTTTGTTGGAAAGCTCCTGGAGAAGCACTTTGAAATTTTCGTCGTTTTCAACGATTTCGTTGATTTTTCTCAAAGCGTGGCTGACGGCTGAGTGGTCTTTCATTCCGAAGTAGAGAGCGATTTGGGGCATGGAGTTGGGGGTAAGGTTTCGGGCGAGGTAGATAACGATCCGGCGGGCGTTGACGACGTTTTTTGTCCGTTTTTTGGATCGGATATCCGAGGGTTTGACGTTGAGTTCCTTTGAGACGATCCTGACGATGTCGTCGATGGTGATATTCTCCTGTTTCTCTTTAAGTTGGTCTTTGATGGCGTTTTGGGCGAACTCCGGGGTGATGGGCTGGTTGAGCATTGTACTCAGGGCATTGAGTTTGATAATGGTCCCTTCGATCTCCCGGATGTTGTCACCCATGTGGGTGGCGATGTATTGGATAATCTCATTGTCGAGATGGATACCGTCGAGCTCACATTTTTTCTGAATGATAGCGATTTTGGTCTCTAGTTCCGGAGGTTGGATATCGGCGAGGATCCCCCACTCGAATCGACTGCGGAGCCGATCTTCGAGTCCGGCGATCTTTTTGGGAGGGCGATCGGAGCTTAGGACGATCTGCCGGCCGTTGTTATGAAGTTCGTTGAAGGTATGGAAGAGTTCATCCTGGGTCTTTTCCTTGCGGCTGAGAAACTGGATATCGTCGATAAGCAGGAGATCGCATTGACGGTAGTTTTCGCGAAAGAGCTCCATGGTTTGCGACTGGAGATGGGAAATGAATTTATTCATAAAGTGTTCCAGGGTCGTATAGATGACCCGGTCTCCCCTGCTCAGTCGGTAGTTGCCGATCGCTTGAAGGAGGTGGGTTTTTCCGAGGCCGACTCCCCCGTAGATAAAGAGAGGGTTGTACTGTTTCCCGGGTTTTTCGGCGACACTCTTGGCCGTGGTATAGGCAAACTGGTTGGAGCTGCCGACGATGAAACTCTCGAAGGTAAAAGAGGGATTGAGGAGGGCTTTGGGTGCGGAGGCTTTATTGGAGACGGTCGTCATCGGAGATCCAACTGTCTCTTTGGCCTTGGCTTCTCCCAGCCGTATCTCTACCTTGGGGCGGACGTTGGTCTCGATTTCAAAAAGATGGGAGAGAGTTTTGGCATAGTGGCTCTGGATCCAGCGGGCCGTGAAGATATTGGGTGCATAGTAGATAACTCGGTCGTTTCGTGAATGCTCGGCATCATAACGTAGGTGCTTGAGGTAGCGTTCGTACTCCTTGCTTCCGACCTCTTCTCTGAGCCGTTGGATGATTTTTTCTCCGAGATTCATGCTGCCCTTTTGTTTGTCTTGTTTTTCTCTCTGTGTAGAAAAGTAATAGAAGAGATTCGTCACATGTACAATGTGAATAACTTTAACGATTTTATCGAAACTGGGCTAAAATGTGGCTACTTTAAAGGTGTGAAGAGAACAATTCACCGGGTTGAGGAAATGTGAATGATTATTATGGGAATCGACCCCGGGAGCCGGAATCTCGGATACTGTTTTTTGCGATTCGATGGCGGAAGGATGGAGTTGTTGGAGGCAGGATTGCTCAAGATTCCTCCCGGAACGCTTCAGGAGCAGATCGTGGAACTCTCCGAGGGGCTCGATCTATTGTTGAAAAAGATTCATCCCGACGAAGTGGCGATCGAAGATATTTTTTATGCCTTCAATCCCAAGACGGTGTTGAAACTGGCACAATTCAGAGGCGCCCTGGGATTGAAGATCCTTCAGCAGGTGGGCTATTTTCACGAATATACCCCTCTCCAGGTCAAAAAGGCCCTCACCGGCAACGGTAAAGCGGGTAAAGAGCAGGTGGCCTTTATGGTCAAACGTCTGCTCGGGATCCGACGAGAGATTAAGCCCCTGGACATCACCGACGCGATGGCCATCGCTATCACGCATACCCAGCGGGTCAAACTTAGAAAAAAGGAGCGGTAAAATGGTTCAAGATAAAGAGCTCTACGACCTCATCATTATCGGGGGCGGTCCCGGCGGGATCGGTACGGCGGTGGAGGCCCGGGCATTGGGGGTCGAGAAGATCCTCCTTTTGGAAAAGAGTGACAACCACTCCGATACCATCCGTAAATTCTACAAAGACAATAAACGGGTAGACAAAGATTGGCAAGGACAATTGGTGGAGATGGAGGGGAATATCCCTTTTATGGACGGGACGAAAGAGAGTACCCTCGATTTTTTTGACTGCCTTATCGATCAACACTATATCGAGAGCCATTTCCGATGCGAGGTCGACAAGATCAGCAAAGACGAAAAGGGGATCTTTACCGTGCGTGCGGGCTGCGGCGAGTTTCGCGGTCGATACATTGTCATCGCCATCGGTAGGATGGGTAAGCCCAACAAACCTTCCTACAAGATCCCGCCGTCGATTCGGAAATTTGTCAATTTCAATCTGGATCAATGCAACAAGGGCGAGAAGATTCTTGTCGTAGGCGGTGGAGACACGGCGATGGAGTATGCGGTGGAGCTCTCCCGATCCAATGAGGTAACTCTCAACTATCGGCGAAAAGAGTTGACCCGTCCCAATCCGACCAACATCAAGTCGATCACCGAAGCTTTCGAGACGGGGAAAGTGCGCCCGCTGCTTGGCGTCGATATCGAAGGGCTGGAGAGCGAACACGGGAAAGTCAAGGTTCTTTTCAAAGACGGGCATAGCGAGATCTTCGATCGTGTGATCTATGCC
>JALSTG010000128.1 GCA_026983875.1 Campylobacteraceae bacterium
GGGCACCAGGACCACCATCCCGTCGGCTCCTACACCGGCATGCCGATCGCAAAGCAACTGGGCCAGCTCATGTCGCTGCTTCTTCTCATTGTCATGAAAGATGATAAAGTCATTGCCGTTGGCATTGTATTTGGTGACAATCATGGAACGAACCTTCAGTTTGGATTGTTGAGAGTATTGTCGATAGATACGGGAATATTTTAGCGAAACGAATCGGCCCCGCTCAGGAAAAAGCCTTGAGAATCTCCCCTTTGATCCGCTCACATTCGGCAGAGAGTTGTGACAGATCGCCGCTGTTGTCCAGGATCCAGGTAGCTCGACGACGCTTCTCTTCGATGTCGATTTGGGCATCAAGGCGGCGAAGGGCTTCGGCCTCCTCCATCCCCTCCCGCTCCATTAGACGGCGCAGTTGAGTCTCCCGAGGAGCATAGACGACGACGGTCCGCTCCACCGGATAATCCCCCGTCTCGAAAAAGAGGGGAATATCGATGAGATAAGGCTTTCCGAAGCGCTCCTGCTCTTCGCTCCGGCGGGCAATCTCTTCACGAATGGGGGGATGCACAAGTGCCTCAAGGGCTCGACGCTCCGACGGATCGGCGAAAACCCGGGCCCCGAGAGCCTTGCGGTCAACGCTGCCGTCGGGAAGCAAGCACTCCTCACCGAAATGCTCGGCGATCTTCGGTGCCATCTCTTCGAGAACTTCGTGGGCGATTTTGTCTGCGTCGATGATCCGAAAGCCCAGGAGCGAGAGCAGCGTCGCGGCAGTGCTTTTGCCCGTGGCGATTCCTCCAGTGAGAACGACGGCGTGCTCGTAGGCCATTAGCGCTTGATGATCCCCAGATAATCTTGGTTGACAAATGTCGGGGTTTGAAAGGCGGCGACGGCGATGTCACTGTTGTAGTAGCGGAAACCGTCGGTCAGGTCGGCCCGCTGGAAATTGAGGTCCGCCGTGGGATGATAGAAACGGCTGGCAAGCACTAGGTAACGGATCGGCAGACTTCCTTCCCCGTTCGATTCTCCTTCATAGCGATAGGGCATCACGATCCGATAGATTGCCCCAAGAGTTTTGAGCTCGTTTTTCGACGCGGCTTCCTCGGTGATCAGATCGCTCATCACGGCACTGACAAGACCTTTTTCATCCAAGCGCTTGGTCAGAGCGATCCAAAACTCCCGATCCCCGCCGAATCGTCCGTCGGCGACGATGGCGACATCGTATTTACGCGCCCCCAGGTTCTCCAGGGCTTCAAGCGCCCCTTCGGCATCCAGGTGGAGGCTCTCCTCCACGATCGAGTGCTTGGTAAGCTCGGCCCGGACATTGTCGCAGCCGCCTACCACCAGGACCCGCCGGGGCTCGGCATGGGCACAGAGGGGAACATGCACCAACATCTCATCTTTGATAAAGTGATATTTACTCATAATTTTTCCTCAAACTTTTTCTATAGGGATTGTGGCGATTGTAGCACAAAGCCCACTCGCCTCGGTTAAAGAGCGGCACAATCCGGAGAAAATTTGTCAGATATGTTTCACTTTGTGGGTTTTTCCGCCGGCTTCGTCCCCCGGATCTTCCCTATAGTGCCCGTGCGACCGGGGTTGTAGGCATAATGCTCCAGCTGATATTTGTCGTAGTGATAGATATCCTTGCGGAAATTGAGGTTGCCATAGGGATCGATGTAAGCCGTCAGATAGGTGATATCCACCGGAACTCTGCGCTTGAGTCCGATGGTCTTTTTCTCTTTGGTTCCCAGGCGGGCCATGATGGCATCCACATCGATGTTGTCGTTGTAAAGCGCAAGAACCTTGAGAAGTTCCCTGGGTTTTTGGATCCGCATACACCCGTGGCTGAAGGCTCGCTCGTTTTTGAAAAAGAGCCTTTTTGTCGGCGTGTCGTGGATATAGACCGAATAACCGTTGGGGAAAAGAAACTTGATCTTTCCCAAGGCGTTGCGGCTGCCGGGAACCTGCATAAAGTAATACGGGATATGCTTGTCTTTGGCCCGGTATTTTGCCCAATTGACGGTGCCGGGATCCACCCGGGGAGAATTTTCGTCCCATGAACGCTTGAGAATCTTGCCTCTGCGCTCATAATAGTAGGGATCACGGATCAGGTGTTTGAGCATCTCCTGCTTGACAATGCTCTCGGGAATCTTCCAGTAGGGATTGACGACGATATACTTCATGACATTATGGAAACTGGGCGTCGGATGGTTGGGCTTGCCGGTGATGACCCGCATCGTATCGACCAGGTGCCTACCTTCGTAAAAATAAAGCCGAAAACTGGGGATATTGAGCTCGATGCGGATGGGGGCCTCATCCCTCCAGAGCCATTT
>JALSTG010000129.1 GCA_026983875.1 Campylobacteraceae bacterium
AGCCGATCGTAGAGGAAGTCCACCCGCACATGGGCATTGTGCCGCAGAGCGTAGCCGGTGCCGTAGAGCATGATCACGGAAAAGGTATGCCACTCCAGCTCTTGCATGGCGATGGAACTGTCGTGAAAGACATAGCGCATCATCACATCCCATGCGACGTTGAGAATGAGCCAGATCATCAGAATCCCGGTGAGGTATCCCACCCCGTCGATGATCCGGTCCATAAATTTTTCGATTTTGAGAAGCAAAGGGAATCCTTCGGATTTTGGTCATTGGTATATTGGTATATTGAGAAAGTGCTAATAACTAATATACCAATATACCAATAACGATCGACGCGGCTGAGCCGCTTCGATCATTTGGCGATGCCCAGCTCTTTGGAGGTCTGGAGATAGTAATACTGGCTCATCATCGACCATTGACGTGCTTTTTTCATATACGCCATATAATCCTCGTAGATCTCTTTGAACTTGGGATTCTTGGCGGCATAACCCGCATAGACTTCGTCGGCGGCTTTCTTGAGCGCCTTGAGCACCGGCAGAGGGAAGGTCTTGACCTGGATCTCGGGGTGCTCTTTTTTCATCTTGGCCCAGGCATCGACCGATTCTGCGAAGTTTTCGATGTACATATCCATCGCCGCGGCTTTCATCCCGACGACGAGCATCGTCTGATACTTCTTGGGCAGTTTGTCGAAGGCCTTCTTGTTGACCAGGAACTGCATTTCGCTTGCAGGCTCGTGCCAGCCGGTGTAGTAGTATTTGGCGACTTTATAAAAGCCCATCTTCAGATCCATCCCGGGCCCGACCCACTCCAGAGCATCGATGGTGCCCCGGTCCAAAGAGGTATAGAGCTCGCCGGCGGGAATGTTGGTGACGTTGACGCCCAGCTTGGCCATGACTTCCCCGGCAAGTCCGGGAATCCGCATCTTCAGCCCCTTGAGATCGTCGACGGTTTTGATCTCTTTGCGAAACCATCCGCCCATCTGGTTGCCGGTGTTGCCTCCGGGGAAGCTATAGACGCCGAATTTGTCATAAACCTCTCTCATGTATTTCATGCCATTGCCGTAATAGAACCAGGCGTACTGCTCACTGGGGGTCATCCCGAAGGGCACGGTGGTGAACCAGACGGTGTTGATATCCTTGCCCTTCCAGTAGTAGGAGCCGCTGTGGCCCATTTGATACTGGCCGCCCTTGACCATGTCGAGGATCCCCAGAGGAGCTTTGTGCTTCTCCTTGCCCTCGACCTTGATGATGAACTCTCCGCCGCTCATCTCCTTCATCCAGGCCGCCAATTTGGCCGGAGGAGAGGCCAGAGGCGTCAGCGTCGAAGGCCAGGTCTCGGCGAGCTTCCAACGGATTTTTTTCGCTGCAAGGGGGGAAGCCAGCAGCATCGCCGCAGCCGCCACGGCACTAAGTTTGAGCATTGTCTTCTTCATTGTCACTCCTTCTAAGATTGGCTTACCCACAAATTTTAACCCAAGGGACTTAAATCGCACTTGACAGAACAGAGAAAATGGGTTTTATTTAACAAAGGGCCCTATAATTGTCCCCATATTTTTCAAAGGCGGACTATGACAGAACTCCTGATCGGTTTTCTCAAGGAGTACAGCTATCCTATCCTCTTCCTCTGGAGCATCATGGAGGGGGAAACGGGATTGGTCATGGCGGGGATCTTCTCCCATACCGGTGATATGAACCTCTGGCTCTCGATCCTTGTCGCGGGGCTGGGGGGATTTACCGGAGATATGATCTGGTTTTATGTCGGGAGGAGAAACCGCGCCTATGTCTATCGTAAATTCAAAGACCAGCGCCGGAAATTCGCTCTGGCCCATCTCCTCCTCAAAAAATACGGCTGGCCTATTATCTTTATCCAGCGTTATCTCTACGGAATGCGTACCGTCATTCCCATCGCCATCGGCATGACCCGATACAGCGCTTCCAAATTTATGCTTATCAATTTTCTCAGCGCCATGGTCTGGGCTGCGATGACGATCCTTCTTGCCTGGTATTTCGGCGAGGAGATCCTCCATATTCTCCACTGGGCCAAAGAGTACTGGTACATCGCGCTGCCCACAGGCGGGATCATCGCCGGTGGAATCTTTTTCTATTTTCATCGGGCGACTCGCAAAATACCCAACGGACACCGTCGATCCTCTTAGTCTTCCCTCCCCGCGATCCGATCTACCACGTGACGGGCGAAGGGTATCGAAGCCGTAAAAGCCGGCGAGACGGCATTGAGCACGTGGGTACTCTCTTTATCCCCCTCCACGACAAAATCCTGCACCAACTCCAGGGTCCGGGTATCGAGAAGCTGA
>JALSTG010000130.1 GCA_026983875.1 Campylobacteraceae bacterium
GCCGTCATGATGGAGCGGAAGAGAAAAGAGGCCTTGGAAAAGAAGAAGCAGGAGAAAAAAGAGCGGGAGAAGAACTACCGGCCGGAATGATGGAGGCGCCTTTGGCGGTCATTGGTCATTAGTTATTGGTATTTTGGGGAGAATAGTCTCAAATCTCAAGACACAAGTCGCAAGATTTTTAGATAGTAGCGTTGTGAAACAACGCATACCAAAACTATTTACTATTCACTCTTCACCAAATCCTCCGTTCCCCGCCAACGCTTGTAATTCCACTCCCACTGGGCGGGATGTTTTCGGATCTGCTCCGCCAGAATGTCGCTGTATCGCTGGGTCATAAGGCGGATTTTCTCTTCCGCGTCTTCCGTCTCGGGGGCAGTATACTCCACCGGATCGAAGATCTCGACGCGAAAGCGCCCCGGCGCCGTGCGGGTAGCGAAGATCGGGACGACCAGGGGATCGAAACGGAGCTTGAGCTGGGCCATGCTTTTGCTGGCATAAGCCGGCCGGCCGAAAAAGTCGATGAGCACACCGTTGGGCGGTGGAATCATCTGATCGATGTGCATGCCGACGCCTTCTTGGTTTTTGAAAATCCGGGCAATATGCCGTAGCGCTCCTTTGCGCTCGACGACCCGATGACCGAAACCGCGACGGTAGGGTTGGATGATCTTTTCATCAATGAGGCGGTTCTTCCTCTGTTCTTTGGCCACCAGAGTACCGGGGAGACCGCCCAGGGCGAAGAATTGGGCGAGAAACTCCCAGTTGCCGTAGTGGGAGACCAGGAAGAGCATGCCCCGTTGATTACGCGCCTTCAGCTCTTCGATCCTACTCCGAGCCTCCTGGGGATTCTCTACCGCCGCCCCATAGTCGAAGCGCCCCGTCAGCATCAAGACGATCTCCGCATAAAAGGCTCCTTTGTTACGGATAAACTCTCCGGCAATCGCTTCGTGTTCTTGCAAGCTCTTGCCGGGAAACGCAAGCTGTAGGTGTTCCAGCACACGCCGGTAACGCCGGGAACCGGGAGCAAAGATACGGTACGCGACCCACTCTCCAAGCCCAAAGAGGACCGACCGGGGAAGGAGACGGCTGATTCCCAAAGCACTCCGAACTCCCCAATACTCCAATCGTTCTCTCATCTGCCTCTCCCGTTTTTGCTTGGCTATAATTTTAGCAGTTTACATGGTCTTCATCTATAAAAGTACCCGGTAAGCGACAACCGATCCAAAGGATGGATAATGATCTGCGTCTTCGACTGCGAAACAATCCCCGATATCGACCTGATCCGAGCCAACTTCGAGGTGGAGGGGCTGGGAGACCAGGCGGCGATCGAAAAGGCCCAGAGTCTCTACGCCGAGACCCACGGAGGAAGCACCTTCCTGCCTCTGCCCTACCACCGAGTCGTCGCCCTCTCCGCCGTGATCGCCGACGAATTCGGCAATTTCCTCAAAGTGGGCGACTTCGGTGAGGGGAGCGACGAGGAGGAGACGATCATCCGCCACTTTTTCGACTTTATCGAAGCCAAAAATCCCCGTCTCGTCTCCTTCAACGGCCGGGGATTCGATATGCCCATGCTTCTGATCCGGGCCATGCGCTACAACCTCTCCTTTCCCGCCTGGTTCGATCAGAACAACCCCCAACTCAACAAGACCAAATGGGAAAACTACCGCCAGCGCTACTCCGAGGCGTTTCACACCGATCTACTAGACACCCTAGGCAACTTCGGCGCCGCAAGAAACCTCAAGCTCGACCTGCTCTGCACCATGGCCGGCATCCCAGGCAAATACGACGTCAGCGGCGACCAAGTTAGCGACCTCTACTTCGCCGGGGCGCTGGATAAGATCCGCGAATACTGCCAGTCCGACGTGCTGAATACCTACTGGCTCTGGCTCAAATACGAGCTCCTCAAAGGCCGCCTCACCCTCGAAGACTACGCCCGATTTCTCGGAAATATGCGGGAGAAGATGCCTCGGGATCAGGGCTACTACGCCCCCTTTTCCCAAGCCATCGAGCAGGAGCTCAAGCGCCTCGAGTCTTAACGAAGAGTTGGATATAATCAGCCTACTTTAATGTCCGAGGAAATATCCCGAATGAGTCGCAAGTCGCAAGTCGGTAGAAGAGTCGCAAGTCTCAAGTCTCAAGTCTCAAGTCTCAAAAGAAACAAGGCGTTGCCGGGCAACGCCATCCAAACCTATTCCCTATTACTTATTGCTTATTACTTGCCGATCATGCGAAGGAACTTCGCATGATCGGCATTGTCGATTACAAAATGGGCAACCTCGCCTCGGTAATCAACGCCTTCGCCAAGGTCGGATCGAAAGCACGGCTCGAAAGCGATCCCGAAAAACTCAAAGCGTATGATCGATTGATTCTCCCCGGCGTAGGGGCTTTCGGCGACGCCATGAACCACCTGCAAGACAGCGGCATGGACGAAGCGATCCGAGATTTCGCCTCTCGTGACCGTCCCCTGTTGGGAATCTGCCTGGGAATGCAGCTGCTCTTTGAAGAGAGCGAAGAGTTCGGAAGCTACGAAGGACTGGGGCTGGTGCCGGGCCGGGTCGTTCGCTTCGACGAGTCGAAATTCGATCATCCCCTCAAAGTTCCCCATATGGGGTGGAACGAGCTTTTCGTCCAGAAAGAGACCCCCCTCTTCGCCGGGCTGCCCAGGGAGTTTTATCTCTATTTCGTCCACAGCTACCACGCCGAATGCGACGATGCCTATGCCATCGGTAAGACAATGTACGGCTATGAGTTTGTCAGCGCGGTACAAAATGATAACGTCTTCGGTATCCAGCCGCACCCCGAAAAGAGCCACGAAAACGGCTTGAAGATCATCGAAAATTTCACAAAACTCTGAGAAAGGTGTTATGTGCTAAGTGCTAAGTGTTACAAACAGAATTCATTATTAATCGAAGCGTTGCCAAGCAAAGCAAACCGAAACTATTCCCTATTCCCTATTCCCTATTCCCTTACCTCCAAAGGAGGCAGAAAATGACCATCCTCCCCGCTATCGACCTCAAAGACGGTAAGGCGGTCCGCCTCTCCAAGGGGCTCATGGAGACGGCCAAGATCTACTCCAGTGAGCCCTGGCAAGTGGCTAGGCACTTCGAGGAGCTGGGCAGCGAGTGGGTGCATCTCGTCGATCTCAACGGCGCCTTCGCCGGAGAGCCCAAAAACCTCGACCAGATCCGAAAAATTCGCGAACACACCTCCCTCAAGCTCGAACTCGGCGGCGGGATTCGGGACGAAGAGACGATCCGCATGTATCTGGATCTTGGCATCGACCGGCTGATCCTGGGCTCAGTCGCCGTCAAAGACCCCGACTTCGTACGAGAGATGGCGGCCAAATACCCCATAGTCGTGGGCATCGACGCCATCGACGGGATGGTAGCCGTCGAAGGATGGGCCGAGACCTCCGATATGCCCGCCACTAAACTGGCCCGGGCCTTCGCCGACTGCGGCGTGCAGGCGATCATCTGCACCGACGTGGGACGCGACGGGATGATGAGCGGCATCAACATCGACTTTACCCTTGCCGTCAAAGAGGCCTCCGGCCTGGAGACCATCGCCAGCGGAGGCCTGCGGGATATCCGCGACATCGAAGCCCTGATCGAAGCCGGCATCGACGGCACCATCGTGGGCAAAGCCTTCTACGAAGGCACCCTCGATCTGGCCGAAGCCTTCCACCTGGCCCGGGGAGAAGCCTGATGCAAAGCTCTTATCACGAGATTCGCTTCCTTACCGACGACGCCTTCGTCGACCTTTTGGCGGACTTCATCGCCTCCGTGAGCGACGAAGCGATCGAATACGGTAGCGATCGGGTGATCCTGCGCAACGAAAACGACCCTTCCGCAACGATCGAAGCGGTCGAACGCCTGGCTCAAGAGGCACAGATCCCCCTCGAGATCGAGCGGGAGGAGAAAGAAAACCAAGACTGGATCCGCTCTTACCAGGAATCGGTTCGCCCTATCGAAGCGGGCCCCTTCTATATCCATCCCGACTGGTATCCCCCAAAAGAAGACAAAATCAACCTCCTGGTCAATCCCGCCCTTGCTTTTGGCAGCGGCCACCATGCTACGACATACAGCTGCCTCGAAGCCGTGGGAGAACGAACTCGGGCAGATGACCGGGTTTTGGATGTGGGCTGCGGCAGCGGGATTCTTGCCCTGGCAGCCCGCAAACTGGGGGCCGAGGTCGATCTCTGCGATACCGACCCCCTGGCAGTTCAGAGTGCCCGGGAAAACTTCGCCCTCAACGACGAGACTTTCTCGGCGCTTTGGGAAGGTTCAGCCCACCAGAGCGACCGACGATACGATGTCGTCATCGCCAACATCATCGCCGATGTCCTTAAAGCCATCGCCCCTCAGCTAAAAGCAAGAATGGATAAAAATTCTCTCTTGATTCTTTCAGGGATTTTGGATACAAAAGAGGCTATCGTTACGGCGGTATTCAGCGACCTGACGCTGCTGGAACGCAAACAAAAAGATGAATGGATCACCCTGATCTACACCAACACAAAGGAATGCAATGGCTAACTCGCCCAATAACAACGACAAAAAAAACAATAAGAACTTTTTCAACGACAATCCTCTGCTGGCCTTCGCCCTCTTCTCTATCGTCATCATCCTGGTCTTCAAACTCCTCATCGGAGATCAGACGGGAGGACTCAACCAGATGATGATGCAGCAGCAGGGCGTAACCGTCACCAAAAAAGTCGCCTACTCCGAGGTGAAGAATCTGGTCAAAGAGGGCAAGATCAAAAAGGTCAAGATCACCCCCACGATGATCGAAGCCCTCGGCGAAGACAACGGACGCTCGGTCCGCTACATCGCGGAGAAAATCCCCGCCAACGACCCCACTTTCATCAAACTCCTGGATGAGAAGGGAGTCGACTACAGCGGAGTCATGGGCAACGGATTCGTCAGCGAAATGATCAGCATGCTTCTGCCGATCCTGATCTTTTTCGCCATCTGGATCTTCCTGGCCAAACGCATGAGCAAAGGCATGGGCGGGGGCATCCTGGGCGTGGGCAAAGCCGGTAAACTCATCAACAGCGAAAAACCCAACGTCAAATTTGACGACGTCGCCGGCGTGGACGAAGCCAAGGAGGAGGTCAAGGAGATCGTTGATTTCCTAAAATACCCCGAACGCTACATCGCTCTGGGGGCCAAGATCCCCAAAGGGGTCCTGCTCGTCGGCCCTCCGGGTACCGGAAAAACCCTCCTGGCCAAAGCCGTGGCGGGTGAAGCCAGCGTACCCTTCTTCTCCGTCAGCGGATCGAGCTTCATCGAGATGTTCGTCGGCGTCGGCGCCAGCCGGGTGCGGGATCTTTTCGAGCAGGCCAAGAAAGAGGCCCCTTCCATCATCTTCATCGACGAGATCGACGCCATCGGCAAGAGCCGGACCGCCGGCGGCCCCATGGGAGGCAACGACGAACGGGAACAGACCCTCAACCAGCTCCTGGCGGAGATGGACGGCTTCGGCTCCGATACCCCGGTCATCGTCCTGGCGGCCACCAACCGCCCCGAGGTTCTCGATCCTGCCTTGTTGCGAGCCGGGCGCTTCGACCGGCAGGTGCTGGTGGACAAACCCGACTTCGAAGGACGCCTGGCGATTCTCAAGATCCACTCCAAGGATGTCAAACTGGCCCCCGACGTCGATCTCGAAGAGGTGGCCAAGGCCACGGCAGGCCTGGCGGGTGCCGACCTGGCCAACATCATCAACGAAGCGGCCCTTCTAGCCGGACGGCAGAACAAAAAGCAGATCGAACAGTCCGATCTTATGGAGGCGATCGAGCGGGCCTTCGTCGGACTGGAGAAGAAAAACCGCAAAATCAACGATCTGGAGAAACGGATCGTCAGCTACCACGAGAGTGGTCACGCCCTGATGGCGGAGCTCACCGAAGGCGCCACCCGAGTGACGAAGGTCTCCATCATCCCCCGGGGCCTTGGGGCTCTGGGTTATACCCTGCATCTGCCGGATGAGGAGAACCGCTTCCTCAAGCAGAAGCATGAACTCCTGGCTGAAATCGACGTCCTACTGGGAGGGCGCGCCGCCGAGGAGATCTTCATCGGCGACATCTCCACGGGCGCAGGCAACGACCTGCAGCGGGCCACCGACATCATCAAAGATATGATCACCAAATACGGCATGAGCGACGTCGCTGGATTGATGGTCTTGGAGAAGAGTGCCGGAGGCGCGTTTCTCGGCGGAGGTCAGGTGATCAAAGATTACAGCGAAAAAACCGCCGAAGCGATCGACGAAGCGGTCAAAAAGCTCCTGGACGAGCGTTATGCCCACGTCAAGCAGACCCTCAAGGATTATGCCGAAGCGATCCACGAAATGGCCGGCGTACTTCTGGATGTGGAAGTCATCGAGGGCTGCAAAGTTCGAGAGATCATCGAAGAGTTCGAGAAGCGCCACCATCTTCCCAGCCGCCTCGCCCACAAGGATAAGGTAGAGAAGGAGCGCTGTGAGAAGGAAGAACGATCCCAAAAGCGCGCGAGCCAGAGAGGCGAAAAAGAGAAAAAGACCGAGGAGTCTCCTTCGGACAACACTCAGCAGGGATCACAAGAAAAGTCCGACGGGAACGAAGAAAACGGCAAAAAGCCTTCTGAGTAATATAAAGATTCTAGTTCTCAATAAAACAGAGAGTAAAAACTCAAGGGGATAGAATTAGGAAGCGAAAAGCTCCCGGCCTCAGCTCTGGGGCGCGTTGCAGTAGGGGCAAACCTTCGCTTCTACGGGAATCTCCATCGCACACTCCGGACATTTTTTGACCGTCGGTGCCTCTTCCACCTCTTCTTTGGCCGTCAGACGATTGTAGTAACGCACCATCATAAAAATGACAAAGCCCAGAATTACGAACGAGATGAAATCGTTGATAAAGAGCCCATACTTGATCGCAGGTGCACCGGCTTTCTCCAACGCCTGGAGAGAATCATAGTGCTTCCCGTCCAGAGGGATAAAGAGCTGGGAAAAATCTACCTTGCCCAGGAGCAGCCCCAGCGGGGGCATGATGATATTGTTGACCAGGGATTTGACGATGGTGGAAAATGCAGCTCCAAAAATGAAACCGACCGCCATATCAACCATGTTTCCCTTGATGAGAAACTTCTTAAACTCTTCGAACATTGCTCGACTCTCCTTAAATGATTTTTTTGGATAAATTGCATCAATAGGATAGCATGAATTTCATATAAATTGCTTTTTATTGATTTAAAATGAATATTTATAGAATACTTCACTCAGAATATATATAAACCAAATAATTCTACTTCCTAATATTCTCCACCCTATTCTAAGGGTCCAGATAGGTGAACAATAATGCGTTATAATCCCCCCTAAATTCTATGATATTTCTAAAAATACATGGAGGCGAAGGAGTCCAGCCACTATGTCCAAACCGCGTCTAGCCTATATTCTGCCCAATCTTTTCACCGCTGCTTCCATTTTCACGGGTATTGTAAGTCTAACCCAAGCGGCCCAAGGCCACTTTCAAGGTGCAGCTTGGCTCATATTTCTCTCGCTAATTTTTGACGGATTGGACGGACGGATAGCCCGACTAACTCATACCTGTTCCCGCTTCGGCTTGGAGTTTGACTCCCTGGCGGATATCGTCGCTTTTGGCGTAGCTCCTGCATTACTTCTCTATTTTCAGCTTGGAAAGGACTATGGACGTTTCGGCATACTGGTCAGTGCCCTCTTCGTCGTCTTCGGGGCTATCAGACTTGCCCGTTTCAATGTTACGGACAGTTGTAGCGAACCCGGTGTTTTCATCGGCTTACCGATTCCGACTGCCGCCGTCTTCATCGCCGGTTGGTCACTACTCCTCTCCAGTCATCACCTGGAACGCTACGGTATCGTGCTTCTCGTCATAACGCTTCTCGTCGCCTTTCTCATGGTGAGTAATATCCGTTATCCCTCTTTTAAAAAGATCGATCTAAACCGTCCCATGATGATCAAAACTCTCGTCCTCTTAACGTTTGTCGCTTCACTCCTCTATCTCTTTAGTAGCGAGGGATTGGCACTATTCATACTGGCCTATATCCTCTATGGCCCCTTTCGAGGACTCCGGGTATCTTGGGAACGCCACAAACGGCTGAAGCAGGTAAGGGAACGACGAGAAGATAAAGAGGATTAGAAGCAATAAAAAAATTTACAAAAGCGATATCACGGTCGATAACCTAGCGTGGCCATCTTGGTATCCGATACCATTAGAATCCTATTTCGTCCAACTCCTTGAACTTGAACCCTTCCATCACCAGCTCGATCGTATCCTGTCCCGGACGGCGGGCCAGGACCATCATCCCTGCTTCCATCAGATCCATGGCGTTTTCATAGCGGTTCTCCAGGACGGCGAAATCGATCCACGTCTCTCCCGTTTGGTCCCAGTCGGGGTGGAAAGAGACGGACTGCACCTCTCCGGCATCAAACTCCACCAGAGCCCAGTGCTGCGCTTCCATCCTGGGGACGATCTGCGCCTCCTTAGGATCGTTCCCTTTGATAGGGATAAGGATCAGCATGTCGCTCCTTTTACCTGCTCGGGATCGAGTTTCAGGGCTTCGTTGTCCATGACGCCGATTCCCTTCTCCAGTACGCCCCGGGCGATCTCCTTGGCCTCTTCCAAAGAGTGCATTTTGCAGCTGCCGCACTGGTAGATATTGAGCTCGGGGATCGCCTCCTGGCTAGGCACCTGGAGCACATCCTCCATCGACGCCTGCCATGCTTCGGCGACCTGCTCCTCCGAAGGCGATCCTATGACCGACATATAAAAGCCCGTCCGACACCCCATGGGAGAGATATCGATGATCTCCACGCCGTCGCCGTTGAGATGATCGCGCATGAAGCCGGCGAAGAGATGCTCCAGGGTATGAATCCCCTTCTCGCTCATGATCTCTTTGTTGGGGCGGCAGAAGCGCAGATCAAACACAGTGATTGTATCGCCGCAGGGGGTCTGCATCGTCTTGGCCACCCGCACGGCGGGGGCGGGCATCCTGGTGTGGTCTACCATAAAGCTGTCAAGCATCGGCATCGTCAAATCCTTTATCGTATGAAATTATCGGATTATAGCGCAACCTTCGAGGCCTCTTCGTTATAATAGCGACAGCCCCGTAGAAAGGATGACGATGTATGAACGGCTGAAAGGCAAAAGAGCCATAGTGACCGGCGCCACGGCGGGTATCGGCGAAGCGATTTCCCGGCGCCTGGCAGGGGCGGGATGCCACCTTGTGATCACGGGCCGGCGCATCGAGCGGCTCGAAGCTCTTGCCCGAGAGCTGGAAGAGCAGCAGGCTGTCGCCGTAACTCCCCTGAGCATGGACGTGACCGATCCCCAAGAGGTGGAAGCGAAACTCTCTACGGCCCTGGAGCGCTTTCCCGTCGATATCCTCATCAACAACGCCGGCCTTGCTCTAGGACTCGAGCCCCTCGACAAGGGAAGCCTGGAGCACTGGGAACGGATGATCGACACCAACCTCAAGGGGCTGCTCTATGTCAGCCGCCTGGTCATGGGCCAGATGAGAAAGCGAAACACCGGACATATTCTCAATATGGGCTCCATCGCCGGGGAGACCGCTTATCCGGGCGGCAACGTCTACTGCGCCACCAAGGCGGCGGTCCATATGCTCAGCGACGCCATGAATTGCGATGCCCTGGGGACCCGCATCCGCATCGGTACCCTGGCTCCCGGAGCCGTCGAGACCGAATTCAGCGACGTGCGCTTCGAGGGAGACCGGGACAGAAGTCAAGCCGTCTATGAAGGATACACCCCGCTGAGTGCCGAGGACATCGCCGATCTGGCTCTCTACGTCCTAGCCGCACCGGAGCATGTCAATATCCAGCATGTCCGCATCATGCCCACCGCCCAGCGCAATCCCTTCCAGCTCGATCGCAGCGGAACGATCTAAAGGAAACTTTGAAAAACTTCCTCAGATTTGCTTTGCTTTTTAGCGCTTTCCTCTACCTCGTCGGTTGCACCCGCACCCCCACGTCGCCTCTGCAGACCTGGGGAGGTGTCGGTTTCCTCTACGAAGGGAAAAGAAACCACGTGACCCATAAGGTGATCGGCCCTGAAGTGACGACGGTCCTGGGCTTCGAGAAGCAGTTCGGCAGCTTGGGAGTCGGAGCGGAAATAGCGAAATCAGGTCACTGATCCCGGAGAGAGGCAAGCTACGAGGCGAGAAACTCTCCAAAATATTCGCGGATCTCCTCGTCACTCTCCTCCCGTCCCTCCTGACGGAACTGAGAGACCCGCTTGTAAAAGATATACTTCTCCATCAGGCTCATGGCTTCAATATGCTCGTAGAGATCGAAGATCATCTCGCTGTCGAGCTCTCTGTGATGCAGGCGCAGTAGCATCCGGTGCATTCGCTCGATCTCATCGAGGTTTTTGGCGGTAAACTTTGATCGGATAAAAAAACGGATCTCCATCACGTTCATCTTACCCTCGATCTCTTTGGCAAGGCGATCGAGCAGAGCGTTGATCTCCTGGGTCTGTTCAAAGTTGTAATCGGCATCTTGCAAATAGCGATAGAGCCGAGGCTTGGTCTTTCGCCAATTATAGAGCGTACTGATGCGTACCTCGAAATTCTTGGCGATTTCACTATTGCTTAGCATAAATCTTTTTCTCCTCGGTTTTGGATTCTTCAAGTATTGCATAGCTTGCGGTGGCGAAGGCTACCATTTTCTTCCTGATAAAAATCTCAGTCGTGACAAAAGCGCTGCGTCGGGTACGGTTGAGAACCCTGGCCTCGGCGACCAATCGCTCACCGGCGGCAGGATGCAGATAGTTGATCTT
>JALSTG010000131.1 GCA_026983875.1 Campylobacteraceae bacterium
CTCTGATCTATTTCCCCGGCAATTCGGAGCACTGGTGGGAGGATCCCGACGATCTGGCGAAGCTCCTGCCCGGGCATACGATCTACTTCCCCCACTACCCCGGCTACGGTGCCAGCGACGGCAAGCCCTCTCAGAAAGCCTTTTATACCATGGCCGCAGCCCTCTACGACCGGATCGCCCCCCGACACGGCGCGATCGACCTGATCGGTCGGAGTCTGGGCACCGGCGTCGCTCTCTATCTTGCCTCCCTGCGTCCCGTCCGGCGGCTAGTGCTAATTACCCCCTACGACAGCATCGCTTCTCTCGGAGCCGAACGCTATCGGATCTTTCCCGTGCGGGCCTTCATCAAGGATCCTTTTGAGAGCCTCCCCTACGCTCCGAAGATCACCGTTCCCGTTCTCGTCCTCTTGGCGGAGCATGACCGGGTTATCCCTCACGGCCACAGCCGCCGGCTTCTCAACGCCATGAGCAGGACCCGGTCGGAAGTTCATACGCTTCCGGGCACCCGACACGGCGATATCATCGAATCTCCACTCTATCCCAAGCTGCTGCGCCGCTTTCTCGAAGAGGACAATTGAGCCTCTCTGTTTCTGCGACAAAGATGTTAGAATGCCGAACGATTTTCCAAAGAAAAGAGAAGCAATGTTTCAAGAATTTTCCCTAGATTCCCATGAGCTCAAGAGCTTTCCCCAAAGGCTTCAGGCCCTTCTGGAGCGTCACAAAGAGACCATCGATGCACTAGCTCACGCCGAGAGCGACGCCTACGAAGCCGTCATGAAGCCTCTGGAGGATCTGGACGAGGAGCGCAGCCTCTTTTTTACGCCGCTGTCGCATCTCAATTCCGTCATGAACTCCGAAGCGACCCAAAAAGCCTATGAAGCCTCTTTGCCGCTTCTGAGCCGCTTCCACAGTGAAGTAAGCCAGCACGAAGCTCTCTATGCCAAGCTCAAAAGTCTGCGACCGACGACGGCTCAGCAGCAGAAAGTCCTCGAAAATGAGATACGGGATTTCCGCCTCTCGGGAGCGGAACTCTCGCCGGAGGGGAAGAAGGAGCTTGAGAGCATCGACCTGGAGCTCAGCGAGCTCTCCAACCGCTTCAGCCAAAATCTCCTGGATGCCACCAACGCCTACGAGCTGATCGTCACCGATCCCGCCGATGTAGAGGGGGTCCCCGAGGATGACCTAGCCGCCGCGCGTTATGAAAAAGAGGGTGTCAAGGGGTGGCGTTTTACCCTGCAGATTCCCAGCTACCTCGCCTACATGACCTACGGTCCCAACCGTGAACTCCGGGAGAAGCTCTACCGCGCCTACACCACGCGAGCCCCCGAAAACGCTGCGGTCATCGACCGGATCCTGGAGCTGAGAATGCGCAAGGCCCGGCTCCTGGGCTTCGCCCACTACGCCGAATATGCCCTCCAGACCCGGGACGCCGGAGACGAGTGGGAGGTGATCGACTTTCTCGAAAAGCTCGCCGATCTCTCTCTGCCCCGGGGCCGGGCGGAGCTGGAAGAGCTTCGGAACTTCGCACGACGGTGTGATGGCATCGAGGATCTCGCCTCCTACGATACGGCCTACTACTCCGAAAAACTCAAAAAGCATCTCTACGACTTCGACGAGAGCGAGACCAAACCCTACTTCGAACTGCATCGGGTCCTCTCCGGACTCTTGGAGATCGTCGGAGAGCTTTTTGCTATGCGCTTCGAAGCGGTGGAGCTTCCCGTCTGGCACCCCAGCGTCCGGACCTACGACATCTATCGCGGCGAGAGCCTTGCCGGACGCATCTACTTCGATCTCGAGGCGCGACCCGAAAAGCGCGGCGGTGCCTGGATGCACGACTGGGAGAGCCGTTTCGCCGACGCCTCGGGACGGATCCATCTGCCCAGCGCCTTCGTCGTCGCCAACTTCCCTGCGGCAGGTGAAGGACGGCCGAGTCTTCTGCGCCACGACGACGTGGTGACCCTCTTTCACGAGATGGGCCACGCCATTCACCACCTCTTCAGCACCGTGGACGAACGCAGCGTCAGCGGGATCCACGGCGTCGCCTGGGACGTGGTGGAGTTTCCCAGCCAGTTCCTGGAAAACTTCGCTTACGAAGCGCCCATCCTGCGACGTTTTGCCGTTCATCACGAAAGCGGCGAGCCGATCCCCGAGACGCTCCTGGCCCGGATCAAAGCGGCCAAAAACTTCCAGTCGGCTATGGGAATGCTCCGGCAGCTGGAGTTCGCCCTCTTCGACTTCCGGCTCCATCAGCGGCTCTACCAGGGCGAGGAGGTCCAAATGCTCCTGGACGAAGTGCGAAGCCAA
>JALSTG010000132.1 GCA_026983875.1 Campylobacteraceae bacterium
ATTACGACTCTGGGCTACGGAGACATATCCCCGGCCAACCGTATTGGAGAGTTTCTGACATATATGGAGGCGATCACCGGGCTCTTTTATATGGCGATCTTTGTTTCCAGTCTCATCAATCGCGGACTCTCTCCTCGATCTTTCTCTTAGCTTTATATCTCCCTGTTCAGGCCAGTTCAATGGGGAAACTATGAATGTTCTTACTTATCGGCTTGGATGAGTGATCATGACTTTTAGGAGTTTGAAACCAAGATGAATACTGCCACTATCGTTAAACGAGCGTAAAATTTGTTTTTTTGTCGGAGGATGGCGGAGACGGAGGGATTCGAACCCTCGGTACCCATTAAGGTACGCACCCTTAGCAGGGGTGTGGTTTCAGCCAGCTCACCCACGTCTCCGTGAAGACGCCGCATTATAATTGAAAAATCTTGAACCGAAGCTGAAAATAGGATACAATCCGCCACAATCCATTCCGAGGAGAAGCGATGTTCCAAAAGATTGCGCCATTGATTATCTTGCTTATTTTTGTACTGGGAACGGCTTTTGTCATTTACGGGCTGGAGAAAGCAAGTGAGATGTCCCATCCTCAAAAAAAGTCATTGCAACAAGGAGAATAAAGATGTTTGCCAAGAAAGAACTCAAAGAGTACAAGCTCAGCCCCGAAGAGCTGAACAAGCTTCAATACGCTCTTATCAAAACCAACAAAGGTACGATCAAAGTCAAGCTCTATCCCAAAGACGCCCCGAACACCGTCGCCAACTTCGCCCATCTGGCCAAAAGCGGCTTCTACGACGGCTTGAAATTCCATCGGGTGATCCCCGGATTTATGGCCCAGGGAGGATGCCCTCACTCCAAGGACAACCCCGCCCTCGCCGGAACCGGGGGACCGGGCTGGGCGATCCGCTGCGAGACCGACAACGGCATCCCCCACAAACGGGGTGCCCTCTCCATGGCTCATGCTGGAAAAGATACGGGAGGAAGTCAGTTCTTTATTACCTTCGTCGATACGCCGCATCTTGACGGGGTCCATACGGTATTTGGCGGCATCGAGGAGGGGGATACGGAGAGCTTCCGTGTCCTCGACACCATAGAGATGAACGACGATATAGAAAAAATCGAGGTGGTAGAGAGTACCGACTAAATCGTGATGACCGAGTAGATCGGTGCATCGATCCCTTGGCGCCCCTTGAGCGCGCCAAGCTCCAGAATAAAACAACACTCCACACATTGTGCGCCCACTTTGCCGATGAGCCGTGAGGCTGCGGCCGCCGTGCCGCCTGTGGCGATCAGGTCGTCAATCAGCAATACTCTGGCGGGTTCGCTTTCGCATCTGCCGTTTTCGCCGAAAGCATCGATATGGATTTCCACTTCGTCAAAGCCATATTCGAGGGAGTATTTTTCCGAAACGGTCGTGGAGGGAAGTTTCCCTTTCTTCCGCACGGGAACAAAACCGATCCCGAGTCGGTCGGCCAGGGCCGCGCCGAAGATAAAGCCTCGTGCATCGATTCCGGCTACATAGTCTAGATCATACTCTCTGTACCGGGCCTCAAGATGATCCATCAGCGTTTGGAACGCTTTGGGATTGTTGAGTAAGGTTGTAATGTCTTTAAATTGAATACCAGGCTTTGGAAAATCTGGAATCGTCCGAATACTTGATAAAATAAATTCACGTGCCTCACGGCTTAACTCTTTCATTCTCTCTCCTCTGGACTATTTTTGGGGATTTGAACCCGGTGAATCTTCGCTTCATTCGACAGATTATATTGCGACAAGATTAGAATTCAAAACCTCCGCCTTTTCCTTTGTTCATGCTCTCATAGACAGCATTGACATAGCGGGAGCGGATTTCGCAACCCAGAATTTTTTCGCAAGATAGGCAACTGGAGAGGCCTTGCTCCTCTTGGCACTTTTTCAGCACCGCCAAGGCCTCTTCCAGTTTCTGTTCCCAAGGATCCGTCGCAAGAGTTTTTTTATCCATCGTGGATTCCATAGGCGTTCTTGAGCTTATTGATTTCATAATCAGAACCAAAGAAACATGGTGTCGTATCGTGGATGTGTTCGGGAGTCAGATCCAGCAATCTTCGCCCCTCTTGATCGACTGCTTGGCCGCCCGCCGCTTCGAAGATCAGGGCGAAGGGGAGGGCCTCAAAGAGCATCCGCAGCTTTCCTTTGGGTCGGTCCTGGGTACCCGGATAGCTAAAAAGACCGCCGCCTTTTAGCAGAATTTGGTGAAGGTCCGGAACCATGCCCCCGCTGTAGCGAAGGCGATACCCCTCGGCAAAGAGAGAG
>JALSTG010000133.1 GCA_026983875.1 Campylobacteraceae bacterium
TTTCCTTTTAAAAGTTTGCCAATATCAATATGAAATATTTTCGGTAATTTCAAATAAAATTCGGATGGACTGTAAAAATTATTTTTATTAAATAGATCAAAAAAAGTATTTGTATCAAATTTTAGTTAATTTGATAACTCTTCAATCAACTCTCCAAAATCATCCCCATAAATCGATAAATCCTGACACAATTTCTTTTCATCTGAAATCGGAATATGCCTATATTCCTGTAATTTGCTATAAACTTTATCTCTCACTACATTCATCGTCTTTACAATCCAATGCGCAGTCAATTAGTAAGTACCGATCATGGGCGCCATCCAATATTAAAGCGGCTGGATTTAAAAAAACCTTAAACATAGATAAAAACTGTTAAAACAAGATAGAAACAAAGCAATAAATATTCCAAGCTTTCAGAAGATCCCCCGGAATTTTCAATATAATAATCATTTAACCAATCAACGGAAGGAGAAGAATGGAGAGAAGATATCTTTGCTGTCCCGAATGCGACGAGATCAGTCGCCTCCCCTCTCTACGACGGCCGGGGCGCTACCGCTGTCCCAACTGTGGGCATACACTCTTTCGTCATCAGCCGGGGATGGTCGAAAAGATCTATGCCCTCAACCTTGCGGCACTCTTTCTCTTCATCGTCACCGTCTCCTTTCCCTTCCTAAGCTTTCAAATCATGGGGATGAGCTCCGAGGCGACCTTCACCACCGCTTTCGTCAATCTCTACCGGGAACAGGACTACCTCCTGGCCGTCGCCCTCCTGACGACGACCCTGGTGGTCCCGGCCATTCGGATCCTCCTTTATATCCTGCTCTACGGTCCTCTGTATCACGGCATCGTCCCGCCTTTTGCCGCCCCAATGCTCAAGACCCTTGAAGCCGTCGCTCCTTGGGGAATGCTCGACGTCTTTCTCCTCGGGATCCTGGTCTCCATCGTCAAGCTGGTCAAGATGGGGGAGATCATTCCCGGCACCTCCCTCTGGGCCTTTGCCGCCATGATAGTCATCCTGGCCTATGCGCAGTCGATCTTCGATCCCCATGAGACTTGGGAGCGTATCGACCGGGCCCACGGCCGTGAACCTGATTTGATACGGAGTGTAGAACGATGAAAGCCCTGGAGGCAGGACTCGCCTGCTGTGAAGTCTGTCATCAGATCCTTCGCATTCCTTCCCCGAAGACGGAGGATCGCGCGGCCCTCTGCCCCCGCTGCCGGAGTGTCGTTCATGCCCGAAAACCCGAAAGCATTCAGCGCACCTGGGCACTCACTCTCGCCGGCATCATCTTCTATATTCCGGCGAATCTGCTCCCGATGATGCATGTAGAGACCATCGCCGGCACCCAATCCGACACCATCATGAGCGGAGTGATCTACTTTATACAAACCGGTGCCTACCTGATCGGCGCCGTCATTTTCATCGCCAGTATCCTCGTCCCGGTCCTCAAGATTCTTATCCTCATCGCCCTGCTTCTGTCGGTTCAGCGCCGCTTCCCCTATCTACGCCGCCGCCGTCAAAAACTTTATCAGCTCACGGAGCTCGTAGGGCGCTGGTCTATGGTGGATATCTACGTCGTCTCCATCATGGTCGCCCTGGTGCAGTTTGGAGCCCTTACCCGGATCCAGGCGGGCTTGGGAGCGGTCTTTTTCCTCCTGGTCGTCATCGTCACGATGCTCGCGGCAATGAGCTTCGATCCCCGACTTATCTGGGACAGATCACCAAAGGAATCCGATGTCTGAAGAAACCCGTACCCGTCCTCCAGGGGAGGAGTATGTCCGCGAAGCTATCTGGAGCGCGAAGAAGCGCCATTTCTCTCCCGTCTGGATCGTCCCGATCGTCGCGCTGCTCATCGGCGCCCTCCTGATCTGGCAAAACCTCAGCCAGCGAGGTCCTACCGTCGAGATCCGCTTCAAGTCCGCCGCAGGAATCACCGCCGACAAATCGGAAGTCAAATACAAGGACATCACCGTCGGGAAAGTCACCGGTATCCGCTTTAGCGACGACCTGGGCTCCGTCATCGTCACCGCCCGGCTCAACAAGGAGATGCGTCCCTATCTGACCGACAAGACCCGATTTTGGGTCGTCCACGCCCGCCTTAGTGCCGACTCGGTCGAGGGGCTCGATACCTTGATCTCCGGAGCCTACATCGGAATGGCGCCTGCAAAAGAGGGTGAAGCCACCCAAAGCTTCATCGGCCTGGAACAACCCCCTATCCTCGTAGATAGAAAGCAGGGTAAACGCTTCGTCCTCGAAGCTGCCGACAAAGGATCCTTGCAGATCGGTTCACCCGTCTATTACAAGAAGATCAAAGCCGGTATCGTCACCTCCTACCGACTGGCACCCGACGGACACCGGGTCCTGATCGAAGTCTTCGTCCAAAAACCCTTCAGTGATCTCGTCACCTCCGCCACCCGATTCTGGAATGCCAGCGGCATTGATGCCAGCATCGGCACCGACGGTGTGGAGATCCGCACCGAATCCCTGACGGCGATCCTCTCGGGAGGCATTGCTTTCGACAATTTCGAAATCTTCGGCCAGGGAAAAAGCGTCAAAGCAGGCCACCATTTCATCCTCTTCGATACCATCAAGCAAGCCCAGAAGGTCAGCTACACCCGGGAGATCTACTTCTGGGTCTACTTCGACGAATCGATCCGCGGGCTCAAGATCGGTGCCCCGGTGGAGTTTAGAGGCGTCAAGATCGGCGAAGTGGTCAACTTCTACCTCACCGGCAATCCCGAAACCGCCGACTTCAAAATCCCGATTCTCATCAAACTCGAACCCCAACGCTTCAACATTATCGGTTCGGGAGAAGAGGACAAAAAAGTCGATGCCAAAATCTTTGATAAGCTGGTACAAAAAGGCTTCCGGGCTCAGCTCCAAAGCAGCAATCTTCTCACCGGTGATTTGCTGATCAATCTTGATTTCCACCCCGAGGCCAAACCGGCAAAGCTGGTGAAGGAGAACGGCCTCTATGTCTTCCCCTCCGTGCCTGCTACCATCGAATCCCTTAAAAACAACGTCCAATCGATCCTCGACAGTCTAGCGGCAATCCCCTTTAGAGAGATCGGCGATCGGACCCGCGAGATCCTCAAACAGGTCGACGAAGGCACGCTTCCGGGTATCAACCGAAGTATCGAAGGTCTCGACCGCGAGATCCTCCCCTCCCTGAGCAAGCTGATCGACAACGGCAACCAAACCGTGGAAGAGATCCGCCGGAACTATCTCGACACCAACGCCGAGATCCACCGCAAGATGCTCAAGCTCCTTGACGAAATCACCCGTGCCAGCCGCTCCATGCGCAATCTCACCGATTATTTGGAGCGCCATCCCGAATCCATCATCCGAGGTAAATAACCATGAGACGACTGACCTTGACCGCCCTGGGCCTCCTACTCCTGCTAGGGGGCTGCAGCTCCAAGAGCGAATTTTTCCGCCTCCAGCCTACGCTGAAGAGTTCGCAGGGCGCCAAAAGCCTCCACACCGATCGCATTCTCGGCATCGGCGAAGTCCAGGTCGCCGACTACCTGGAGAAGCCCGAACTCGTCACTCGGCTCAACCCTCAGCGTCTCGACGTTCATGAGGAGCGCCGCTGGGCCGGAAGCCTGGCCAAGGGAATCCAGCAGACTCTTCAGCAGGATCTCGCTATGCTCCTGCCCCGCCACAGCGTCCTGAGCTACCCCTGGGAGGAGCCGGTCGACGATCGCTACCGACTCTATCTCACCGTAGACCGCTTCGACGGTGATGCCAACGGCACCGTCGCCTTCGCCGGACGCTGGAGTCTGGCCGACCGAAACGCACGCCGTATCGTCGACGGCGAAAGCTTCCGCTATCTGGAGCGCGGGGTCCCGACTCCCGAGGGGATCGTCGCGACACAGAGCCGTCTCGTCGGACGCCTGGCTCGACGTATCGCCTCCAAAGTCCGACGACGTTTCTAAGATCTTTTGACAATGTCCGACTCGCTCCTGAAGACCCTCAACCGTTATGGATCGCAGCGGCGCCCCTTCCTCTTCGTCATCAACTTCGACCTCTCGGAGTGGGAGGTCCTCCCTCTCGACCGGCTCCCCACGACGATTCGCTACTCCCTTGGGGATGAAGAGCTCCGGACACACCCCTATGCCATCCGGTCGATATCGCCGCCCTCTTTTGAACTCTACCGGGAGAAGTTCGAAAGAGTCCTGGAGGAGATCCGGCGAGGCAACACCTACCTGCTGAACCTCACCCTTCCTACCCCCGTCACTCTCGACGCCTCCCTGGAGGAGATCTTCTCTATGGCCAACGCCCGCTACAAGCTCTACTACCGGGGGCGTTTCGTCAGCTTCTCTCCCGAAGGCTTCGTCTCAATTCGGGGCCGGCGCATCGCCACCTATCCCATGAAAGGCACCATCGACGCGGCAATGCCCGGGGCCCGGGAACGCATCCTCGCCGATCCCAAGGAGTTGGCCGAACACACGATGGTCGTCGATCTCCTGCGCAATGACCTCAACCTCGTCGCCGAGGGGGTCGCTTTGCGGCGCTTCCGCTATGTGGAGAAGATCCGCGCCGGAAGCAAAGAGCTTCTACAAGTCAGCTCCGAGATCGACGGCATCCTACCCGAAAACTGGCGAGAACGGCTCGGAGAGATCCTCCTGCCTCTGCTACCAGCCGGCAGCGTTACCGGTACCCCCAAGCGAAAAACCGTCGAACTGATCCGTAAAATCGAAGGCTACGATCGAGGCTTTTTCACGGGAGTCTGGGGAGTCTTTGACGGAGAAAACCTCGACAGTGCCGTCCTCATCCGCTATATTGAAAAGGGAGGCGACGGGTATCGCTTCAAAAGCGGCGGAGGCATTACCCTCGACAGCGACTGTCGCCAGGAATACGACGAGCTCCTCGACAAGGTCTACATCCCATGAAACTCTTCGAGACGATCCGCTGCGAAGGGGGAGAGGCAAAACATCTGGCGTACCACCGCCGACGCATTCTGCACAGCGTCGGACGGGATTTCCCTCTCGAAGATCTGATCAAAGCTCCGGCCCAAGGCCTCTGGCGCTGCAGGCTCATCTACGACGAAAAGGGGGTCCGTTCCGTCGAATATTTTCCCTATCGTAAACGCACGATTCGTAGCTTCCGGCTCGTCGAGAGCCGCCTGCGCTACGAAAGGAAATATCTCGCTCGAAGCGGCCTGGATGCCCTCTTCGAGCGAAGGGGAGACGCCGACGAGATCCTCATCGTCCAAGAGGGGCTCCTAAGCGATACTTCCATTGCCAATCTCGCCCTGCTCATCGACGGAGAGTGGCTCACTCCGGAGCAGCCTCTACTCCCGGGAACCACCCGGGAACGCCTCCTCGAATACAGGAGACTCCGCCCGGCCCCTCTGGGGCCCGATGCCCTCCTCAAAGCGGAGAAACTTGCCCTCCTCAACGCTATGATCGGCTTTGATATCCTGCCGGAGTTTACGATTCTCTCTTAAGCACGGTCTCTACCAAAGCAGCCCCACCATTCCCAGCCCGAAAAGCGTCCAGGAGAGCCAAGTTTCCTCTCCTTGCACCAGGAGGAGAAAGAGGGAAGCAAAAAGCAATGCGACACTCCTACGCAGAGGCTTAATCCGCCGCTCCAGTCTCTCGGCAAGCCACTCGATCTGCCGCTCGCTCAGATGAACCCTCATCTCGCCTTCGCTGGCCTTTTGGATGGCGCTGTGGAGCTGCTTGAGGCGTAGAGGTGCGCTGCGGAACTCTTCGTTCAAAAGCTCCAGCGGCCCCTTGTCGGCGCCAAGGGCCCGGGGGATGTTTCGCTGCAAAATCGGCAGGATATCCTTGACGCCGTTGAAGTTCTCGATATAGACGGTGCCCAGCTCCGTGACCAGGTTGACCTCCTTGCGGATCATCTCGCCGAACTCGGCGATCACCGCATCGATGGAGTTACGGGTATAGGGGGAGAAGAGAGGACGGAAGAGACGGTTGAAGAGCGAGAGGATCCGAAGATCCGCCTCCACCTGTTCGGCAATTCCCAGACGCCTAAGCTTCACCGCCACAGGCGTGCCGTCCTTGAGCCGTGCCCGATGGACCTGGCCGATGGAGGCGCTTGCAATGGGCGCGGACTCGAACTCGCCGAAAGGGCTCTCCTCCCCAAAGGCCGCGGCGAAAACCCGCTCGAAGTCGGTCTTTCCCATCGGAGGGATTTCGTCGTGGAGCTGACGCAGTTTCTCCAAATAACGGTCGTCAAAGAAGTCCGCCCGGGTCGCCAGAACCTGGGCCAGCTTAATGAAGCTCGCTCCCAGCGCCGTGATCCTATCCCGCAGCGTTTCGGGCTCCAGTGGGCGGTACCAGAGCAGCCGATCCCGCCGCCGAATCAGGAGAAACACCGTCAGCAGAAAACCGAAGACCTTTCCGATTCGTCTCGGCGCATATCGCCGCCAAAGATTCAAGCGTCGCTCCGGACTATTTGGATTGCAGCCCGTCGCGGAGCTTTTCCAGATCCTCCTTGGTCGCCAGGCCCATCTCCTCAAGCACCTCTTTGAGGGCTTGTTTGATCTCTTCTTTGAGGGCCTGTTCCTGTTCCTCGCCTTTGGTCTTGGCCTTCTCGATCAGTTTTTCGGCTTCCTCCTTGCTCATCCTGCCCTTCTCGATCAGCTCTTTGAGCTCCTCTTCGACTCGCTCTTTGGCCAGCAGGGCTCCGCCGACTCCTAACGTGATCAGATCTTTGAGCATAGGATACTCCTTCGTTCTTTTTTACTATTATTGTAGCTTCAAAGCAACAACCGAAATCTAACGATGTCACTTTGGGGAATCGTTTTCCGAAACGATCCGGTAGCTCTCCTCGGCAATAACCCCCTCTTCATCGGTGGGAATCACCCAGATCTCCGAACGGCTCTCCGGAGCATGGATCGGCTCCGGTGCTCCCGAATCGACGGCGTTTGCCTCTGCGTCCAATACGATACCCAGAATCCCCAGTCTCTCACAGAGGGCTGCGCGCACCTCGGGACTGTGCTCGCCGATCCCCCCCGTGAAGACCAGAGCATCCAGGCGTCCCAGCATAACGGCGTAGGCCCCCACATATTTGAGGAGACGGTGGACGAAGACCTCGAAGGCCAGCTTTGCCCCCTCCTCCCCGGCAGCCATGCGCTTCTGAATCTCCCGCATGTCGTTGCTGCCGCCGAGGCCTTTGAGGCCGCTCTCCCTGTTGAGTTCCCGCTCCAGTTCCGGAAAACTCAGGCCCGCTTGACGGTGCATATAGGGCAGAATCGCCGGATCGAGATCCCCGCTTCTCGTCCCCATCACCAGTCCCTCCAGAGGCGTCAGACCCATCGAAGTCTCCACGCTTCTGCCTCCCACCACGGCACAGGCGCTGGCACCGTTGCCCAGGTGCAGAGTGACGGCATTGAGGGTTTCGATCGGTCGTGCCGTAAGACGGGCCAGTTGCCGGGAGACGTAAGCGTGGGAGATCCCGTGAAAGCCGTAGCGTCGGACGTGATATCGGCGATACCACGCCTTCGGGATCGCATAGCGATAGGCCTCCGGCGGCATCGTCTGGTGGAATGCGGTATCAAAAACCGCCACCTGAGGGACTCCCGGTGCAAGCACCTTGAAGGCGTCGATCCCCTCCAGGTTCGCCGGATTGTGCAGGGGCGCCAGCGGAATGAGCCGGCGGATCGTTTCTCGTACCTCGCCGTCGATGCGTACCGATTCGGCAAAGGCCTCCCCCCCATGGACCACCCGGTGCCCTACAGCCCCGAGCTTTGCGAAATTTCCCAGGATTTTCAGCCGGGGCAGCAGCGCCTCAAGCCGCTCCAGTGCCTCGTGATGATTGGCCAACTTTACCTTCTCGTCAAAACTCTGGTCGCCGTAGAGCAGACGGATCTCGGACTCCTCCTCGCCGATGCGCGCGATCATCCCCTCGGCCAGGAGCTTTCTCTCGGGCATGAGATAGAGCTTGAATTTGAGCGATGAACTGCCGGAGTTGAGGACCAGAATCTTCATCGTGCCGGCTCCTGGGCCTGGATTGCCGTGATCGCCACCGTATCTATGATGTCATCCACGGTACATCCTCTGCTCAGGTCGTTGACCGGCTTGCGCAGCCCCTGCATCACCGGCCCCACCGCCACGGCGCCACTGGAGCGTTGGACCGCCTTGTAGGCGATGTTACCCGTATCAAGATCGGGAAAGATGAAGACCGTCGCATGCCCCGCCACCGGATTGTCGGGCATCTTGATTCGGGCGACCGCCGGGTCGATAGCCGCATCGTACTGGATCGGACCTGCAACCGGTAAATCAGGACGCTT
The DNA here is from genome assembly GCA_026983875.1 of Campylobacteraceae bacterium. Taxonomy (GTDB): domain Bacteria; phylum Campylobacterota; class Campylobacteria; order Campylobacterales; family Sulfurovaceae; genus Nitratifractor. The sequence goes on from JALSTG010000133.1 coordinate 8,262, forward strand.
GTTCTTTAGAATCTCCGTGGCTTTTCGGACCTTCTCCACATCGGCGCCTTTACCCGAATCTCCCGTAGAGTAGGAGAGCATCGCCACCCGGGGTTCGATACCGAACTTTTCCGCCGTCTCGACCGTCTGCTGGGCAATCACCGCCAACTCCTGGGCCGTCGGATCGAGATTGACGGCACAGTCGGCGTAGACCAGGACCCGCGTCGGCAGGCACATAAAAAAGCAGCTGGAGGCTATAGGGTAGCCCTCGGCGGTTTTGATGACTTGCAAAGCGGGAGAAATGGTATCTCGCGTCGAATGGATTGCTCCACTGACCAAGCCGTCTCCCCGGCCGTCATAAAGAGCCATCGTCGCAAAGAGCGTCTTGTTGGCGCTGACGCGGTCCATGGCGATCTCTCGGGTCACCCCCTTGGCTTTACGCCGTTCGTAGTAGAGTTCGGCGAAACGTTCCCGCAAATGCGCATCAGTGGGATCGAGGATCTCGACATCGCCAAGATCCAATCCCAGTTTCTTAGCCCGACGAGCAATCTCCTCTTGGCCGCCGACGAGAAGAATCCTTACCACCTTGCGGCGTAAAAGCCGATCCGCCGCCGTCAAAATCCGTTCATCCTCAATCTCGGGGAGGATGATGGTCTTGAGATCCTGGCGTGCCCGCTCGAAGAGTCGGTACCGAAACATCGTCGGCGTGACGATCTCCTGCCGCATCGTATCGAGACGCTCTTCGATCCGGCGACGGTCCGCATACTCGGCAAAGAGGCCCAATGCCGTATCGATTTTGCGTCGATTGCCCGGCCGGATCGTCGGCTTGATCTCCAAAGCCCTCGGGATCAGCTCATGCTCATGCCGAGAGCTATAGAGCAAAGGTACGGGGATCTCGTCGAGCCCTTCGAGCAACCGGATCAGAGCTTCGGCGGGCCGTTTCCCGCAGAGAAGCAGCCCGCTTCCGAAAGTGCCGGCCGCACTCAGAGCCGAGAGCATCACTCCCGTCGCCAGATCGCTACGATCGGAGGAGGTAATGATAAACTCATGGGGCTGCACCTCCTCCAGCAAGCGTTCCAGTCCCATGCTCCCGAGGCGGAAGCCATCGATGGCGTTCTCCTTCTGGCGCTCTTCAGCCGCGAGCCATTCGAGAGGGAGATTCTCCATGAGGTCCGTGATGGTAAGACGCTCCAACTCCCGGGAGCGGGGAAGGCAAAAGAGGGGAAAATCGTATCGGTCGAAAGCTTCCTGCTCCCGGACCGCCCGCTCCGCCAGCTCCGGCATGCAATGGTTGGCACAAAGGAGGAAGATCTCCGCTCCCTGCTGACGGATCGCCCGGCTCCAGAGCGCTGCGTTCTCCTCCAGATCCTCCCAAGATCGATCTTCCATAGAAAAGACCCCCGCCACCGGAGCCGAGAGATTTTTTGCCAACTCGATGTTGAGATCCATTCCCAAAGTCCGATTGAGAGCTTCGATCCGGCTTCCAAGGCAGAGGACGAAGTCGTAGCGCTCCCTTAGAGCCTCGTAGCCCTCCACAACCCGCTCCAGCAGCGCTTCGATCCCCTCCTCCGCCAGAAGCCGCTCCGCCTCTTCTACGGCGACACCTTGAGTCTCCTCCAGGCTTTGGGAGAGTCCGAAGGTCGCCAGAAGCGTCTCAATATCGCTGTCGGACTTGTGACGAAAGGCCAACGGGCGATAGAGGGCGATCCGGCCGTAGTGGCGCCGCAGCAGCTCCATCAGCCCCAGCGCCAGGACCATACTTCCCGCTCCTGCTTCCCTAGAAGTAACGTAAAGCGCTTCCATCCTGCTTTCCTTCATCCCAAACCCCCTTTGGCTTCCGATTCTTCCTAATTATACCTGCTCCTACCCGGCCCAGTCCCGAAGTGCGGCTCCCTATGCTACAATAGAGTTATCCCATCCCAAGGAGCCGCTATGAGTACCGGAACCCTTTTGCTAGCGATCATCGTCGGTACCGTTTTGTATCTCATCTACCTCTATAACCGTCTGGTTTCTCTGCGCCAGTCCGCCGACGCCGCTTGGTCCGATATCGACGTCCAGCTCAAACGACGCTACAACCTCATCCCCGCCCTGGTCGATACGGTCAAGGGATACAAAGATTATGAAGCCGAGACCCTGGAGAAGGTCATCAAGGCTCGTCAGATGGGGCTGAGTGCCCAGAGCGTCAAAGAACACGAAGCCGCCGACAATATGCTTACCCAGGCTTTGGGGCGCCTCTTTGCCCTGGCGGAGGCCTACCCCGACCTCAAGGCCAACGTCAACTTCCTCGATCTTCAGCAGCAACTAAGCCAGATCGAAGAGGCGATCCAGAATGCCCGCCGCTACTACAACGCCGTCGTCCGTGACTACAACACCCGACTCGAATCTTTCCCCGATCTGTTCATCGCCAGGAAGTTT
>JALSTG010000134.1 GCA_026983875.1 Campylobacteraceae bacterium
TTGAGAGATCTATCTAACTTTTTTACTTGCTCGACTTAGAAGTCCCCGAAGTGTCGTCAGGAAATACTCAATCTCCTCTTCGGTATTGTAGTAGTGCAGAGAAGCTCTGACGACCTCATCGAGACCGCGATGAGAAAAAGAGACCAGACTGCCCGATCCCTTGGAAGTCGAGACGTTGATTCCTGCCTCGGCGAGTGCCCGCTTGATGTCAGAGGGGCTCATCTGCTCCGCCGTGAAGGTGACGATACCGCACTGCCGGACTCCTTCGTCGGTCAGTTCCACCCCTTCCATCTGCGCCAGTTTACTTCTCAGAAGCCCGGAGAGATGGTCGATGCGGCCTTGTATCGCCTCCAAACCGTACGAGAGCGCGTAATCGATCGCCACGCCCAAAGCGGCTTTGCCTGCGAAATACTGCTCCCAATTCTCAAAGCGCTTGGCATCCGGCCTGATCCGATACTCCGTCGGTGAAATCAGCGGAGCCGCGTGTTGATCCAAAAGGGGAGGCTCCAAAGATTCGATGAGATCCTTACGCACGTAGAGCAGTCCCGTAGCTCTGGGACCTCTGAGATATTTGCGCCCCGTGCCGCAGAGAATATCGCATCCGATCTCGTCCACATGCACGGGGAGTTGCCCCAGACTCTGACAGGCGTCCAATAGAAAGGGTATGCCGGCTGCTTTCGCGATCTTGCCTACGGCGGCCGCCGGGTTGATCAGGCCCCCTCCGGTGGGAATGTGGCTGATGGAGATGAGCTTGACCCGATCGTCGATCAGATTTTCCATTGCCCGTAGATCCAACTGTCCGTATTCGTCGTTGGGAACGAAGACCACCTCCACTCCGTAGCGTTTTGCCTGCTGATTGTAGGCGACGACGTTGCTTCCATACTCCGCGAGGGAGGTAAGGATCCGATCACCCGGAGAGAATTTGAAACTGTAAAACGCCATCTCCCAGGCCCGGGTGGCGTTCTCCATGAAGGCAATCTCGCTCGTTTCACAATGAAGCAGCGTCGCTCCGGCGTCATAAAAGTGCTCCAGTGCCTCCTGCTCCCGTTCGGCCGTCTCGTAGCCTCCGAAACGCTCTTCCTCGCGTAGATATTCATGCAGTCTATCCGACACGGGTACCGGCATTAGAGATGCCCCTGCGTTGTTGAAATGGACGACCTCTTCACAATGTCGGGTCTCTCTTCGGGCCCGTTTGATGTCCAAATCCATTGGCAAACCTCTTCGCTATTCGTAGATTTGCAACTCGTTGTAGAGGCTGTCGCGCTCCACGGGAACAAAGCCGGCGTTTCGGATCAGAGAAACGAACTCCTCCAGGGCCATGCCGTTGGCGCTGGCCGCTCCGGCGGCGGATTGGATCGATTCGCGTTCGATGGTGCCGTCGAGATCGTCGGCGCCGAACTCCTGAGCCAGCAGAGCCAGCCCCACGGTGGAAGTGACCCAGTAGGCTTTGATATGGGGGATATTGTCCAGAAGGATCCGGGCGATCGCGTAGGTCTTGAGAATCTCCTGGGCGGTGGGGAACTCCTCGACCTTTAGGAAGTTGTTTTCGCGCTGATAGACCAGGGGGATGAAGGCGTTGAAGCCTCCCGTCTCGTCCTGAAGCTTGCGTAAGCGAAGCATATGATCGATCCGGTGCTCTCTCCGCTCCACGTGGCCGAAGAGCATCGTGGCGTTGCTCTGGCGGCCACGGGCGTGCCAGAGGCGATGGATTTCGAGCCACTGCTCGGAGCTGACCTTGCCCTTGCAGATGTAGTCGCGCACCTCTTCGTCGAAGATCTCCGCCCCGCCCCCGGGCATACTGTCGACGCCGCTTTCGATCATCAGATCGATCATCTCCCGGTAGCTCAGGCCGTTACTCTCGGCCAGGAAGTTGACTTCGGCGGCCGTCAGCGCCTTGACGTGCAGATCGGGATAGGTGTCCTTGATCCGGCGAAACGCCCCCAGATACCAATCCAGGCCGGCTTCGGGATTGTGGGCCGAGACGATATGCACCTCCTTGGCCCCCCGTTTCCGTGCTTCGGCGGCGATAGTGAGGATCTCGTCGTGACTCATAGTATAGGGGTTGGGATTTTTGCGGCTGGCGCTGTAAGCGCAGAATTTGCAGATATCCTTACATACGTTGGTAGGATTGATGTGGCGGTTGACGTTGAAGTAGCTCTTGCGCCCGTAACGGGACTCTCGGATCTTTGAAGCCAAGCGGCCGAGAGTGAGCAGATCCAACTCGTAGAGACGCTCTCCCTCTTCCTGCCCCAGACGTTCGCCTCCC
>JALSTG010000135.1 GCA_026983875.1 Campylobacteraceae bacterium
ACCCGATTTGCGGGCAATCCCGCCTCCCAGTTCGTCGATATCTACCACGGTGCGATGCGGCGGGTCGACTTCTGCCTCCGGCGTCTGCCGGGAACTGGCGGAGAGACGGCCCTGGATCTGCGTCTGGAAAAATCGGATGCCGATCGCCTGAGGCTAACGCTGAAGCTAAGCAGCGAGATCCCCATAGAGGATCCGGAAGTCTTCCTCTCGCTTCCCAAAGGGGTGCATTACCGAGGGGGAAGCCTCTTGACAGGCAAAGAGATCCGGGAAGAAAAAGGGCTGCTGATTGTGCCGTTGGCCAAGGGGCGAAGAACCCTGGAGCTGGATCTAGCAGGCAAAGGGGCCGTCGAAGGCTCGATCCGCGCCGTGCTCTACTACGATACCGCTTTGGAGAAGGATCGCCAGAGCCCCGTGGCGGAGCTGAGATTTCGCCGTGAAACAAGCGGCGAGCTGCGTCTCCTGGATGAGAGAAAACATCTCGTGATGCAAAGTGCGGGGACGGAAGCCTCGGCCAAGGAAGGGGACTTCAACTGGACTCAGCCGACCCATCAGCCTCAAATGCCCGAGTACACCCCGGAGAGGGTGGATAGCCTGGGGAAAAAGCCCGCCATCGTCTGGCCTCCCAAGGGGTGGATCCCCACGGTGCCTTCTGCTCGCATCGCGGTGCTGCACTCCAAAGAGAGCAAGATGGAGCTCAAGCTCAACGGCAAGAAGGTCGATCCTCTCAACTACGAGGACCGCTTCCACAGCAGCGACCGAAGCATGGTCATCGACTACTACAAGGGGGTGGACCTGGCCCAGGGCCCCAACCGCATCGAAGCGGTGATACGGGACCGAGGGGGCCGGGTACTGGCCCGCTTGAGCCGTGAGATCTATGTCGAAAGCCGTGCGCCGGTGCGCCTGGAGTTTTTGCCGAGTTACTCCTGGCTTGTCGCCGACGGCAAGCATCCTCCCATCGTGGCGGTGCGTTTCACGGGGCCTTCGGGCCATCCTCTACGCGGCGGCTTGATGGGCGTCTTCTCCACCGACGGGCGCAGCGAGCCCCTCGATAGGATGAACGGCCAGGGCAGCTACCGCATCGACAGCGAAGGGATTGCCTACATTCGCCTCAAACCCACGACCAAGACGGGGGAGACCCGACTGACTTTCAAAATGGCCGACGACAAGACGGAGACCTTGACGATACGCCTCAAACCGAAGCTCAGGGACTGGATCGTCGTGGGCTTCGCCGAGGGTACCGTCGGCTACCGGACGCTGCACGGACATGCGGAGGGGCTCCGGGCCGCGGGAGCCAAAAAGGGACTCTACCATGAAGGGCGCATGGCCTTCTTCGCCAAAGGACGGGTGCTGGGCAAATGGCTGATGACCCTGGCCTATGATACCGGACGGAGCAAGGACGATCGCAAACTCTTCGACGCCATCGATCCAAACGCCTACTACACCCTCTACGGCGACGCTACGGAGCAGGGGAGCGAAGCCCCCAGCCGGCGCAAACTCTATCTCAAGCTCGAGAGGGATCAATATTCGCTGCTCTTCGGCGACTTCCACACGGGACTGGACGAGACGGAGCTCTCGAGCTACCAGAACAGTTTCACCGGCTTCAAGGGGGAGTATGAGGGCGCGAATTTCCGTCTCAAAGCCTTTGCCGCCCCCAACGACAAGCTCCACTTCCGTGACGACCTGCGGGGCGACGGGACCCGGGGGTACTACCACCTGAGCCGCCACCCGATCACAGAGGGGAGCGAGGAGGTCTGGCTCGAGGTCCGGGATCGGCACCACCCCGAGCGGGTTCTCCGTCGTAAGTCGCTGGAGCGATATAGCGACTACGACATCGATTATGATCGGGGGACGCTCTATTTCAAAGAGCCGATCTATAGCAAGGATGAAGAGTTCAATCCCCAATATATCGTCGTCAAATACGAGACCGAAGGAGAGGGAGGCGAGCACTATTCCTACGGCGGCAGAGCCTCCTGGCACAGCGATGACGGACGCTACGAAGCGGGGATCAGCTATATCGACGAGGATCAAGGCATCGGTCATCATCGGCTCTACGGAACCGATCTGACGGTCAATTTTACCGAGAGAGATCAATTGAGGCTGGAGCTTGCCCAGACCCGTAATAGCGAGGAGGGGAATCTGACGAAAGGGACGGCAAAACTCCTGGAGTATCGGCATGAGGAGGACAACTGGACTCTCCGGACCTGGTACCGGGAGCAAGATAGCAATTTCGGCCTGGGTGAGATCGCCTCTTCTCTT
>JALSTG010000136.1 GCA_026983875.1 Campylobacteraceae bacterium
AAATCGTCGTCGACGACCAGGACATTGAGACTCATTGGAGACCTCCGCTGGTTTTTATAAAGTGATCGAGATTTTCTTTGCTCATTTTGTCACGATAGACCTGATAATTTAGTCCTTTGAGTCGGGAAGTATCTCCTGGAGCACTAGTAAAGACAATCAGGGTTTGTCTCTCTTTGGCTTTTTCGAGGAAAGGGTCACTGAGCATACTCTCGTCGGCAAAGACGAGACGATAATCCTGCTCTTCCAGTGCCCGCGAAGCTTCATCGGCACTGGAGACGATACGATAGGGATAGCCCAGAGCATCCAAGATCTTGGAGAGTAGCTTTCGGCTGAAGGGGAGGTCTTTGGCGACAAGGATCTCTTTGGATTTTTCGTCGATAGCGGCTTGTTCCCCGGCTTGGCTTTTTCCTTCCGGAGGAGTCGGTGCAACAGTCTCGACCCTCGCTTTGTGATGAAGGAACTTGTTGAGGATATAGATGAGCTCCGATATTTCGATGGGTTTGGAGATGTATTCGTCCATGCCTTCGGAGAGGAAACGCTCTCTGTCGCCTTTGAGAGCATTGGCGGTCAGGGCGACGATGGGGACATGATCGCGCTCTTCTTCATCTTCGTATTCGAGTATGGCGTGCGTCGCTTCTACACCGTTCATCACCGGCATCTGGATGTCCATAAAAATCAGATCATAATCGTTGTGACGGCGCATCTCGAAGGCCTCTAGACCGTTGTTGGCGATTTCGACATGCAGGCCGAGGTCTTCGAGGATATTTTTTACCAGTTTCTGGTTGATAAAGTTATCTTCGACGACCAGGACTTTGCCTTCGTATTTCGTCTGAATTTTTGGGACCGGGCCTTGCTTTTTGGACTCCAGTTCGTGTTTGGAAACCGTACGAAGTAGTTGGAGAATTTTGGTATAGGTCACCGGCTTGAAAACGATCTGCTCGTTGGCGAGGCCATAAGGTTCCAGCTCTTGACGGGATGACACTCGAGCGATGAGAAAAAGTTTGTCATCGGGCAGATGCTCCAATGCATCGTGCATCGATTCCGGCAGACGGTCGTAATCGATCAGAATGGAATCACACGTCTCTTCCTTGAGAAGGTTTTGAAGGTCCAATATTTCACTAAAGTTGAGGAAGTGCATCCCGAAATAGGTGGCATAGCGGTCCAGATAATCGTTGAGTCGTTCCGTACCTTCGCCCGTGTAGCGGCAGAGGGTCACGGTGCTGAAAAGGTTGCGATAGTCATGCTCTTCGTCGGGCACCTCTTCCAGTGGAAGGATGAAGGAGAAGGTGCTGCCGACGCCTTCCTGGCTTTCGACATGGAGTTTGCCGCCCATGAGCTCGATATACTCCTTGGTGATAGTCAAGCCTAGGCCTGTACCTCCGTATTTCCGCGTAATGGAGCTGTCTGCCTGGGAGAAGGGTTGGAAAATCTTTTTCATCTGGGATTGGCTCATGCCGATTCCCGTATCGATGACTTTGAATTCGATCAGGCTCTGATTGTCATGGGTCGCATCCATTTTCCGGATCTCTACCCGGATTTCGCCGCCGGGATTGGTGAATTTGACCGCATTGTTGAGAAGGTTGGTTAGGATCTCTTTCAGTTTGGTGGGATCGCCTTTGAGCTTCGGGCTGATACTCGGATCGATATAGTAGTAGAGTTCGATATCTTTCTCCGCCGTGACGACGCCGAAATTATCCACGGTATTGTCCAGCTCCTGATGGGTATCGAAGGTGACATACTCCAGCTCTACCTTTTTGCTTTCGATCTTGGAGAGGTCGAGGATGTTGTTGATAATCCCCAGAAGATTGCGCGAACTCTTTTCAATGATATTGGCGAATTCCCGTTGTTCGTCATTGAGATCCGTACTTTTAAGTAGTTCGGTAAAGCCGATGATTCCATTCATAGGGGTGCGGATCTCATGGGACATATTGGCTAAGAACAGGGACTTGGCTTCACTCTCTTCCATGGCGATTCGACGATCTTCCTTGGCCTGATCTACAATTTTCTGAAGAAGCTTATACCCCTCTTTGATCCCTTTGGGGGTTCCGAAGTCCACTGCTTTGAGTTCTTGGGCGATCTCTTCATAGGTTTCACCGCCGGTCTCGAATGATTCAGCGGCATCTTTGAGGGTTTGCTCCAACTCCTGGATATTGGCATTGATATCTCGTATGGTTTGCAGACCGAGTATCAGGAAAATCAGGGCAAGGAGGGCGACACCACCGGAGATAGCCATGTTAAGGTTGTTGTGTTGTAGGTAAGCCTTGTAAAAAAAATAGAGCGACGCACCAAGAAGGATAGTTGATGGGAAGATCCCGATCAGTTTGAGTTTGCTGGATATTTTCATCGCTCGTTCCTTTACTTTCGGTTCATCTGTTCGAGATATTTATCCAAGCTCATGAGTTGCCCGGCAAAGAGTCGGATACGCTCGGGGGCCCGTTCAATTTCATTGTCAAACTGCAGATCGTACAGGTTGTCCACCATCGATTCGATCCTTAGATTGCTGGCCGCCCCTTTGAGCATATGGGCCGTTTCCTGCAGGCGTTTGAGATCTTTGGACTGATAGGCTTCTATCAGGACAGGCAGATATTCGTGTCCCTGTTTGTCGAAGTCCTCGATAAACTCCAACACCAGATCTTCGGGGAGACTCAGCTCATTGGCAGCGAGTTGGAGACTGAATTCGATCGTAACGGGCTTGACACCCTTGAGAAAATCTTCGACATCGACCTCAGCCGCGGCTTCGGATGCTTTGGGTTCCGTGGGAGGAGTCACGGTCTCTGCTTCTTTAGTCTCGGGCACGGTTTCAGGCGTTTCGGTGGTTTCCGGTCCTGATTCGGAAGTGATGCCGGGGATCTGGGAAGGATGAGGCTCACTTCCGGCTTCGGGATGGATCTCTTCGGATGCGAGCATCGAATGGAGTTGTTCCAGAAGATGGGTATAGGTCTCCACAATTTTGCTGCGCTTTTCTTCGGGAGCCTGATCGAGCATCGCCAAGAGCTTATCCAGAGGCTGTAGGTAGAGGAGAGCGACGGCATCCTTCAGGATAGAGGCGGCATCTTTGCGCTCCTGTGCATAGGAGGAGAGAAGGCGCTCTTGCATTCCCCGACTGTCGGAGACAAACTCCCGAAGCAGTTCTGCATATTCGTCATAATCCAGAGCAATTTTGCGGGCATTGGCATGCAGATCGGGATGAAATTCCGAGGCGATCTCTTCCCATGCTTCTATAGCCGGTTCTTCACTGACGGTCTCCACGAGGGAGAGACCCTCTTCTTCCGGTTCTTCAAGAGGAAGCAGTTCTTCGAGTACTTCCTCTCCCGAGGCTGAGGCTGTTTCGGCTGTCTCAAGTGCCTCCTCCTGGGTAACGGAAGACTCTTCGGACTCTTCTTCCAGAGGAAGAAGGCCCAGGAGTTCCTCAGAGGCCGACGCTTCGGGCTCTGCTTCCGCAGAGGGGGCCGGGTGCGCCGTCTCTTCCGACGTGGAGGGCTCTTCCAGCGGCAGAAGATGAAACTCTTCCTCCTCGACAGCGGCGGACTCCGGGGAGGCGGGTGCCTCTTCGGTCTCGGTTTCAGGCTCTTCTAGAGGGAGAATGGCAAGCAGATCCTCCTCTTCGGCCTCGGCAGGAGCGGAAGGTGCCTCCTGAGTATTTTCTTTCATGGATACTTGCTCTGTCGAGCTTTCAGACTCCGGAAAACGGCAGAGGGTCCACGAACCTAGGAGGGACTCCATGGACTCGATATGACATGTGACACTCTCTCCCGTACCGAGTGTGAAGAGATTCTGCTCCGGGTCCAGCCGAAGCGTGCCGCGGCTGAAGGCTTGCGCCGCTTCGTAAATATCGCTTACACCCCACCGGGTGAGATCCTCAGCTTCGGCGGCAATCAACCGATGATTGGAGTCGATGATAAACATTGGCTATGTCCTCGCTTTCTCTTGAATAAGTAACGTTTTGTATCGGAGTTCGGCTTCCCGGGCTTCTTCAGGATCGGCCGGGCGGTGGACGGCTACATAGCCCTCCTCGTCCTTCTCAATATTTCGGAGTGGATCGATATGGGTATGCACCCAGTAATATCGGCCGTCTTTTCTGAGATTTTTGATCAGGCCTTCCCAACTGCGGCCTTCCCGGATCGTCTCCCAGAGCTCCCGAAAGATCTCCAGAGGCATATCGGGATGTCGGACGATATTGTGATTTTTTCCGAGCAACTCCTCACGATCGTATCCCGAGACCTGGCAAAATCTACGGTTCACGTAGGTAATAATCCCTTGGCTATCGGTCTCGCTGAGGAGTACGCCCTGAGTAAAACGGTACTCTTCATCACTCACGCGGCTGCGATTCGGTTTCATGCTTTTATTCCCTCTCCTCTAAAACATTGCATATCATATAATATCAAAGATTAAAAACGGCTATTTACTCTGTTGAATTCAGAGTATTTTGTTGTGAGAAGGAAGCGGGGATAAGAATATCGGCAATTTTTTTGCCGGTGACGGAAGAGATCGCTTCGTGGTCTGCATTTTCGATCGCCTCGAAAGTACCGAAGTAGTCCAGGAGCTTTTTGACGGTAGCCGGGCCGATGCCCTTTTTTTCCAGGAGGGCGATTTGAGCGTCCCGGCGCCGTTTGCTCCGCCGATGGTAGGCGATGGCGAAGCGGTGGGCTTCGTCCCGTAGCCGCTGGCACCACTGGAGCCGGGGGTCGGCGGGATCGAGTCGGAGCTCGCCCATCGGTCCGTGGAGGAGGTCTCGGGCTGCTCCCTTGGCCCGGTGGGCTTTGGCGTCAAGCTTCTCCTTGGCGATGGCGAGGACGGGAAGGTTGACCCCGGCCTGGCTCAGGAGCTTTTCGGCGAGACGTCGGAGCGTCTCTCCCCCGTCGAGGAGCCAGAGATCCGGCGGCGGTTGCGTTTCGAACTCCTTGATCCGCCGCTGGAGCATCTCCTCCATCTGGTGATATTCGTCCCGGGATTCGAGGCGATAGCGGCGGTAGGCATCCTTCTGCCACTCCCCTTCGTTCCAGACGACCATGGCTCCTACGGGGGCTTCACCCATGTGGTGGGAGTTGTCGAAGATTTCGACTCTCCAGGGGATCTCCGGAAGTGCGAAAAGTTCGGCGATCTGCTTCTCCGGGGTCCGGTCGCTGCGTTGCTGGCGTCGGAGGAGCTCGGCGGCATTGGTCTCGGCCAGGGCCGTCAGACGGGCCTTGGGACCCCGCTTGGGGTGAAGAATTTGCAGACGCCGTCCAAGACGGGCCGTCAGCAGCGTCTCTAAGTCTTTTCTCCCTTCCAGGTCATGAGCCAGAAGCAGGGTGGAGCAGGTAGGGGGAGCTTCGCTACCGTAGAAGTCTAGGATCGCCTGCCGGTAGGCTTCGTCGGGATCATAGAGGTGGGTGTGGCGGAAAAAGCTGTGGCTGGAGGAGGCGATCCGCCCCTGACGGAGAAAGAGCCGCACGACGACCCCACGCTCTTCTCCCGGCAGAATGGCGAAGATGTCGTAATCCTCCTCCCGGGCCAGGTCGATCTCCGAATGGATGGCCAGTCCCCGGATTGCCTCCATCTGATCCCGCACCTGGGCCGCCTCTTCGAAGCGCTCTCTCTGGGCCAGATCAAGCATCCGCTCTTCGAGTCGCTGCAGAATCAGGGGGAGATTGTGGATGGCTTTTTTGGCTGCCTCGACGCCGAGGCGGTACTCCCGGGGTGAAATCTTGCCTTCGCAGGGAGCGGGACAGCGGCCGATCTGGTGGAAAAGGCAAGCCTTTTTACCCTGGAGGCACCCCTTCTTCTGCACCAAAGGATAGAGGAAATAGAGCGCATCGAGGAGGGCCCGGGCGCCAGTGGGGAAGGGGCCGTAGTAGCGGATTTTTTTACCTTGAACTACTCGTCGCGTCAGTTCAAAGCGGGGGAACGCCTCTCCCTCGTCGAGATAGAGATAGGGGTAGGTCTTGTCATCGCGTAAGAGAATATTGTATTTGGGCTTGAGCTGTTTGATGAGGGAGTTTTCGAGAATCAGTGCGTCGGCTTCGCTCTCGACGAGCAGATATTCCAGGCTCTCGGCTTCGGAAAGCATCCGGGCGATGCGGGCCCCCAGATCCGGCGCCGGATGGAAGGAGGGGGTGAAGCGCCAGTAACTTTTGACCCGGGCACTGAGATTTTTGGCTTTGCCGACGTAGAGGAGCCGTCCCTGGTCGTCGAAATATTGATAGACTCCGGGCTGCTTCGGCAGGTTCCGGACCGTCTCTTCCAGCGCACTCATGACTCTTTGGGCTCCCGGTTTCGGCGGATCGCGTCCCGGATTCGTTCCAGGCTCTCCCGTAGTGCTTCATTTTCGGTCGTTACCCTAAAGATTCCTTCCGCCAGTTCACTATATCGGGGATCGGTGGGGGAGGCTTCCTCGTCGGAGGGCCGATGATAGCGGGAGAGGAAGACCACTACTTCGTCCGCTTCCATGAAACGACACTCTTCCCGTGCTGCGATAAGAGAGCTTAATAGGCTTTTCAAGAGTTCTTGATTATAATTGAGTTCCATTTTAAGGCCGGGATGGGAGAGCGCAACCATCAGTCGACGGTTCTTTACGGTGACAAAAGCGATGCCTCGGCGAAAACGCTCGGGAAGCATCTGGAGAAAAGTCCGGTAGCATCGATGCTGGGAAAGGGGTCGAAAAGAGTGAAGCGAAACAAGAGAATCGATCAGTGTCCGGGCGGTTTTCATGGTGTCATTATAGCATCCTGTCTTCTTGCATGGGCCCTCACGGGGTGCGGTTACAAGACCGATCCCGTTTACATGGCTCCGGCCGCGGAGAAGAACTCCACTACAGTGACGGACGGTACCCGGTGAAACGCTACGATGTAATCGTCGTCGGTGCCGGGATCGCCGGCCTCTACGCGGCGATGAATCTTCCCGCATCCATGAGAGTGCTCGTGGTCTGCAAGGATATTCCCTGGGAGTGCAATACCTTCTATGCTCAGGGCGGTATCGTCACGGCCCTGGATGAGGCGGATGTCCCCCGGCATATCGACGATACCCTGGCGGCCGGGGCCTATCACAATGTCCGGGAAGCGGTAGAGATTATGTCCCGTGATTCTTTGGAGCTTCGGGTAGATCTGTTGCAGCGGGGCATGGCTTTTGATACCGACGAAGCGGGCCGACTACTCTATACCAAAGAGGCGGCCCACTCCGTCAGTCGCATTCTCCATGCCGGAGGCGATGCGACGGGCCGGTATATGCACTACTTTATGATGACTCACAATCCCCACCTTCTCCAGCGCAACACCCTGGTCTATGATCTCCTGATTGAGAAGGGGCGCTGCTACGGAGTGCGGGCGATGGTCAACTACCGTCCCACCACCCTCTATGCCGACCATGTGCTGATCGCCAGCGGCGGGGTAGGGTCGCTTTATGCCTACAATACCAACTCCCGGACCGTCAGCGCCGACATTCATGGGATCTGCACCGAAAAAGGGATCGCTCTCGAAGATATGGAGTTTATGCAGTTTCACCCGACGGTCTTCGTCAAAACTCCCTTCGCCCGGAAACTCCTCCTCACCGAGGCGCTGCGGGGAGAGGGAGCGCACATCGTCGACGAGCATGGGCGGCGCTTTCTCTTCGACTACGACGAGCGGGGAGAGCTGGCAGGTCGGGATATCGTGGCCCGGGCGATCTTCGATTACAAGCGCAAGACGGGGCTGGAGGTCTATCTCGACTTTTCCATGTTCGAGGAGGAGTGGTTCCACCGCCGCTTCCCCAACATCACTAAGACTTTCGAAGCGTTGGGCTACCGTCTGCCCCGGGATCGGGTCCCTATCTCTCCCGCCTTTCATTACGCCAACGGCGGGATCGCCTGCGATACCTGGGGACGGATCCCCGGAATGAAGGGACTCTATGTAGCGGGGGAAGCCGCCCGTACCGGTGTCCACGGAGCCAACCGTCTGGCCTCCAATTCTCTGCTGGAAGCTGCGGTTTTCGCTCGACGGGCGGTCGAGGCGATCCTCGGAGCGCAGATTCATGACGGGAAGATTCCGGTTTTTGACAAAGACTACGATACGCAGCTGCATCGGGAGCATGACAAGCGCTACAAGCATCAGCTCCGCCAGATTATGTGGAAAGATGTAGGAATCATCCGTACAGAATCGGGGCTCCACGAAGCGAAAAATTTCATCTACGATACGAAAAACCGTGAAATCGGACGACTCTTGGAGTTGCGGCTCAATACCGCCGCCGCCATTGTAGAGGCTGCTCTGGCTCGAAAAGAGTCCCTAGGCTCCCACTATATCGAAACGGAAACAGACGCATCACACGAGTCCGCCTAAACCAATGAACAAAGGAACAGAATGCATGAACTCGATCTGACGACCACCTGGGTCGGCTGGCTCTGCCTGGCGATCTTCGTAGTTGCCTACTATCTCATCGCCACCGAGGAGCAGTACGAGATCAACAAGGCCAAGCCGGCGCTCTTCGCCGGTACCTCCATGTTTATGGTCATCGGAATCTATTATGCTCTCAACGGTCTTAACCCGGAGCCGCTTCACGAGGAGATGGTCAAACTCGTCGAAGAGATTGCCGAGATCTACTTTTTTCTCTTCGTTGCCATGACCTATATCGAGACCCTGATCGAACGGGGGGTTTTTGACGCACTCAAATTCAATCTGGTCTCCAAAGGCTATAGCTACAAAAAGCTCTTCTGGCTGACGGGACTACTGGCTTTTTGGATCTCTCCCGTCGCCGACAACCTGACGACGGCCCTAATCCTCTCGACGGTGCTTTTTACTATCGACAAGACCAACCGGGACTTCCTGGTGGCCGGGGCGATCAACATCGTCGTCGCCGCCAACGCCGGAGGTGCCTGGAGCCCCTTCGGAGATATTACGACGCTGATGGCCTGGACGGCGGGCAAAGCGGAGTTCGTCGATTTCCTCTATCTCTTTGTCCCTTCCTTTGCAGGGTGGGCTCTAACGGCCTGGCTGTTGAGCTTCTTCGTCCCCAAGGGTGAGCCCCACTTTGATGCGACGACCGAGATGAAACCGACGATCAAGGAGGGGGGCATGGCCGTCGTCTATCTGGGAGCCTTTACGATCTTCATTGCCGTCATGGGGCATCAGTTCTTCCACTTCCCCGCCATGTGGGGGATGATGTTCGGTCTTTCTCTGCTGAAGTTATACTCCTATCGCCTCAATCGCAAAAGTGATATGGGATTCGATGTTTTTTTGAGTATGAAAAAGGTAGAGAACGATACGCTGCTCTTCTTCTTCGGAATTCTTTCAGCCGTCGGGGCACTGCATTATCTGGGCTATCTCAACTATATCCACCATCTCTACGATCTGGTGGGGCCCACCGCTGCCAACGTCGGGGTGGGCTTTATCTCCGCCGTGGTGGACAATGTCCCGGTCATGAGTGCGATTTTGAAATCTTCGCCCCAGATGGGCATCGATCAGTGGCTGCTGGTAACCCTGACGGCGGGAATCGGCGGATCGCTCATCTCCTTCGGTTCCGCGGCGGGAGTCGGCGTCATGGGGCGTCTGCGGGGAATCTATACCTTCGGCAGCCATATCCGGCTGGCCTGGACGGTACTGGCGGGATACATCCTCTCTCTGGTTTTGTGGTATGTCCAGTTTGAGATCATGGGACTCTATTGAGTCAGAGTAAAAAAATGAAAATTTTGAATAAAGGATTGGTGTGAGAAAAGAGGTACCCATCGTCGTTTTGGATTTCGGATCCCAGTATACCCAGCTCATCGCCCGCAAACTCAGAGAGAGCGGCGTCTATACCGAGGTGGTCCCCTACCGGGAGCCTCTGGAGGCAATCCGGGCGCGCAAGCCCAGGGGGATCATTCTCTCGGGCGGGCCCAATTCGGTCTATGCCGAGGATGCCTACCACCCCGACGAGGGGATATGGGATCTGGAGCTGCCGATTCTGGGGATCTGCTACGGGATGCAGCTCATCGCCCAGCACTTCGGCGGGGAGGTGATTCCCGCCGATCATCACGAATACGGCAAGGCCAAGCTCCACATCGTCAAGCCCGAAAGCCCCATCTTCCGGGACATTCCTGACAACAGCGTGGTCTGGATGAGCCACGGCGACCGGGTGGAGCGTCTGCCTGAGGGCTTCGAGACTATCGGGGTCAGCGACAACTCCCCCCATGCCGCCATCGCCGACGAAGCGCGGAAGATCTATGCCTTTCAGTTCCACCCTGAGGTCCATCACAGTGAGCAGGGGACGGCGATGCTTAAAAACTTCGCCAAGCATATCTGCGGCCTGGAGAGCACCTGGAACATGGGCTCCTTCGCCAAGGAGAAGATCGAAGAGATCCGCAAACAAGTCGGCGACAATAAGGTCCTCTGCGGCGTCAGCGGCGGGGTGGACAGCTCCGTCGTCGCGGCGCTTCTCCACGAAGCGATCGGCGATCAGCTCATCGCCGTTTTCGTCGATACCGGACTGCTTCGCAAGAATGAAGCCCGGCAGGTACAGGATATGTTCAAAGGCCTGGGGATCGATCTGATCACCGTCGATGCGAGCGAACGCTTCCTCTCACGGCTCAAAGGTGTCAC
>JALSTG010000137.1 GCA_026983875.1 Campylobacteraceae bacterium
GCACGGCTCTCGGGACGGGACTTCGTGGTTCCCGGCGACATCGCCCGAGCCGCCTACGGCGTCTTGCGTCACCGTTTGATCCTCGGCTACCGCGCCCACGCCGAAAAGATCGACGCCGATACGATCATCCACCGCATCCTGGAGGTCCTGGAGGTTCCATGAGACCCCTCGAACTTTTCAAAGGCTCTTTCGGATCCGAGCCGCAGCCTTTGCCTCCGTACGAAACACTGATATTACAAAGTCGCCGGGCTCTCTCCCCGTTGCTTACCGGCGAACACGACACCCCTCTCGCCGGTGAAGGGCTGGAGTTCCTGGAGATCGACGACTATACCCCGGGTGACGACGTGCGCCGAATCAACTGGCGGGCCAGTGCCCGGTCGGCTCATCCCGTCGTCAATCGCTTTGCCCGCCGCCGCCGGCTGGAAGTATGGCTCGTCTATCTCGCCGGCGGAGGAATGCTTTGCGGCGATCCCATCAGCAAACACCGCGTCGCCTCGACGCTCCTGGTCGCTTTGAGCGATGCGGCGCATCGAATGGGGGACACCCCACGGGTGCTGCTTTACCGAAAAGGAGCGGAGAGCTTCCTTGCCGACGCTTCCCGATATGCGCCCCGCCGCCTCTACGAACAGCTCTCGACGCTGGTGCTCGAAGGGCATCACGCGCCGATCCAGGGGGCGGTCGAATGGCTTCAAAACCGCCTGCGCCGCCGAAGTCTCATCGTCTTAGTGGGAGATTTTTTCGAGCCGATGGACCTAAGTCCCCTCGCCGCCCGTCACGAGCTGCTCGCCCTTCAGGTCCGCACCCCCGAGGAGATCGATCCCGTTGATTCAGGGCTCTACCGGGATCCGGCAAGCCGCAGGGAGTCTCGCCTCGCTCTCGATCCACTGCGACGACAACGCTATAAAAAAGCGCTACAAAACCTGGATAGAGACAACCGGGTCCACCTCGACAGCCTCGGAATTCCCCAGGGACGATTTCTCACCGACGAGGATCCCTTCCCTGCCCTGGCTGCCTTGCTGGGAGCCCGTCGATGAGCCTTTCTCTCCTCAACGGCAACTGGCCGGTAGGATTCACCTACCCCTGGGTCTTGCTACTCTGGCTACTTTATCCCCTCTGTCTACGCTTCTGCCGCCGCCAAGAAACGGTACGAAATTTCGGCAACCTCGCCATGCTCAAAAACTCCGCCGGGCGTCGGATCGACCCCGTACCCTGGCTCGGCGGACTTGCCCTCCTACTCATCCTCACCTCACTGGCGGGCCCTTACGGCATCCGTTCCGTGCAAAAAAGCGTCATCCAAGGCAGGGAAATTGCTCTGCTACTCGACGCCAGTAACTCTATGAGCGACGAAAAGCGTTTCGATGAAGCCCGAAAAATTCTGGCCGATTTCATCCGCAGTCGGAAAAGCGATCGACTCGCCCTTGAAGTCTTTGGGGATCGCGCAGCCCTCGCCTCGGCAGCCACGGCAGATCACGAAGCGCTACTTCGTCTCCTCGACGCTCTACGCCCCGGAGTCGTGGGCGGGAGAGAAACGGCGCTTTACGAAGCGCTTTTTCGTACCCCGGAACTCTTTGAGAAGGAGTACCGCGGTCCCAAGGTAGCGATCCTCCTGACCGACGGAATCGATACGGCCGGTTCCGTCCCGCTCAAGGCAGCCCTTCTACGGCTACATCGGCATGGCGTCCGAGTCTATGCTATCGGTATCGGAGAGGATTACCGCACCGAGACGCTTCGCCGTGTCGCCGAGGAGACCGGCGGGCGTTTCTTTGCTGCGACCCGCCCCAAGGATCTCAAAGAGATCTATCATCGAATCGATACCCTAGAACGCTCCCCGCTTCAGAGCCGTCGGCAGCTCGTCCATCTACCTCTTCAGCGTTATACACTCTTCGGAGCTGCCTTTGCTTTGTTACTTCTACTCTGGTTCGAGCGCAATGCGCCCAAGGGGCGCTGGATCCTTCTGCTCTCCTTTTTGAGTATTGGAGCCTCTCTGGCCACTGCTCCCGCGCCCCGTGGAGACGAAACACCTCCCTCCAAGGCGGCGCTGATGATCCTTTTGGATCTCTCCCGCTCTATGCACTCCCACGACCTTCCACCCGATCGTCTGCACTGGTCGATCGAACGTCTCAAACGCCTTCTGCAAAAGCTGCCTTCCGCTCCGATAGGATTACTGGGATTTAGCGGTGAAAGCTATCTTATCGCGCCTCCAAGCGCCAACCGAGAGACTCTGGAGTGGACCCTGGATCATCTCCCCCTCGATCAACGCCTCGCTCCCGGCAGCGATCCCCTCGAAGCGATCCGCAGCGGAATCGAGATGCTCGGGCCCTGGAGCCGGCGAAATTTGCTACTGATCAGCGACGGCGGAAACGCTCCCCTCCTCCGATCGGCACTCCCACTCCTTCACGAATCCAACACCACCCTCTTCGCCTATCCGGCGGCGACGCCGAGAGGAGCTCCCGTTCCCGCCGAAGGAGGAGGATATCTCCAGGATGCGTCCGGAGCCGTCGTAATCAGTCGCCTCAATCCGTCGATCATCGAGCTTGCACGCCAAAGCGGCGGTTTCGCTCCTTCGGATCCTACCGATGTAGGGGCTTTCGAACGGCTTGCTTCCAGCCTTGGCCAGGCTCTTAAATCGGCCGCTCATCCCGAGAGAAACGCCTCGGAGCTGGCAGAAAACTTTCTTGCGCCCTGGCGAGCTTTGGGCCTCGCCGCCGCTTTTCTGCTCTTGGCTGCCCTCTTCAGATTCCCGGTGAAGGAAATGAGATGAAACAGCTTGTACTTCTCTCCCTAATCGCCGCTTCGCTCTTTGGAGGAATTGCCGAGCGACTGATACTCCACGAGGCTCAGGAGGCCCAACGCGCAGGAGATTGTAGCCGGGCCATGACGCTCTATCGCAAGCTTCCCGCCGAGGACGACCGTCTGCGATACAACCTCGCCAACTGCCTCTATCGCCTAGGGCTCTACCGCGAAGCTCTTACCCTCTACCGCTCCCTCGAAGCTCCCGAACTCAATGCCCGTCGCTACCACAATATGGGCAACACTCTGGTCCGTCTGGGCCGACTCGCCGAAGCGGCGGCCGCCTACCGGGCCGCCCTCAAATTCACAAACGACGATGCTACCCGGGCCAATCTCCGCCTCATTCAGGCTCTTTTGAGCCTCGAGGGAGCTACCCGGACCCAAAAAAGACTTCAGTGCAAGAGCACCCCTCTACGTCCGGGCAGCGGTCGTTCTCCCGACGACTATTTCGATACCAAACGTAAGGGAGACAAACTCGTCGAGGCAAAAACCGGAACGATCCGACGCCTGGACAACCGGGCCCGTAGTGTCGTCTCTCAAGGCGCCGACGCCGAAGCACGGCGTCTCACGGGGCGTCGCACCGCTGCACAGGCCCGAGCCGCCTCCGGCGCAAAGGTCTCGGAACGCTACTGGCAAAACCGGTTGGAACGCCGGCCGATCAAAGCCCTGCTCATACCCATCTCATCCACAGGAGCCTCTCATGATACAGATCCCTGGTAAGGCTCTGCTGCTGTGCGGACTCCTCGTCGTACCCCTGCTTCATGCCCGGGAGCAGCTGAATGTGACACTTTCACGCACCTCTCTCTATCCCGGTGAGCCGGCGCTCGTTACTGCGGAGTTTCATGCCGAAGCTCCAGCCGAACGCTTGGATATTTTCCCTCCCAAAGCCTCGGAGTTTATTGTCGAAAAGCTAGACGAAAACCGTAGCGTCAAAAAGAAAATCTATCACTATAAAGCCCATTGGCTCCTGATTCCCAAAGCGCCGGGCACCTATACCCTTCCTCCGATACGAATGGAACTTTACCGACTCGAACCGGGCAGCTATCTCAGCCAAAAGCACCTCTTCCGGACGCCTGCACAGGAGATCAAGGTCCTCCCCTTTCCCCCGGGGGTCGATTTTGCCGGGGATTTACGACTGAGCGCCAAGCTCGACCGCAACACTACACGACTGGGCCGGGCAGCTCTCCTGACGCTACGAATTCGGGGACGGGGAGGTCTGCGTAGCCTACGACTCCCCGATCTCACGCTCTCCGACGCCCAGGTCTATGAATCCAAGCCGATCGTCAGAACCGGCATCACCCCGGAAGGCGACTACGGCGGGGAGATCATCCGACGCTATACGATTCTCGCCGAACACAGTCTGAAGATCCCTCCCCTGACTCTGCGCTATCTCAATAGCTCTACCGGAACAATCGAGCGCCTCCGCAGCCCTGCTTTCAAGCTTGAAGTCGACAATCCGGTAAAGGATCAAATCCGGAAAAACCGCCTTTGGGGTTTTCTGAGCGGTCTGCTCATCGGCCTCTTTATCGGTGCCCTGCTCCTGGGCTGGTGGATCGGCAAACGCCGGAAGAAAGCTTCACCTCTCATGACTCGTATCGGCCGCACCCGGGATCCGCATCAACTCTACCGACTCCTCCTGCCTTACGCTTCCCGACCTGAAGTCGCCCCATGGATCAGACTGCTGGAAGAATATCTTTACCGTGGCGGCCAGGAAAAAATTGATCGAAAAAGACTTTTGAAAGATCTCAGGTTCCTGGCGGAGTCGGATACAGAAAAAAACAAGAAAGTATGAACGGTTTAATCAGAAGATGAAAAAATAAGGTAAATAAAGAAGCATTCTGCCCGAAGGCAGGAAAGGATTAGGAGACCCGGGTGACGATCTGATCGCCCTGGGCGTCGAAGGTGACGGTATCGCCCTCTTTGACCTGGCCTTCGAGGATCATCTCAGCCAGGCGGTCTTCGACGATCTCGGCCAGGGCCCGCTTGAGGGGCCGTGCACCATAGACGGGATCGAAGCCCGCTTTGGCCACCAGGGCCTTGGCGGCGTCGGTGAGGACCACCTTAATATCCCGCTCTTCGAGCTTCTTCTCGATGCTCTTGAAGAGGACGTCGACGATCTTGACGATCTGCTCCTCTCCCAGAGGGTTGAAGATGATCAGATCATCCAGCCGGTTGATAAACTCGGGGCGAAAGTAGTGCTTGAGCTCGTCGCGCACCGCCTTCTCCCGGTCCTCGGGATCCTTGAACTCCATAATCTTGTCCGAGGCGATGTTGGAGGTGAGAATGATGATGGTGTTTTTGAAGTCCACCGTCACCCCCTTGTTGTCCGTCAGACGCCCGTCGTCCAGGACCTGGAGCAGGATATTGAAGACATCGGGATGGGCCTTCTCCACTTCGTCGAAAAGGACGACGCTGTAGGGCTTGCGCCGCACCGCTTCGGTGAGCTGCCCGCCCTCTTCGTATCCCACATATCCAGGAGCCGCACCGACCAGCCGGCTGACGGAGTGCTTCTCCATATATTCGGTCATGTCGATGCGGATCAGGGCCTTTTCACTGTCGAAGAGGAACTTGGCCAGCGCCTTGGCGGTTTGGGTCTTACCGACACCAGTGGGCCCCAGGAAGAGGAAGCTTCCGATGGGGCGGTTGGTGTCGGAGAGGCCCGCCTTGTTCCGCTTGATGGCCCGGGCGACGGCGCGCAGCGCCTCGTCCTGACCGACGACTTCTTCCCGCAGATGATCTTCGATGTGCAGAACCTTCTCCCGCTCGCTCTGAAGCATCTTGGTCACGGGGATGCCGGTCCACTTGCTGACGATCTCGGCGATCATCTCCTCGTCGACGGCATTTTTCAGCAAGGTCCCTTGCTTCTGCATCTTTTCCCACTGGGCGTTGAGCTCTTCGAGCTTCTTCTCCAGGGCCGGGATTTCGCCGTACTCGATCTCGGCGGCTTTGTTGAAGTCGGCATTGCGCTTGGCCATCTCGGCTTCACGGCGCTTCTCTTCGATCTGCTGCTTGATCTCGGCGATCTGGGTAAAGATCTGCTTTTCCGTCTCGAACTGGGCTTCGAGCTGGCGCTTCTTCTCTTCGAGATCAGCCAACTCTTTTTCGATCTCACGAATACGCTCTTCGTTCTTAGGAGTCAACTCCATCTTGAGCGCTTCCATCTCCACCTGGAGGCGCTGGATTTCACGCTTGACCTTAGCCAATTCGAAAGGCTCGCTCTCGATCTGCATCTTCAGCTCAGCCGCCGCCTCGTCGATCAAATCGATCGCCTTGTCGGGCAGATAGCGATCGGTGATGTAGCGATTGGAGAGCTTCGCCGCCGCCACCAGAGCGCTGTCGAGGATCTGGACGTTGTGGTGTGCCTCCAGCCGCTCCCGCAGACCCCGCAGGATCTGGAGCGCTTCGTCGATACTGGGCTCGTTGACCATGACGGGCTGGAAGCGCCGCTGCATCGCCGCATCCTTCTCGAAGTACTTGCGGTACTCCTTCAATGTCGTCGCACCGATGGTATGCAGCTCGCCCCGGGCCAGCATCGGTTTGAGGATGTTGGCCGCGTCCATGCTTCCTTCGCTCGCACCCGCACCGATAATGGTATGGATCTCGTCGATGAAGAGGATAATGTTGCCGTCTTGACGCACCTCTTCGATGACCGCTTTGAGCCGGTCTTCGAACTCACCGCGATACTTGGCACCGGCAATAAGACTGCTCATCTCCAGCTGGATCAATCGCTTATTCTGGAGGCTGAGAGGTACCTCTTTATTGACGATTCTTTGGGCCAGCCCTTCGACGATGGCGGTCTTACCGACCCCCGGTTCACCCAGCAGAATCGGGTTGTTCTTGGTCTTGCGGATCAGGATCTGCATCATCCGCTGAATCTCTTCGTCCCGACCGATGACGGGATCGAGTTTACCTTCGGCGGCCTTTTTGGTCAGATCGACACCGTACTTCTCCAGGGATTCGAGTTTCTCGTCGTCGGTCTGGCTCTCGATGGTGCGACCGCCACGCATCGCTTCGAGGTTTTTCTTCAGCTCCATGAGGTCAACGTATTTGCCGACGGTCTCACGGAACCAGGGCTCGTTGATATTGGCGATGATCCAGGCATCCACGCTCAGGTATTTGTCGCCGTTGGCCGCCATGACCCCCTCGGCATTCTGAAGGGAACGGACGGTATTTTGCGAGAGCTTGATGCTCTCTTTGGTCACGCTGCTTACGGTGGGAAGCTTCTTGGCCTGGCTAACGACGTCCAGTTCGATCGCCGCCTTGTCGACTCCCATTTTGTTCAGCACTTGGTTGAGGACCGAACCGGAGTTGGTCAGCAGTGCCCATGCCATATGGATAGGCTCGACCTCCGGGTTTTTGTTGTGCAGGGCCAGTGAGACCGCCGACTCGATGGTCTCGGTCATCTGATGGGTCAATTTCTCAAGTATGTTGCTCATTTTCTATTCCTCCGTTTTCGGGCTTGGCCCGTTTCTTGCCGTAACTATAGCGTACAGGACTCAAACTCATTGCAACCTAGATAGCAAAGGATCGAAAACATGACTATCGCGGCTTGGACGAGGAAGAGACGGTTAACCTTTTTAAGAGACAATTGACTAAAATATTACACCTATTTCAGAGGACATCATGCAAAAGACCTTTAAGAAACATACTAAAATTATCGCGACGGGGTTTGCTCTTACCTTGGGCGGCGCCCTGCTTGTGGGGACCCCTTCTCTCGAGGCACAGGAGACATCCAAGAGCGCCCGGGAGAGCAAGCTCGAATCCTACATCAAGTTCACCAAGATCCTCAACTTGATCGAAAGCCAGTATGTCGACGAAGTCAATACCTCCGACCTGATCAACAAGGCTCTCAAGGGACTGATGCAAAATCTCGACGCCCACTCCGCCTTCATGGAGGCCAAGGACTTCAAGGATCTCAACATTCAGACCAAGGGAGAGTTCGGCGGACTGGGGATCGTCGTAGGTATGCGCAACGGAGCCCTGACGGTCATCGCCCCCATCGACGGTACGCCTGCAGCCCGAGCCGGCGTCAAGGCCGGAGACATCATCCTTAAGATCGACGACAAAGCGACCCTTGGCATGAGTATCGACGAGGCGGTCAGTCTCATGCGGGGCAAACCCAAGACTCCCATCACCCTCACCCTGGTTCGCAAAGGTTCTCCCAAGCCCATCAAGGTCAAAATTATCCGAGACATCATCAAGATCCAGTCGGTCAAAGCCAAAACCATCAAACTTGGAAAAAACGAAGAGATCCTCTATCTCAAGATCAGCTCCTTTGATGCCCATGTAGTCGACGAGGTTGAAAAAGCTCTCAAGAAGCATCCCCACGCCAAGGGGATCATCCTCGATCTGCGCAACAACCCCGGCGGCCTGCTCGACCAGGCAGTCGGCTTGCTGGATCTCTTCGTAAGCAAAGGCGTCCTGGTCAGTCAGAAAGGACGCATCAAAGAGGAGAATCAGGTCTACAGAGCCCACGCCAAAGGGACCCATAGCAAAATCCCCATCGTCGTCCTGGTCAACGGCGGCAGTGCCAGTGCCAGCGAGATCGTCAGCGGAGCCCTGCAGGATACCCGTCGGGCCGTGGTCATCGGGGAGAAGACCTTTGGTAAAGGAAGCGTCCAGATCGTCGTCCCAGTCGGCAAAGAGGAAGGGGTCAAACTCACCGTCGCCCGCTACTATCTCCCCAGCGGCCGTACGATCCAGAACAAGGGCGTGACCCCCGACATTCTTGTCTTCCCCGGCAAAGTAACTTTGGAAGACAACGACACCATCTCTATTAAAGAAAAAGATCTGAAGAAGCATCTCGAAGCGGAACTGGAGAAACTCGACCAAGGCAAGAAGAAAAAGAAGCAGAGCCTCAAGGCTTCTCAGGAATCCAACGCCAGTGCCCAGGCGGAAGCCCAAAAGAAAAAGAGCGTCATCGGCGAAGATCAGATCAACAAAGATCTCCAGCTCAAGACTGCCGTCGACGTCCTCAAAGCCCTGATCCTCACCAGCGAAAGGAAATAGCCCCATGCCCCAAAAGACCCGACTCCTCTATGAGGGAAAGGCCAAAAAGATCTGGGAGACAGACGACCCCGACCTGCTCATCAGCGAATTCAAAGATTCCCTGACCGCTTTCAACGGAGAGAAGCGATCCGAAGAGGCGGGCAAAGGAGCCCTCAACAACCAAATCTCCACCGAACTCTTCAAGTATCTGGAGTCCAAAGGGATCCCCACCCACTTTGTGGAGATGCTCGACGAAAACCACATGCTCCACAAACGAGCCGAAGTGATCCGTATCGAGGTGATCGTCCGTAACATCGCCACCGGCAGCCTCAGCCGCAACCTCGGCATTGAAGACGGAAAGATCCTCCCCTTCACCCTCGTAGAGTTCGACTACAAAAACGACGAGCTGGGAGACCCCAAGCTCAACGATCAACACTGCCTGATACTGGAGCTGGTCAAAGAGCCCGCCGAGCTCGACTATATCCGCTACATGGCCCGGCGCATCAACCGTTTCCTCAAGGAGTTTTACGCCGAGCTGGACTTGACACTGGTGGACTTCAAGCTGGAGTTTGGCCGGGACAAAAACGACACTATCATCCTCATCGACGAGCTCAGCCCCGACAACTTCCGCCTCTGGGACGCCAAAACCGGAGAAAAGATGGACAAAGACCGCTTCCGCCAGGGCCTGGGCGGCCTCCTGGAGGCTTATCAGGAAGTCCTCAACCGCATTCAAAACAAATAAGGAGCATACCGATATGAAAGCCATCGTCAACGTTTTTCTCAAAGAGGGCGTCCTCGATCCCCAGGGCAAAGCAGTCCACCACGCTCTAGGCTCCCTGGGCTTCGACAATGTCACCGATGTGCGCATCGGCAAGCAGATCGTCCTGCAGCTCGACGAGAGCGATCCCGTCAAGGCCCGCAAAGAGCTCCAAGAGATGGCTGAAACCCTCCTGGCCAACACCGTCATCGAAGATTACGATATCGAGATCGTCGAATGAAACGGCTCCAAGTCTCTATCCTGCAATTCCCCGGTACCAACTGTGACTTCGATACCGTCTACGCTTTCAAGCGCCTGGGGCACGAAACGACACTGGTCTGGCACAAAGAAGAGCGGCTTCCGGAGGCGACCGACCTGGTCGTCGTTCCCGGAGGTTTCAGTTACGGCGACTATCTGCGCTCAGGCTCCATCGCCCGCTTCTCTCCCGTGATGAAGGCGGTTCAGGCTTATGCCGCAGAGGGGGGCAAGGTCCTGGGGATCTGCAACGGCTTCCAGATCCTCACGGAAGCCCGGCTTCTTCCCGGGGCGCTGAAGCGCAACGATAACCTCCATTTCATCTCCCGCCACCAGCACCTCAAGGTCATTTCGACCGACAACGCTTTCCTCAATCTCTGCACCGAAGGCGAAGTCCTCAATATTCCTATCGCCCACCACGACGGCAACTACTTCGTCGATGACGAAACCCTCGACGATATGGAGAAAAACGGCCAAATCCTTCTACGCTACTGCGATGCAGAGGGTCAACCGATGGTTGTCAACGGCTCGGTCCGCCAGGTCGCCGGCATCTGCAACAAAGAGAAAAACGTCTTTGGACTCATGCCGCACCCCGAACGGGCGATGGAGTCCATCCTCGGCTCCGAGGACGGAAGCAAAATGCTCGAGGGCTTTGCCGCCGTATGATCCGTGCTCTCGTGAGCCTTCTGTTCCTGGCGTTCGTCTCGACGGGCGCGGCGGCGGTTCAGA
>JALSTG010000138.1 GCA_026983875.1 Campylobacteraceae bacterium
CGTTGGCCAGGACCGTATGGCAAGTCTCGCACCAGTTGACGGTGGTGCTCTCCCGGTACATCAGTCCCGCTTCGAACATGCGGATGATGAACTCCTGCTCCCAGCGGGTGTAGAGAGGATCGCAGGTGGCGAACTCCCGATCCTTGGAGAAGCTCAACCCCAGGGCCGAGAGCTCCTTGCGCATGTAGGCGATGTTGTCGTAGGTCCACTCTTTGGGGTGGCGCTTGTGCTTGATGGCCGCGTTTTCCGCCGGCATTCCGAAGGCGTCCCAGCCGATGGGGTGTAGGACATTCACACCCTGCTTGCGGTAGTAGCGCGCCAAGGCGTCGCCGATGGCATAGTTGCGCACATGGCCCATGTGGATCCGCCCGCTGGGATAGGGAAACATGCTCAGGATATACTTTTTCTCGAGGCTATGATCCTCCGAGGGTTCGAAAGCCCGCTCCTCTTCCCAGCGTTGCTGCCACTTGGATTCGATTGCCTTGGGGGTGTAGCTCACTGTTACGACTCCATCTTAAAATTGGGTGATTATAGCGAACTTGCCATTACATCATCCACTTTGCAGCAGAGCTGAGTGGAGAATAATGACGAAAAGTTGTATACTACTTAAGGTAGCAAAGGAGAGCGGATGACCTCGGACTACAAACGGCTATGGGAATTGGCCGAAAGGGTGAGTCGGATCGGGTATTGGGAGTGGGACATTCAAACAGGACAAACCTTTTGGAGTCGGCGCAAGCGGGAAATTTACGGCCTGGACTACGAAGAAGAAGCCTCTTACGACAAATTCCTTTCCGTGCTCGATCCTTCTACCCGAAAAGCAGTAGAAGAACAGGTCGATCAGGTTCTTGCAGGTACACAAAAGTTCTATGATCTGCAACATCGAATCCGTCTTCGGAGTGGTCGGGAGGTCTGGGTCCACGAGCGAGCCTACGTGGAACGTGAAGAGGACGGAACCCCGCGGCGCATGATCGGCATCGTCCAAGATATATCAGCCCAAAAGAGGCTGGAGCGCGAGCTGATATTTGAAAAGCGGCGCAGCGACTACTTCGAGCGCTATGACTCGTTGACCGGTCTACCCAATCGCCACACCCTTTTCAGTGATCTGGAGAGAAAGATTTCTAGCGGCACTCCCTTTATCCTCGCCAGTCTGGATATCGAAGAGTTTTCCATGCTCAATGCAACTTTCGGCCATGATTTCGGTGACCGAATTCTCGTGGAACTAGCCGCCCGTCTTGAAGCATTGGCTTCGACGGGCAATGCCTATCGCTACGGCGCCGATGAGTATATGCTCACGCTAAGTCCTTCGCAATCCTCCGACGATCCTGTCGCCGAACTCCGCCGGCATCTACACGATACTCCCCTGAGGGTCAACGGCCAGGAGCTGAAACTCCACTACAACATCGGTACGGCCCATTATCCCGAAGACGCCAAAAACGTCGGCGAGATGATCACTCGAACCGCTTCTGCACTCTCGGTCGCCAAGGTCACTCCCCAAATCAACGCCGTCCGCTTTCAACCCTATATGGAAGAGAAGATTACCCGACACTATCACGGACTCGACAGCCTCAGAGAAGCGATCGAAGCCGAACGATTCTACCCCTACTATCAACCCATCGTCGATGTGACGACCGGCCGGGTCGTACGCGTCGAAGCCCTGGCACGCTGGCTCTCTCCCGATGGAGAAATCTTCGCACTCCCGGAAGAGTTTCTCCCCCTGGCCCGTGACCACCACCTCATCCACCGTATCGATCACTTAATCATGACCCGCGCCTTGAAAGACTTGAAAGCGTGGCATGAAGAGGGGCTGGGAATATCCCTGGCCTGTAACGCCTATCTCAATGATTTTACCTATGCCGAGTTTTCTCCGCTTTTCCGGGAATACCAAAAATATCTCCCTTCATTGATCATCGAAGTTTCCGAAGAGGAATTACTGAATTGTACGGAGGACGAGAAAGAGCGTCTCGAAATTTTACGCTCCTTCGGTATCGGAGTCTCCATCGACGATTTCGGCACCGGGTACTCCTCTTTGCGTTATCTCCAGTCCCTTCCCGTCAACGAGCTAAAAATTGACCGCTCCTTTTTGCAAGACTTTCCCCGAAACCCTAAAGACCGGGCACTGATACAGCTTATCAACGATATCTCCAGTCTCTATCATCTTGATTGCGTCGCTGAAGGCGTAGAGACCTCACGACAATCCGAAGCGCTCAAGGAGATGGGTATCCGGCTTCAGCAGGGCTATCTTTTTGCACAGC
>JALSTG010000139.1 GCA_026983875.1 Campylobacteraceae bacterium
TCACGCTTCCCGGCCTCCAGCGGTGCAGGCTTCCGCCCGCACATCGCCTCCGGTTTCGCCCCTACAAACGCAAAGCAGTTTGCGTTTGCTTCACGGGGCTCACATCAACATTCCGCCGTTGACTTTGAGGGTCTCGCCGGTGATGTAGGCAGCGTGATCGCTGAGCAGAAAGGCGATCGCTTCGGCTACCTCCGCAGGCTCGCCGAAACGCCCCAGGGGAATCTTGGCGATGAACCCCTCTTTGATCTCCGGTTTGAGGACCTCGGTCATCTCCGTGGCAATGAAGCCGGGAGTAACCGTATTGAAACGGATCCCTCTGGGAGCGGCTTCTTGGGCGAAACTCTTGGTCATGGCGATCATCCCGCCCTTGCTGGCAGCGTAGTTGGTCTGGCCGGCGTTGCCTGTCTCTCCCACGATACTGGAGACGTTGACCACGGCGCCAAAGCGCTTCTTGCCCATCACTTTGAGGGCTTCTCTGCATCCGACGAAAGCCGACTTGAGATTGGCTTCGATCACCGCCATAAACTCGTCACCCTTCATCCGTATCGCCAGCTTGTCTTTGGTGATGCCGGCATTGTTGACCAGATAGCTCAGCCCCCCGTCGCTCTCGACGATGCTTTTGATCGCGGCGACGAAGGCCTCCTCGTCGCTGACGTCAAAGCCGATCGTCTCGGCACGTCCCCCTGCTTCCAGGATCGACGCCTTGACCGCTTCGGCCTCCTGGGCGCCGCTGCGGTAGTTGATCCAGACCTTCAGCCCCTCGGCTGCCAGGGTTTTGGCGATCTGCGCTCCGATTCCTCGGCTCGCTCCCGTTACCAGTACGTTCGTTCCCATAAACCTCATCGTCATTCCTCCTTCAATCAATTTGAAATCAATACACTCTTTGGCAAAGCCAAGCCGGATCTTTCACTCCTCGCCGTGTGCGATGAGAGATTCGTCCATCTCCTGAGGTTTCTCCAGGCCCATCAGTTCCAGCACCGTGGGAGCAATGTTGTTGAGGCCGCCATGTTCCTTGAGCCGTGTGACGCCGGGAGCCTTGACGAAAGCCCAGACGTCGCCGACGGTGTGATTGGTCAGGATATGCCCCTCGGCATCGCGCATCTCTTCACAGTTGCCGTGATCGGAGGTCAGTACCACGTTGTAGCCAAGCGCCTCGGCCTTGTCGAAGATCTTGCCCAGCTCGGCATCGACGGCATCGACCGCCTTGACGGCTGCATCGAAGTTGCCGGTATGGCCGACCATATCCCCGTTGGCGAAGTTGACGACGATGAAGTCGTAACCCTCGTCCATCGCCTTGCGAACCGCTTCGCCCACCTCGGGTGCGCTCATCTCCGGCTGAAGGTCATAGGTCTTGACCTGGGGGCTGGGAATCAGCACCCGGCTCTCCCCTTCGACCGGCTCCTCGACCCCTCCGTTGAAAAAGAAGGTCACGTGAGCGTATTTCTCCGTCTCGGCGGTATGCAGCTGCCGGAGCCCCGCCCGGCTGATCACTTCCGCCAGAGTATTTTCCGGCGCCTCCTTGGGAAAAAGCACCGGATAGGGGAAGCTTGCATCGTACTGGGTCATGGTGGCGATGTACAGTCTCAGGGGCTTGCGCTCAAATTTGTCGAACTCCGGGTCTCCCAGGGCCGTGGTAATCTCCCGCACCCGGTCGGAGCGGAAGTTGGCGACGATTACCCCGTCATCCTCCTGCATCCCCTCATAACCTTCGAAGGCCGTCGGCACGATAAACTCGTCGGTGATCCCTTCGTCGTAACTCTTGAGCACATACTCGACAGGAGTATAATGGGTTTTAGGCGTCGCCTCGGCGATGGCGCGATATCCCTTCTCCACCCGTTCCCAACGGTTGTCCCGATCCATCGTGTAGAAACGCCCGCCGATCGTCGCGATACGGATATCCTCGTCCAGAATCTTCTCCACCTCTTTAAGATACTCCGGCGCCGAAGTGGGCGAGACGTCCCGCCCGTCGGTGATAAGATGAAGCCAGACCCTCTTGCCCTTGGCTTTGAGGATCTTCGCCAGTCCCAGGATGTGCTTCAGATGCGAATGGACTCCTCCGTCGCTCATCAGTCCGATGACGTGCATATCCCGGCTCCGGCTCACCGTTTCGTTCAACGCCGGATTCTCGGCCAGGGAACCGTCTTCCAGCGCCAAGGAGATCTTGACCAGGTCCTGATAAAGGATCCGTCCGCTGCCGATGGTCATATGGCCGACTTCCGAATTGCCCATCTGCCCCTCCGGCAGGCCCACGCTCAGGCCGTAGGTGGAGATCAGGGTATGAGGCACCTCGGCAAAGAGCCGATCGTAGGTCGGTTTCGTCGCCGCCTCGAAAGCGTTGGCGCTACTATGAGGCTTATAGCCGATCCCGTCGGTGATGATCAAAAGAGTCTTTTTGGCTTGCATAATTTCGACTCAACCTTTGCAAAAAATTTTATGTAATTGTAGTAAAATATCACTTCTTAACGGATAAATCAAGCGAAAGAGCGCTATGCTGTATTTTCTTCACCAATGGCTCGACATCAATCTTTTTTACTATATTTCGGTCCGGGCGGGCTTCGCCTTTTTTATCGCTTTTTGTCTAACCCTTTTCGCCCTGCCCCGATACATCGCCTGGGCCCGGGCCCGCAAAGCGAATCAGCCTATCAACAAATACGTCCCTGCCCATGAGGAGAAACAGCATACCCCGACCATGGGAGGCGCCGTGTTCGTCGCCGCGACGGTCGTCGCCTCCCTCTTAAGTGCCAAGCTGAACAACTGGTACGTTATCGGCGGTCTCCTGACACTAGTGGGATTTGCCGCCGTCGGGCTCAAAGACGACCTGGGCAAGGTCCTCAGCGGCGACAATCTTCAGGGGCTTAGCGCCCGAGGGAAGATGGGCCTACTTATTCTGGTCTCCCTGATTGTTTCTTTTCTCTTGATCGCCGTCGCGCATTTCCCTACGACCTTCTATCTGCCTTTTGTTAAAACTCCGCTCTTCGATATGGGGTATTTCGCCGTCATCTTCTGGACACTGGTCATGATCGCCACCTCCAACGCCGTCAACCTCACCGACGGTCTCGACGGCTTGGCGACCGTCCCTACCGTCATTGGCCTGGGAACATTGGGGATTATTGTCTATCTTACGGGGCATGCGATCTTCTCCCGCTACCTGCTACTACCCTATATCCCCAATGTGGGTGAAGTGGTCATCGTCGCCGCAGCCCTGGCCGGCGGTCTTCTGGGTTTTCTCTGGTACAACTGCTATCCCGCCGAGATCTTCATGGGGGATACCGGTTCCCTCTCCATCGGCGCTTTCCTCGCCTACATGGCGATTCTGGGCAAGAGCGAAGTGCTGCTGATTCTCATCGGCATTATCTTCGTCATCGAAACCGTCTCGGTGATCCTCCAGGTGGGCAGCTGGAAGATCCGCCAAAAACGGGTCTTCCTCATGGCGCCGATCCACCACCATTTCGAGATGAAAAAGTGGGCCGAAAACAAGATCATCGTCCGCTTCTGGATGATCGCATTTCTCGCCAATCTCCTGGCGCTGATTACGCTGAAGATACGCTAATGTCAGTCATGGGTTACCGGTTATTGGTCATTGGGGGCACCTATGATGCAGACGCAAGTCGCAAGTCTCAAGTCGATGAAAGAGTCGCAAGTCGCAAGTCGCAAGTCGCAAGAATTTTAGAAAATGGCGTTGCCAAGCAACGCTTACCGAAACTCTTCACTCTTCACTCTTCACTCTTTACTAAAAAAAGCGTTGCCAAGCAACGCCATCCAAACCTATTCCCTATTCCCTATTCCCTATTCTCTTGTTCATTGGAGCACCTCCAATGAACATCTGCTTCTTTGGCTATGGTAAAACGACACGAGCTATCGCATCAAGGTTCGGAGGCGGTTTCGACTTTTACGACGACCGCTGTGAAAAAGCCTGGCAAGATGAAACAGGCAACCGGATCTTCCCTTCTGCAGAGTACTCACCCAAGGAATACGGCCTGGAGATTCTTACCCCCAGTATCCGGCCAGATAGCCCCCTTCTGCGGCAGGCTGCGCATCCCGTCAGCGAATACGATCTCTTTCTCGCCCCGGAAATGATTTCCGGTCTGGAGACGACTCCCTTTTCGGAACTTCTCCATACCCCCAAACCCCGCAGCGTCTGGATCAGCGGCACCAACGGCAAAACTACCACCACCCAGATGCTCACGTGGCTTCTAAAGGATCGGGGTGCCCTCAGCGGCGGGAATATCGGTACTCCACTGGCCGAACTCGATCCCCACGCTCCCCTCTGGATCCTGGAGACCAGCTCTTACACCCTCTACCATACCCGCCACGCTGCTCCCGATCTCTACCTCCTCCTTCCCGTAACCCCCGACCATATCGACTGGCACGGCAGCCCGGAGCGTTACCAAGCCGACAAGCTATCCCCTCTGCGTCGGATGCGTGAAGGAGAGCTGGCCCTCATCCCCGCAGGAATGACACCTCCGACAAGTCCCGCCTGGATCGTGGAGTACGATTCGGATCTCTTCCTAGAACGCTTCTTCGACCTGGAAGCTTCCCGGCTTCGCTACCGGGCGGGCTTTCTCCAGGATGCCCTACTGGCGCTGAGCGTCACGCGTACCCTTTACGACGAAGCGGACTACCGTCTTCTCAATGACTTCGCCCTCGACCGTCACCGACAAGAAGAACACACCGATGCCCTCGGGCGCCTCTGGGTCAACGACTCCAAAGCCACCAACCTCGATGCTACCCTCCAGGCCCTCGAAGCCTATCGAGACCGAAAGATCCGTCTCATCGCCGGAGGCGACGACAAGGGAGTCGATATGGAGCCCCTGATCCGACGCCTCGCCCGGCTCGACGCCGAGCTCTACGCCATCGGTAGCAACCGCAATAGGCTCGAAGCGCTGGCCAACTCCCACCGTATCCCCGTCCATACCTTCGAAACCCTGCACGAGGCCCAGCAAGAAGTGGCTCGAGTCCTTGCTCCCGGTGAAGTCGCCCTCCTCTCGCCCGCCGCCTCCAGCCTCGATCAGTTCCCCTCCTACGCCAAACGGGGCGATAAGTTCGTCGAATTCGTCCGAAGCATTCGGTAGATTAAGAGTCTTTTAATTTTCCTAATGTATAATTTCATCCACTTCTTTATGGCTCGGTAGCTCAGTTGGTAGAGCAAAGGACTGAAAATCCTTGTGTCGGCGGTTCGATTCCGCCCCGCGCCACCATCTAAATCCTCTCTTATCTTTTTTGCTTCTCTATCTTTGAAATGACATACTGAACATAGAAAACATCTGAGTGATCCTTACCTTATGATACAATCCTTCCAAACCAATTGAGATTGGATAAAAACCCCACAGAAGTCTCTTTGTATAGTCTTCTCGGCAAAAGTATCAGAGGAGGAGCATGAAAGTCCGACTGCTCATCAACGCACAAAAAGCTTCCCGTCCTTTGGTACAAGAAGCAATTAGCTGGGTGCGGCTGCACCATTTTTTCGCCTTGGATGTCCATACAATTTATCATCCTTCCGAAGTTGAAACAATGGTCCAAGAAGCTGCGGACAACGGTATCAACCGCCTCATCGCCGGGGGAGGAGACGGCACCCTCAATCTCCTTGTCAACGCTCTGATGAAGATCGAACCGTCTCGCCGTCCTGAGATGGCAATCCTTCCCGTCGGTACCGCCAATGATTTCGCCCGGGCCGCTACCGTACCTCTCGATCCTCTTGAAGCCCTGCTGCTTGCCGTCGATGGTGATGCCGCTCCCGTGGATGTGGGAAGTGTCAACGAACGCTTTTTCCTCAATGTCGCCAGCGGGGGTTTCGGAGCCCAGGTCACGGCGGAAACTCCTCCGGAGCTCAAAGCCCTCTTCGGAGGAGCTGCCTACGCTCTGACGGGACTACTTAAGCTCTTCGACTTTATTCCGATCCGGGGAAAGATGCGCATCGGCGAAGAGTCCTTTGAGGGGAGTGCTTATGCCACGGCTGTCTGCAACGGACGGCAGGCCGGAGGAGGGATGCTTCTGGCCCCGGACGCCAAAGTCGACGACGGACTCTTCGACGTGGTGCTTTATACGCTTGACGATCTTCCCATCCCTGCAACCCTGGCTCCTCCCAGCTCTCCGTTGGGCTGGATTCTGCCCTACAAAAAGATCTTTCGGGCTTCCGATGTGGAGTTTACCCCCGAAGAGGGGCTCCGGCAGATCAATCTCGACGGTGAACCCTACGAATCGGAACACTTTCATTTCCGAATCCATCCCGGAAGCCTCCGGCTCGTTTTACCTCAAAACTCTCCGCTGTTGGGAGCATGAAATGAGAATACTCCATTTTAGCGATCCTCATTTCGATCTCTCTTTGCATACGATTCCCTGGCGTAAATGGTTCGGCAAACGTGCCATCGGAGCCCTCAACCTCCTGGGGGGGCGTGGACACTACTTCGACGAAGCCGAAGAGAAGATCGATGCCCTGAGACGCTTCAAAGAGTCCCAAGGGGTCGAACTGACAATCTGCACCGGAGACTATACCGCCCTGGGACTTCGGGCGGAGTTGGAAAATGCCGCCGAGATCATCGCTCTCCTCGCCCAGCCACCCGAACGCTATATCACCGTCCCGGGCAATCACGACATCTACTGCTTCGATGTGCTCCACGGAGACCATTTTCGTGAGTATTTCGGCCGCTATATGCACAGCGATTGGCCCCAATATGCCGTCGACGACGGCTGGCCTTTCGTCCGGCTCTTCGATGAACTGGTCGTCATCGGTATCAACAGCGCCAAGCCCAACCCCCTCCCCTGGCGCTCCGACGGCCACATTCCCCCTGTCCAGCTCGAGGCATTGGAGCAGATCATCGCCGATCCCCGCCTTGAAGGGCGTTGGATCTTCGTCATCACCCACTATGCCGCCCGACTTGCCGACGGACGTCCCGACACCCCCAGCCACGGCCTACGCAATGCCGATGCATTCCTGCAAGCCTGCAGGGGCATCAAAAAAGGCGCGATTCTCAACGGCCATATCCACCGCTGCTACCGCACTGACCTAAGTGGCGAAGGGCTTTCTGTCGACCTTTTTTGTGCGGGTAGCGCCACGATGCAGGGACGCGAGTGTTTCTGGCTTTTTGACGTCACTCCAGAGCAGATCTTTGTTCATCGCGGGTTATACGATTCTGAGTGCAAAGAGTACCGGCTCGCCTCCGACGCTCCATCCTAAGGCGACTCTCTTTGTCATCCAAATCACACCATAGGAGGAAAAACCGCTATGTCGGAAGAACTTATCTTGCCGGGTATCTCCTTGGTAATTTTGGGATATGGTTACTGTTCCCGCCTACTGGATCGCTACGCGATTTCCGGACCGATGGTCTTTACCGCGATCGGAGTACTTCTCTCACCCTTATGTTGTGGAAACCTTTCTCTCCATCCCAGCGCACAGTCGATTCAACTCATCGCTCAAGTCGCATTGATTCTCATTCTCTTCAGCGATGCGGCGAGCGTCAGTCTTTCACGCTTCAAGGGGCAGTGGCGGCTGCCGATTCGGCTACTTTTTCTCGCTATGCCGTTGAGCATCGTACTCTCCTATTTGACGGCCAGATACCTCTTTCCCAACCAGCCGGAACTCTATCTTCTGCTTCTGGCCTTCATCCTCGCTCCCACCGATGCGGCACTGGGAAAAATCGTCGTTACCGACCCCAAGATCCCCCATCGTATCCGCACGACGCTTACGATCGAAAGCGGCCTGAACGACGGGATCGTCTTCCCTCTGCTCCTGATCACCCTTGCCATGATCACGGGGGCCCATGAGGCCTCCTACGACTCACCGGTCCTCTACATCACTCGTCAAATTTTTCTCGGTGCACTGATGGGAGGGTTGGTCGGCTTCCTTGGAGCCCGTCTGGGAGATTTTGCAATCGATAGAGACTGGATGAGTACGGCCTACCGCAATCTCATCCCCTTTGCCCTGGCGATTTTTGCCTACTATCTTGCTGAAGCGTTCGGTGGCAACGGTTATATTGCCGCCTTTTTCGGCGGCCTGGCGTTGGGAAATTCCAATGAGACCTTACGCCGCAGCACAGAACTCTTCTCAGAAAGCGAAGGCGAGCTTCTCGTCATGCTCAGTTTTCTAATTTTCGGAATGGTATTTATTCCGGCCGTGATCGATTTCTGGGACGGTAAAACCCTGATTTTTGCCCTTCTTAGTCTGACAATCCTGCGAATCATTCCGGTCGTAATCAGCTTTGGAACGCTGAAGATTGATCTACTCGATCGGCTCTTCATCGGTTGGTTCGGGCCGAGGGGAATCGCCTCTATTCTCTACATCCTTATAGCAGTCGGCCAGCTTGAAAACCTCCGAGGACACGAAACGATTTTTGCGACCGCTTCCCTGACGGTCGTACTGAGTATTTTCCTCCACGGCCTCAGTGCCAGGCCCCTTGCACGGCTCTACAGTAAAAAACTCTCTCCAGACTCCCCGAAATGATCAAAGAACGGGTGAGCTTAGACGTGCCACCCGCACTGCCAAACGGAACCAGAAAGGCTTGCTGCGCAAAATATCGGAACGCTCTTGCCTCGAAGCAGCGAAATCCTCCAGAAACATCTTTTCCACTTCACGGATAAATTCTCTATCCTCTACCACCGCCGTAATCTCAAAATTGAGCCGAAAAGATCGGTTGTCAAAGTTGGCCGTTCCCACCGTAGCCGCCCCATCGTCTATCAGCATCACCTTCTCGTGCAAAAACCCCTCGGTATAACTATAAAATCGTACTCCGGTGTTGCCAACCTCTTCAAAGTAACTAAAGGCTGCCAACCAGACAGCCATATGATCCGGACGTTCCGGGATAAGTATCCGCACATCCACACCCCGCAATCCCGCCAGTTGAAGTGCATAGATTACCGAATCATCCGGAACAAAATAGGGGCTGGCGATCCAAAGCCTCTTTCGAGCAACATTGATCGCATGCAGAAACATCAACTGCGCTGTCTCCAAACGGTCTGCCGGCCCGGAAGAGATCACCAGCACCGTCGCATTCCCCTGATCGCAACGGTAAGGCTCCCAAGAGACCCCCTCGATCTTGTGTCCCGTTGCCCAGTACCAATCCTCGGCGAATGAGAGCTGAGCCCCCATAACCGCCGGTCCCTCTATCTTCATGTGAGTGTCCCGCCAATGGCCCAATTTGGGATCGCGACCTAAATATTCGTCCCCCACATTATGCCCACCGATCCAAGCATAACGACCATCGACGACGACAACCTTTCGATGGTTACGGAAGTTGAGCTGGAATTTATTGCGCCATCCTCTTCGGCTATTAAAGGCACTTACCTGTACGCCATGACGGCGGAGCTCCTGGATATAGCTGCTGCTTAGATCATGCGAACCGATCTCATCGTAGAGAAAATAGACCGCCACTCCCTTCCGTGCCCTGGCAATGAGCCGACGCTGCACCTCTTTGCCAATGGTGTCGTCATGGACAATGAAAAACTGAAAGAGGATATAAGACTCCGCCTGATCTATTCCTGAAAGAAGACTCTCAAATGTCGCTTCACCATCGATGAGCAGCTCCACGGCATTATGACCGGTGTAGGGCAGATCCGCCAGTTTCTCCGCCACGGCACCGGCATAGTCTTGCTCTCTGCGTTGGATTCGCTGAGACTCCATCTTCCCCAACAGGGCTTCAAGCTCACCGCGTATTTGTGCATCAACGGCCTCTTTCACTTTACGATAGCCGACGAATTTGCTCCGACCGAATATCCAGTAGATCGGCAAGGCGATATAAGGTATCCCGATAAGAAAGAGCACCCAGGCAATCGTCCCCTGAG
The DNA here is from genome assembly GCA_026983875.1 of Campylobacteraceae bacterium. GTDB lineage: Bacteria > Campylobacterota > Campylobacteria > Campylobacterales > Sulfurovaceae > Nitratifractor. The sequence goes on from JALSTG010000139.1 coordinate 9,775, forward strand.
AAGTCCGAGTCTCCATCAAGGCCTGGAAGGCCGAATAGAGCCCCAAAAGATGGAAAAGTGGAATAAGGAGAAGCAGAAGTTCCATTTATCAAGCCTTTTTGATTACAATCATAGCATCAATTCAAAGGCTATATCGTGCACCCTAACTCCACCGAGACAACAGGATACGCTCATTGTCCTTCTCCTAAAGGATCTTTACACAGTCCATTCAGCCTACTATGCTGGAATGTCAATAAACATAAAGAAATATCCCAATATCGAGAACGCTTCAGATCACTCGATAAGAGATGGAATTTTCAGCTGATCCTCCTACAGGAAGCGCCTCTACATCTCCTTACGCAGGTCTTCGATACAAATTACCATACCTGCGAACAAGCCAACCTGCATTTTGGCAAGAGCCGATACGGAGTCGCCACGATTTCACGTCACGCTCCCCTCGAGGTAACGACGGGGACAAGCCAAGGAAAAGAATTTTTTGTCGGACCCAAGAAAAGTTATGTTCTGACCCTCCACTCCCTCGGCAACGGAGATAAACTCCTTTGTCTCAATCTTCATGCTATCAATTTCCGGGAACACACTGGATACCGGAACGAATTGGAGCTGCTGTATACTCATCTAAAGAAACATATCGGTCCCATGATCGTAGCAGGTGATTTCAACCGATGGAACAAGGCGCGAGAAATTGCATTAAATCAGTTCTGCGATCAATTACAACTCATATGTGTTAAA
>JALSTG010000140.1 GCA_026983875.1 Campylobacteraceae bacterium
CAGGGCATCCCGGATCCATGGATCGTCCCGATCCTCCGGGCGCTGAAGTCGGGGGATATTTTTTCCTTCGAAATTCCCTTCCGGGGTGATGGAGAGGCGTCGGGCGATCGCCTCTGGGTCCTCAATTCCCGCCGCTTCAAAGGCCTTCAGTGCCTCCCTATAATCGTAGACGAAATACTTCCCCTCTTCCCCTTCGGTATCGGCGTCGCTGGCGGAGAAGAAGAGATCGTTTTCCATCATCCGCTCCATCATGAAATCCAGGGTCTCCAAGGCGATCTTGCGGTAGCGCTCTATCCCCGTCTGATGCCACGCCTTGATGAGCACTTCCGCCATGAGAGCGTTGTCGTAACTCATCTTCTCGAAGTGGGGCACCAGCCATGCCTCGTCGGTGCTGTAGCGGCAGAAACCGCCGTCGACCAGGTCGTAGAGTCCCCCCAGGGTCATGCTATCAAGGGTGTGGGTCAGGATCGCTTCAAGCTCTTCGTCGGGGCGAAGCTTGAGCAGCGCCAGGGCCAGACGCAGGGTCGAAGCGTGGGGAAACTTGGGCGCACCGCCGAAGCCTCCGAATTTGGGTTCATAAACCTGTTTGATCTGCTTGACGACGATCTCTTCGAGTTTGCGCTCGATCTTGGTCGCCTGGATCTTGTTTTTGGGCTTGAGAAACTCCAGGACCTCCTCGCCCTTTTGGATGAGAGTCTCCCGCTCTTTGGCATACTTGGCGGCGATCGTTTCCAAAAGCTCTCCAAAGCCCATCATCCCGTAGCGGGGCTCGGGCGGGATATAGGTGGCCGAGTAGAAGGGGATCTTCTCCGGCGTCATGAAGATGCTCAGGGGCCAGCCCCCCGCCCGGCCGTTCATAGTGACGAAAACCTCCTGGAAATGCTTGTCGATATCGGGCCGCTCCTCCCGATCTACCTTGATCGAAACGAAATGGCGGTTGAGGATCTCCGCCAACTCGGGATTTTCGAAGCTCTCCCGCTCCATGACATGACACCAGTGGCAGCTGCTGTAGCCGACGGAGAGGAAGATCGCCTTCCCTTCGCGCCGGGCCTTTTCGAAGGCCTCCTCCCCCCAGGGGTACCAATCCACCGGATTTTCGGCATGCTGTTGTAGATAGGGGGACTGCTCTTTTTTCAGACGGTTGGCCATCGTTTTCCTTTCAAAATTGAATCCTCTGAAAATCATCAAGTCATTCTTTGGGTCAAGTGCGACAAAGGAGCGCTCAACCCGTGAAACGGGCGCTTGCGTTCGCGACTGCCAGAGTGCTTGGCCCAAAGAACGGGATTATTCAGGGACCTCAATTATTTCTGATTAATCGTTATCCGTTATAGTTATACCCAACAATCGTCGAGCATTGCACATCGAGTGCACGCTGCATACGATATCGTTTCCGAAAAATTTGTCAAGGAGTTCGATCGATGTCACGAAGGATCCGTCTACTCAGCCTCGTACTGCTGCTCCAGGGAATTCTCTTCGCCGGATTCGGCACGGCGCCCTCCGGCGGCTTTGAAAGCCAACGTAAGTTCCTCACCCCACAAGAGGCCTTCAAAGCCGAAGCGAAGATCGAAGGCGACCGAATCAAAACCCGCATCAAGCTGGGGAAAAAGATCCATATCTACGCCAAAGACCTCCACTATCGCATTGTCAAACCCGTCTCTCTCGAACTCCATCCCAAACTCCCCCAAGCCCATGATTTCGACGGGGACAAAGTCTACAGCGGCACCCTCGAAGCGGAGATTCCCCTGGAGGCGATCCGAGAAAAAGTCCAAGGGCCCTTCACTCTCGAGATCGACATGACCGGATGCAGCGACGCCGGGATCTGCTATCAGCCCCAAAAGTTCACCTTCGACTTCCCGGCTCTTCCCCGATCAAAGAGCGAAAAAGCCAAAACGACGGAGACTCCGACCCCAAACCCAAAGCCCAAGACCCAAAACGCTCCCGTCCTCGGCTCCTTCGGTAGCCTCGGGGGTCTGAAGCAGAAGTTCCTCTCCCCTCAGGAGGCCTTCAAGGCCGATGCGAAGATCCGGGGAGACAAACTCCTTGCCACTATCAAACTGGGTGAGAAGATTCATATCTACGCCAAGGACCTCAAATTCTCTATCCTCAAGCCCAAAAAAGTGGAGCTTCATCCCAAGCTCCCCGCTCCCGTCGAATACGAAGGAGACAAAGTCTACTACGGCACGCTCAAGGCTGCTATCCCTCTGTCGGAGCTGCAAAAAGCCGGCGTCTCCGGCCCCTTCACTTTTCAGATCGATCTTGCCGGCTGCAGCGATGCGGGGATCTGCTATCAGCCCCAGAAATTCACCTTCGATCTGGTCGCTCCCCCATCCGGCAAAACAGTAGCCACCCAAAGTAAGGTATCCCCGGCCACCGATACCGAAAATCCAAAACCCAAAGTCCAAAATTCCGAAAGCTCCGAAGGCTTTTTCGGCAAGGTCTCCCGCCTCGCCGGCGAAGGCAACAGTGCCAAGATCGCCCAGGCCCTGGCCAAGGAAGGGATCCTCTTTGTCCTGCTGCTCTTCTTCGTCGCCGGGTTGCTGCTGGCTCTGACTCCCTGCATCCTGCCCATGATCCCGATCCTCAGCTCCATTCTGGTCAAGCAGGCAGGCAAAGAGGGAGGCGTCAGCCGCTCCACCTCCTTCCTCATCTCCCTGGTCTACGTCACGGCGATGGCGGCGACCTACGCCCTCATCGGCATCGTCGCCGGCCTTTTGGGCTTCGACCTCCAAGCGCACCTCAACAACCCCTGGGTGATCATTCCTCTCGCCGGCCTTTTCGTTGCTCTGGCCCTGAGCCTCTTCGGCTATTTCGAGCTGGGACTCCCCGCTTCCTGGCAGAGTCGCCTCACCCGCGCCAGCGACGAAGCCCAGGGCAAAGGCTTGATCGGTACGGCCATCATGGGAGCTCTTTCGGCGTTGATTGTCGGGACCTGCACCGCTCCGGTGATCAGTGGCGCGATCATCTTCATCTCTTCGACCGGCGATGCGGTCCTGGGCGGGCTCAGCCTCTTCGTCATGGGTATCGGCGCAGGGATGCCCCTCCTACTGATGGGAGCCGGCGCCGACAAACTCATTCCTAAGCCCGGCGGATGGATGACCCGAGTCAGCCAGATCTTCGGCGTCGTCATGCTGGCGATGGCTCTCTATATCCTCCGGGGAATCCTCGATCCCTTCTGGTTCCTCATCCTCATGAGCCTCCTGCTCATGGGAAGCGCACTCTATATGGGCGTCTTCGACGACTCCGACAAGCGCCGGGGGGCGGCGAAGCTCTTTACCCTCCTGGCCTGGGTCCTGCTGCTCCTTGGCTCGATCCTCTTCGTCGGTGCCCTGGGCGGAGCCAAGTCCCTCCTCGACCCTCTGGCTCCCTTCACGGCCCAAAAAGCATCCGTCGCTGCCTCGCCTTCCGCTTCCGAAGCCGCCACGATCCCCATGGCCCAGCGGCGAGGCTATACCCTGGCGCGTCTCCAGAGCGAGATCGCCGCAGCCGCGGCCGAGGGCAAACCGGTCGTCGTCGATATCGGCAAGGAGAACTGCGCCGCCTGCACCGAGCTAGAACACATCACCTTCCCCGATCCCCGGGTCAGGGAGGCGATGAAACGCTTCAAGTTCATCCAGATCGACATCACCGAAAACACCCCTGAAGAGCAGGCGATCCTCAAACATTTCCACCTCTTCGGCGCTCCCAACATTCTCTTCTTCGACTCCAAAGGTCGCCCCCTGCCCCAGAAGTTCCTCGTAGGCTTCGTCAAACCCGAAGCCTTCGTCCGCCACCTGGAAACGATCCGATAAGCTCTCACCGCCTGCAATGAGCAGGCAGAAGCCGAAAGCACACGAAGTATCGTTCATAGCTCATAACACTAAGCATTCAGCACACAACTCGTAACACTTAACACTTAGCACTTAACTCCTAACACTTAGCACTTAACACGCCGCTCTTACAATCTGCTAAAATTCCCCTCAAATTTCGACCTGAAAGGATCTATACCATGCAGCAAATCGATATGAACTCCCCCGAATTTCAGGCGGAGCTGGAGAAGACCTGGCGCTTCGTCGAGAAGGTCAACGACCGCTTCGGCTTTGTCCAGAATCCCGACGAAGAGATCAACGAAGGGGTCGCCATGGGCCTGGCCCGCAACCGACTCATCTACGGCAAGCGCTACTGCCCCTGCTTCATGGTCGTCGGCGAGACCCCCGAAGAGCGCCAAAAGGCCGACAACCGCATCTGCCCCTGCAAACCGGCTCTGGAGAAGGAGATCCCCGAGGACGGCGTCTGCCACTGCGGGATCTTCTGCACCCCCGAATATGCCGAGAAGAAGCGGCTCGAAGAGAGGGCCGAAGAGGCGGCCCATCAGCACTCCAGAGGTCTGAGCCAAGAAGAGGCGGAGCTGCTCCTGGAGAAAGAGCAGCTCGACGGCGACGAGATCGAGGCGCTGCTGGAAGCCAGAGAGCTGGGAATGGTGCGCTTCACCCTCGTGGACGTCCGGGAGCCGATGGAGTATCAGATGGGCCACATCAAGGGCACCGACGAGCTCTGGCCAACCACCCGCTTCTACGACTGGTTCGAAAAGATCCAGAGCCGCAAGGAGGAGCGCTTCATCCTCTACTGCCACACCGGGAGCCGCAGCTACCAGGTGCAGCACGTGATGAAGGCCCAGGGTTTCCGACATGTGGGCAACTTCACCCACGGCATCATCGCCTATCCCGGAGAGATCGTCCGGGGTTAGAAGAGACCTGAAGCCTAGCGCCGCCTATACTTCTGCACCGCCAACCCTCCCAGGATCAGTCCCAGTCCCGTCAACGTCGAAGAGTAGATCGTCTCCCCGACGACGAAATGGATCAATAGGAGCGAGAGAAAGGGAGAGAGGTAGATCAGGTTGGATATCGAAGCGGCCGAGCGTGCGAGCTTCATAGCGCGCAGCCAGAGTATAAAGGTAAAACCCATCTCGAAAAGCCCGACGTAAAGCGCTCCAAGCGCCCCCTGCCATGATGGCAGTGCGATCCCTCCCTTGAAAATCAGGAGATAGAGACTCATCAACCCGACCCCGATGAAGAAATTGAGAAAAAGCAGATCCAGGGGCTCGGCTTTGATCCGGGTATTGAGCAGCCAGTAGAGCGCCCAGAGCAGCGTACTGGCCAGGGCATAGAGGAGGCCGGGAACATTGTGGAAGTGCAAAGAGAGCAGATCTCCTCGGGTGGCGATCACCAGGACTCCCCCGTAGCAGAGCAGCCCGGCCACGACGTCACGTCTCCGGAGCTTCTGGCCCAGAATCGGCACCGAGAGCCAGGCCAAGAGCAGCCCCCAGCTATAGTTGATCGCCTGGGCTTCCTGGGCCGGAAGCAGATCATAAGCGTGAAAAAGGGTCAGATAGTAGACGAAGGGATTGATCGCCCCCAGAAAGAGGACGAGAAGAGGATGGCGTCTCAGCACGCCAAAGGCCTCCCTCAGGCGCCCCTGCCACCACAAAAGCGCCCCGAAGAGCAGCAGGGAACTCCCTGCCGCCCAGAAAAGCAGCTCTTCGGGGTGCAGATGACGCAAGGAGAGTTTGAAGGCCGTCGCCACCGTGGACCACAGCCCTACGGCGGCCAGCGCGTAGAGGATCGCTTGGGAATGACGCTCGGCGGGCATCCGCTCCTCCTATCGCCCCAGGACCCTGGCCAGCTCGGCTTTGAGCTCGGCGGGGATCCGGTCGGCCTTCTCCAACATCCACTCCAGATAACTCCGGTCGATCTCCACCACCTCTTGGGGAGTCTTACCCTTGTGCTTGCCGAAGCCGATGGTCACCTGCACCCGATCTTTGGTCCGGTCCAGCCAGCTCTCCAGAGAGTAGCGCAAATCGATGTCCAGATCGAAATTCTCCAGCATGTAGAGAAGATCGTTGCGGTGCTCCAGAGCCAGATCTTCGATCCGTTTTCCCCGGTGCCGCCCCATGGGCAGGATCTCCAGAAGCATCGGCGCCTCACAGTGGCGGAGCATCTCCCGGGGTTCCATGCGCTGGCAAAGATAGTCGTAGAGGTGTTTGAGGACGATGACATCCCCCAGGGCGTCGTGAGGGCGCAGCTGCCCGATTCCCAGCCTGGCCAGTAGCTCCGGCTCCTGCCGATAGAGCCCCAGGGCGTAGCGCAGATACTGCTGGCCCTGCTGCTTCTGCTCGGGGGGAAATCTCCTGACGATCCGGAAGGTGTCGATCAGCCCCATCCGGTTCTCAAATCCCTCCTTGGCCAGCATCTTCAGATCGAAGGGGGCGTTTTGGATCACCAGGATGTTATCGGGTGTATTGAGCTCTTCCAGGCGGCGAAACCCCTCGGTCTCGACGCAGGCGGGCCTCCCCTCCACCATTTCGGTAGTGATGTGGTGAATCGCCATCGATTCATACTTGATGGGTAGAGGGGGCAGGCAGAGTTCATCATAATGCTCCACCACCTCCCCCTCCTCATCCAGGACGAGAAAGGCAAGCTGACAGATCCGGTCTTCGGCATCGGTGCCGGTGGTTTCGGTATCCAGAATGATCGTTTTCAAGAGAAAAATCCCTCGATCGTCCGGCGCATCTCGTCGGCGTCCGTGACGGTATTGACCCGGTGACGGAAGGCCGAAGCCCCCGGAAGGCCGGCTTTGGAGTAGGTATGCAGATGCTTGCGAAAGAGTATCACCCCATACTCTCCGTAGTGAGCAATCATCTGATCGAAATGCTCCAGGACTACCTCCCGCATCAGCTCGGGGCTCGGCTCTTCGAGCCCCTCTTTGATCTGGCGGAAGATCCAGGGGCGCCCCACGGCGGCGCGGCCGATCATGATGCCGTCGCAGCGGGTATGCTCCAGAACCCAGCGGGCCTTGGCCGGAGAGTCGATGTCGCCGTTGGCGATGACGGGGATGGAGACGGCGGCTTTGACCTCCGCGATGGCGTCGTAGTCCACAGGGGCTTTGAATTTCCCCGAACGGGTACGGCCATGGACGGCGATAAAGTCGGCTCCCGCCTCTTCACAGACTTTGGCAATGTCGACATGATTTTTTTCCTGGACGCCCAGGCGGATCTTGACGGAGGTATAGGGTTTGTCGGAGTAGCGTTTGATCGTCTCGATGGCCCGGCCCATCTTCTCCAGATCGCTCAGCAGGGCGCTGCCTTGAAGATTATTGAAGACTTTGGGCACGGGGCAGCCGCAGTTGAGATCGACGATATCGACGCCCTCTCTCGCGTTGATCACCTCCAGAGCCCGCTTGATGATCTCGGGGTCGCTGCCGGCGATCTGGACGCTGTAGGGAGTCTCTCGTGGAGATTTCTCCAACATCTTCTCGGTCTTTTTGCTCCCATGCGCCAGGGCGTTGGAGCTGATCATCTCGCTGACGGTCAGATCGACCCCGAACTTTTTGACGACGGAACGGAAAGGCAGATCGGTAAAGCCCGCCAGAGGTGCGAGGGCGTAGAGGGGTTGGGAGAAGTCAAGCGTCATTGCAGGCGATCTGACTGTCGAGCAGGTCGTCGATGCGGAACTTGTGCTTCTCCTCCTTGAGGATCAGAAGAGCCCGGAAGGGTTTGAACTCCGTCTCGTCGTGTTCTTCGAGAAACTTGCGAGCCTGATCGAGCATCTCGTATTCGAAGAGGAGATAGAGATAAGCGTTTTGCGCGGCCTCCTTCTCTTTGGCCAGACTTTTGAAAAGCTTGAGATTCTCGTCGGGAGAGAATTTCCGGATCGTGGTGCGCATCAGACGGATATAATCGGGGCACTCCAGATCGAACCTTTCGGTAAAAATCCGCACCGCCGAAGGCGTCAAGCCGATCTCCTCCTTGCGGTCCGCCCGATCGAGAAGCGTGATAAAGTTCTCTTTCTTCATCAGGCCGATGTATTTGTTCAGACGGGCCAGGTCGTAACTCTGCACCACGCGTTCCAGAGCCCTTTCGACCACCGCGTCGTCATAATTCTCTTTGGTCTGCAGCACCTTTTCGGCAAAGTCGAGATCCTGATCGACACGGTTGAGCAGGTTGCGGATCACCAGAGGATTTTCTCGGGAGAGGAAGCGTTCGACCTTCTTGGCCCGCAGATCGATATATTCGCCGTCTTCGATCTTTTTGACCCATTCGAGGGTCTTCATGAGCTTGTCCGAAAGGCCGTGGATGTTGCCGACGACCTCCAGATGGGAAACGTTGAGCAGCGGAGCCGCCGCTTTCATCGACGGCATATGGTAGAGGTGCTCTTTGGGCTCCTTCAGGAGAGCCCAATAGAGGGCGTCCTGAAGCTCCTCGGCATCCCGGACCCAGCGCCGACGCTGGAAGTAGCCCCGGGTCCCGTGATAGACCATATGCAAAATCGTCAGGAAAAAGAGCAGCAGGAGCGGCAGAGCCACCCAGGCCGCGATGGGAAGATTGAGGGTGATTCCCATCACCGTCACACTGTGGTATCCCGGGAAGAGCAGATAGACTCCTCCGGCAACGATTCCGATAAAAATCAATCCGAGAAAGACATAGTTTCCGAGACGCATGATTGGCTCCTTCGATCTCAAATAATCTACGGCCGATTAAAGCTGCTGTTCGCGCTCGTTGATCTCCCGACAGCTGATGCAGTAGCGGGCAAAGTTTTTGACTTTGAGACGCTCTTTGCCGATGGGCTCTTCGCACATTTCACAGATGCCGTAGGTTCCGGCTTCTATTTTACCCAAAGCGATCTCGATCTCGTTGAGTTCGGCCCGCTGCTGCTCGATGATTCTCCCGTCGATTTCCGTCTCGATGGCCAAGGCGGCGAAGTCCCCTTCGTCCTTGGGCTCCTGGTTCTGCATCATCGTCAGCTTATCTTGTACAGATTCCAGATTGCTCAGGATCTGCACTTTGCGTGCCTGGAGTTCCCGACGGAAATCCTCCATCTCTTGGGGTGTCAACATCGTCTCTCCTACTGCTTATTTGTGATAAGGGTGCTTATGTATGATCGAAAGACCCCGAAAGATCTGTTCCAATAAAACCACCTTTACCAACTTATGTGAAAGCGTAATTCTACCAAATGAAACAACTTTGTTACTTTGCTCTAAGAAATCGCGTTCAAAGCCGAAGGCACCGCCGATATAGAAGTTGACGACTCCCCGATCCTTAAGAAGGTCGGCGAAGCGATGACTGTCCACCATCTCCCCGGCAGGATCGAGGGCGATATCGTATCCCGATCCCCGGTAACGTTCGAAGGCCTTGGTATAGGCGGCCTGTGCCGCCGCGGGAGAGAGATCCTGGGCCTTGGCGATCTCCTTGCCGAAGAGTTCATGCACCTCCACTTTGGCCCAGGAGCGACAACTCTTGATGTAATGCTCCATCAGCGGGGTGTAGAGCTCCCGCTTTCCCTTCTTGTCAATGATGTAGAGGTTGATTTTCATCGAGAGCCTCCCAAAGTGACGCCGTCGTAATACTCCCGCACCCGCTCATCGGTCCGGATCACCCGCTCCAGGTAGCGCTCCAGATCCCCCCGGCCGAAATCAATCTTCAGTCCTTTGGGATCGGTCGCCCGGGAGATCGCCACATAGAACTGGCTGGGGACGAAAAGCGTATCGACGTTGCAGACCAGGCGGTCGATGCTCATCCCCTGGGACTTGTGGATCGTGACGGCGTAGGCCAGACGCAGGGGGTACTGCTTGAGGGTAGCCAGGGGCCGCGTCTCCAGCCGCCCCTCCTCGTCCAGCACCGGCTCCCCCAGGACAAACTCGTGGGGCTCGACCCGGACGAAGCCCTCCTCCTTCTCCACGATCAACGCTTCCTCCTCCACCGAGTGAAGGATCCCCCGCTCCCCGTTGACGTAACGCCCCCAGCGATTGACGGTAAAAAGCACCGGCGCGCCGAGCTTCAGATGCAGAGCCTGAGAGACCGGCAGAAGCTTGGTCCAGCTCTCCAGGCGCTTTTCATGGATCCGTTTCTCCTTCTCGAGCTCGGCGAAGAAGAGATACTCCTCCCCCTTCAGTCGCGCCAGGGATTGGGCATTCATCCGCTCCACTTCCTGATTGCGGCCAAAAAGCCAGGTGGGATCCCGGCGCAGGACGGCTTCGTTGTTGCAGAGGCCCAGGAGGTAGTCGACGATCTCCGCATCGCACTCTCCCCGGCGAATCCTGGAGAGGATCCGGGTAAAGGCCCGATCCCGGGTCCGTTTCATCTCCCTGAGCTCCACCACCCGGGGAGCCAAGGCCGCCCAGGCCCCGCTCTCAAAAGCATAGAGGGCTTCGCCGAAGAGTCCCGAAGCCGCGCTGCCTCCCCCGCTGCGCACGGGAGGCAGCTGGAAAAAGTCCCCCACGAACATCACCCGCCCTTGATAGCCCAGACTCTCCAGACGGTAGCGGATCATCTCGAGGGTCTCGACCCCGATCATGCTGATCTCGTCGATGACGATGAGCTCCGTCGCCTTCAGGAGGCGTTTGAGATCCGCCAGACGCTTTTTGTTGCGCCGGTCGTGCTCTTTGAGCTCCTCGAAGTCGTTGCAGATCCCCAGGACGAAGAAGCTGTGGACCGTCACGCCGCCGATATTGACGGCGCTG
>JALSTG010000141.1 GCA_026983875.1 Campylobacteraceae bacterium
CTTTTGCGTCGCTATCCGCTTTTGCGATGCCTTCTGCGGGAGGGGACGCTTCTCCAGCGCGTCGATACGCCGTTGCAGCCGGGCCAGATCCTCGGCACGGACGCCGGCAGAGGCAGCTCGCTGCTGCTGGCGAAGCTGATTGATCTGCTGACTCAACCCTTCGATGACGCTGCGGAGACCGTCGACCTCTTCCTGGAGACGATTGACCTGCTGACGCAGGGCGTAGATCTGTTTGCTGTTTTTCGCCGCCTGGGCACTTCCCCCGCCAAAGCCACCGTAGACGGAGGGTTCCGCCGACGCACCGGTGCCCAACGCCAAAACGAGGAGCCCCGAAGCTATCGATTTTTTCATCATAATTTTCTCCTCTTTTTACCAGTCGATCGACTGAATTCGTTGGTTGCCCAGCGGGAAGAGCATGCTGAGATTGGTCGTCAGACCGATGTAGCCGATGGAGTTGCCCTCATAGCTCCGTTTGATATAGAGCACCGTGTTGCCGTCATTGGAGAATCGGGGGAACTGGTTGATCCCTCCGCTGGTCAGAGGCCGGACATAATCGCCGCCCGTCGTCGTCAGATAGAGATTGAAGGCTTTGCCGCCTCCGAAGCTGTTGTCATTCTCCCGGCTGGAGTAGACGACCTTCTCATTGTGGACATCCACCGAATCGTTGTTGCGCCCGTGAAAAACCAGCTGCACCGCCGGACCTCCAGAGAGAGGTTTCTTGAAGATATTGGCGTAGCCCAGACGATTGGAGACAAAGACGAGATCCCGTTCGTTGTCCGCATATTTTCCTCCCACGTCGATCCCGCTGAAGGTCGTCAGACGCCGACTCTGCCCGCTGCGGGTATCATACTCGTAGATATCAGGCTGGCCCTGGGGCGCCATCGTCAAGAGCAGACGCTTCCCGTCCCGGCTCACGTCGGAACAGACCAGCATCCCCTGGGAGTCGAGGATACGGGTGCGCTTACCGGTATAGAGGTCCAGGCGATAGAGGGTAGGCAGGTTGCCCGAATATCCCGTATAGTAGATACTTCGCTGCTGAGGATCTCCCCAGACGGGGAAGAGATTGAGTCCCCCTTTGATGATCGGTTTGAGATAATGAAAGGTATAGTCCGCCAGGACCACTTCGCTCTCTTTCTTCCCGGTATAGCGGGCGAAGAGGACATAGCGGTTGATCCAGTCGACGGACGTAAAGCCCAGATGCCCGTTGATCTCGCTGACGGCCCGGTGGATCAGAAAGGGATAACGCGCCTTCGAGGCGATGCGGTATCGCTTCTCAAAGAGCAGCGACGAGTCGCCACCTTTGAGCAGACGCACCCGCAGCTCGGCCCCTCGGTCGGAGCCTTTGAGGCTGAACTTGAGGAGATAATCCCGTGAACGAAGCGCCGGATCGATTCCACCCTCGAGCGATCCTTCCCGATACTCTTTTTCCGGCAGAAAATGGCCCGTGATCTTCAAATCAGCCACAAAGATCTCGAAACCTTTCCTCCCCAGCGGCTCTCCTAGGCCGCTGCCGTCGATGACGGCGATCCGGGCCCGCTGGTCCACATCCTTTTCGATCTTGAGCGTGGCGTCGACCGCCCAAGCCCAGCAGCTCAGAAGAAAAAAAATTAGTACTCTTTTCATGTTGCCCTTTGATTGTTGATCGGAAATGGCTTCGATTGTAACAGCCGATCGCTGAAATATATATTAAATAGTATCAGTAAGAGAAAAAGGGAAATTGACCCTCTCTCTAAAATAGAGGGTCAGCTGTGGTAGTTGGGGCTCTCTTTGGTAATGGTCACGTCGTGGACGTGGGACTCTTTGAGCCCGGCGCTAGTGATTTCGACGAACTCCGCCCGCTTCCAGAAAGTCGGGATATCCTTGGAACCGCAATAGCCCATCGAAGAGCGCAACCCTCCGGTCATCTGATGGATCACGTCGGCAATCTTTCCCCGGTAAGGGACCCGTCCTTCGATTCCTTCGGGAACTAGTTTGTCCGCGGCGGTGCCCTCCTGGAAGTAACGGTCGGTACTGCCCTTGGTCATGGCACCGATGGATCCCATCCCCCGGTACTCTTTAAACTGTCGGCCGTTGTAGATGATCATCTCTCCGGGGGCTTCGTAGGTCCCCGCCAGGGCCGAGCCGAGCATCACGGAACTGGCTCCTACGGCCAGAGCCTTGGCAATGTCCCCGGAGTATTTGATCCCTCCGTCGGCGATGACGGGCACGCCCATAGGATTGGCCACCTGAG
>JALSTG010000142.1 GCA_026983875.1 Campylobacteraceae bacterium
GACTACGGCGGGGGAGAGGGCTCGGGTGATGAAGATCTCGGGGATAGGGGAGTACTCGATGCAGTCGATGTTCTCCCCGCAGAGCTCGTCACTGACGGCGTTGATCCGCACCCCTCTCTGGCCCACGGCGGCACCGATGGGATCGATATCCGGACGGTCGGCTTTGAGGGCGACCTTGGCCCGCTCGCCGGGAATTCGCGCCGAAGAGATGATCTCCACGGCTCCGTCCTGGATCTCGGGGACCTCCCGCTTCATCAATTCTTCGAGAAACTTGGGGGCCGTGCGGGTGAGCTCCAGGTGCATGCCGTATTTGGGATCGATGGAGACGAAGCGCAGCAGCGCCTTGAGGGTATCGCCGGTTTTGAAGCTCTCGCCTTTGATCCGGTTGCGTAGGCTTAGAATGCCTTTGAGCTCTCCGATCTCCACGTAGGTGTTGCCCGCATCGTCGACCCGGCTGACGGTACCGATGATGATGGAGCCGACCTTGGCTTTGTATTTTTCGAAGATCTCCTGTTCGATGCGACGTTGGATATGGTACTCCAGCTCCTGGAAAAGATTTGCCGCGGCAGTACGGCCGTAATCCTCCAGGTGGATTTCGCTGCGGATCTTGTCACCGGGTTCAATCTCTTCGTCATATTTTTTCGCTTCATCGACCGTGAGGTATTTTTCCGGTTCCTCCTCGGCTCTGGGGTCGTCGTTCTCCACCACGGTCAGCACCTTATATAGATGATAGCTCTGGGTGTCGTAATCGATCTCGACTTCGTATTCGTTCTCTTCCCCCTCCAGGCGTCTGGCAGTCTGGAGCAGCGCCTCCTTGAAGGCATCCATGGCGCTTTCTACGGAGAGATTTTTCTCATGGGCCATCGATTCGATGATCGAAAGAATTTTTTGCACGGTTTCATCCTTTATATTTCTGAGAAATCTATTTCCGGCACAGTCAGATTCTTCATTTTTTGACGGCTGAGAGTTACGATTTGTGCAGGAGTGTTCTCTTTTTTGAAGTAGTTAATTCTATCTCATTGTTCCTTTACCCAAAATAAAGTATAATAAAAATGAATAGAACAAAGCCCCGTAAGGGCGATGAAGGAAATGACCGTTATGAAACTCAAATTGGCGCGTACGACCCTCAAAGCGAAGCCCAAAGCGATCGAGCTGAGCAAGATCGAAGAGATGCTGCCGGAAAAGTCAATCTTCTACTTCGATAAAGACAACTCTCATAAGGATCTCAAGGCACTGATCGAACATTTCGAGGAGAAGGGCTACAACGTCTATATGCGGGAGGTGAAGTACGGCCTCAACGAGGACGAATATATCTACGAGGTCCACATCGTTCAGCAGTGAACGCCGGATTATGAGCAAAAAACTCTACATCGAAACTCTGGGCTGCGCCATGAACGTCCGGGATACGGAACACATGGTCGCAGAGCTTTCGGCCAAGGAAGATTATGAGCTGACCGAGACCCTTGAAGAGGCGGATCTGATCATCATCAATACCTGCTCGGTCCGGGAGAAACCGGTGGCCAAGCTCTTCAGCGAAATCGGCCGTTTCCGTAGCCGGAGGAAAGCAGGAGCCAAAATCGGCGTTACGGGCTGTACCGCCAGCCATTTGGGGGAAGAGATTATCCGCCGCGCTCCCTATGTGGACTTTGTATTAGGGGCGCGCAACGTCTCCAAGATCACCCGGGTCCTGAAGCAGAAGCATGCCGTCGAGGTGGAGATAGACTACGACGAGAGCACCTACCCCTTTGGCGACTACCGCTCCAACCCTTTCAAGGCGATGATCAACATCTCCATCGGCTGCGACAAACAATGCACCTTTTGTATCGTTCCGGCAACCCGCGGGGAAGAGATCTCCATTCCCAGCGAGCTGATCGTGACAGAGGTGCGCAAAGCGGTCGAAAGCGGTGCGAAAGAGGTGATCCTCTTGGGGCAAAACGTCAACAACTACGGACGGCGTTTCAGTACCGGAGAGGATGAGGTGAAGGATTTCACGCAGCTGCTGCGTCGGGTCTCGGAGGTCGAAGGGCTGGAGCGGATCCGCTTTCAGTCGCCTCACCCCCTGCATATGGACGACGCCTTTCTCGAAGAGTTCGCCGCCAACCCCAAGATCTGTCCCCAGATTCACGTCCCCCTTCAGAGCGGATCGACGGAGCTCTTACGGCGCATGAAGCGAGGATACTCCAAGGAGTGGTTTCTCGACCGTTGTGAG
>JALSTG010000143.1 GCA_026983875.1 Campylobacteraceae bacterium
CCCCGATGCACTCACGGACTTTGCGAACCGCTACGGAGGGGTCGGGATCGACGGTGGCCAGGTCCTCCTGGCCCAAGTGCAGCCCGTCGGCCTGATTGGCCAGAGAGAGCCGGTCATTGAGGATCAGGGTGCCGAAGTAGTGACGGCGCAAACGCTCCAGTGTTTCTGCGACGCTTTCGTCGCTGTCCTCTTTGTCCCGGTACTGGGCGACCATAATTCCCTCTTTTTGAAGGAAACGGGCGGCGGCTTCGGGGGTAACTCCGTAGCGTTCCATCAGTTGACGATCGAGAAGAGCGTAGATCTGTGCCATGCCTTACCTTTGTCGCATCGATAGAAGAGCTTGGAGGGATTGTAACATACGCATCGGATGGAGATAACGGGAGCTTTGGGACGGAGACTCTTCACGCGGTGTAAGCCGCGTGAAAAGAAGAAGTAGGGCTGCCTATTGGCCTTGATGTTTCTGTTCGGTCTCTTCGACGATCTCTTCGTGGATCTCTTCGACCACTTCTGCCAACTCTTTCTCGGCTTGGGGATCGATCTCCAGATCCTCCTCTTCGATGATGCCGGCTTCGGGATCGTCATAGACTTTTTCGTCGAGTTTCTTTTCGCTCTTGGCGACGATGACCGAGACAGTGGCGTCACCGGTGACGTTGACGGCGGTACGGATCATATCCAGTAGACGGTCGACTCCGAGGATTAGACCGATCCCTTCGATGGGGAGCCCGACCTGGGTGAAGACCATCGAGAGCATGATCAGTCCCACTCCGGGTACGCCGGCGGTGCCGATGGAGGCGAGGACCGACATGAGGATCACCGTCAGATATCCGCTCATCCCCAGATGGACGCCGTAGGCGTTGGCGATGAAAACCGTCGCGACTCCCTGCATGATGGCGGTACCGTCCATGTTGATCGTCGCACCGAAGGGGATCGTGAAGGAGCTGATAGAGTTGTGGACTCCCAGACGGTCGGTGACGACTCTAAGGGTGACCGGGATCGTCGCGTTGGAGCTGGAGGTGGAGAAGGCGAAGACCTGGACCTCTTTCATCTTCTGGAGGAAAATGCCGGGGGATTTTCCGGAGAAGAGCTTGAGAATGATCATCAGCGTCACGAAGAGGTGCAGGAGCAGCACGCCGATGAGGACCGTTACATATCCGGCCAAATCCGCCAGAAGTCCCAGCCCCAGATTGGCGATGGCACGTCCCAGTAGGGCGAAGACGGCATAGGGGGCGACGGCCATGATGATGTTGACCATCTTCATCATAATCTCGTTACTGATTTCGATCAGTTCGACGATGGGGCGTGCTTTTTTGCCGACCATCAGGATCGAGATTCCGACCATGATGGAGAAGAAAATGACCTGCAACATCTTGCCGGAGGCAAAGGCATTGACCACGTTGCCGGGGATGATGTCGATGAGGACTTTGCTCAGCGGTGGAGCTTCTTTGGCCGTAAAGACGGCGTCGGTGCTCATGTGGACTCCCTCACCGATACCGAAAGAAGCGGCGATACTCAGACCGACGGCGATCGCGAGGGCCGTGGTCAGGAGATAGAGGACGAAGGATTTGGCGCCGACCTTCCCCAGCTCCCGGATGTCTCCGATCCCGATGACTCCGGAGACCAGAGAGAAGAAGACCAGCGGAACGACCAGCATCTTCAGTGCGGTGACGAACATTGCACCGACGATCTTAAAGAGACCGTCGACGACGTAGAAATTCATCCAGGAGCCCTTGACGTTGAGACCGCTCAGGTTGATCGCTAATCCCACGATGATTCCCAGAAGCATTCCCAGCAGGACTTTGGTCGTCAGGGACATTCCTTTTGCGTGTTGTGCCATTGATTCCTCCTTGATTTGACGGGGAGTTTTTCCCCGAAATATGGCAGTCTTTACCCTCCTTTATGGGTATCGAACCTCAGAACCCGGAACAGACATAGTGTATCAAAGAAATATGTTCCAAAAATCAATATTTATGAGAATTCTGCATAAAAGAGATTTTTATTTTGAGGTTTCAAATGAATATTTTGAATTATATCGATAGCTTATGCCAAAGAGATCCCCGGTTATCATTGCCTGTTCCGTTCATCGGAGCCATTTGTAAGTGACAGTTTGCTCCGGGTAGGGTATTGTAGGTAGAATTCGACAAAAAACAACAAAGTAAAATATGGATTAAATGAAACCTTTGTATTTGACCGATCTGGACAAGACCTTTCTCCGCAGTGATCTGAGCGTCAGCGAAACCAGCCGTGAAATCTGGAACCGTTGCGTAGCCGAAGGAGGCAAGCTCTCCATTGCGACGGCCCGGAGTCTGACGGGAGTGCGCAAGCTCCTTGCTGGCCTGGATCTGAGGGAGCCGATGATCCTCCTCGACGGAGCGGTGATCGCTACGATGAAGGGGGAACTGCGGCATGTGGCTGCCCTGGATCGGGCGACGGGCGAAGCGGTGATCGAGACCGGCCGGAAAGTTTGTGAGATGGAACCGCTGCTGGTGGGAATGGAGGCGGACGGGATGGAGACTTTCGTCTATCCGCGTCACCCCAATCCTTGGCAACAAGAGCTACTGAAGACGATGCACAACGACCGGCGAATTCTCGATGCCGATCCCCTGAAGGCAATGGAGCGTAATCTCAAAATTGTCTATATGGAGAGCGAGGTCAAGACGATGGAACTGGAGGAGGCACTGCGTCGGGAACTGGGCGAGGCGATCGAGATCAAACGCAGTGCCGACCCCTATATCGATTGCTGGTTTATGACCGTTTTGCATCCCGAAGGGGACAAGGCCCACGCTTTGGCACGGCTTGAGGAACTGGAGGGAGTGGATCGTCGGCATACCACGGTCTTTGGCGACAGTCACAACGATATCGGCCTTTTTGAGATGGCAGGACGCAAAGTCGCCGTAGCCAATGCCATCGATGAGCTGAAAGAACGGGCCGACATCGTGCTGCCCTGGACCAACGACGAAGATGCCGTGGCGCGCTTTCTCGAGGGTGAGGCCGCTTTTCGCTATAATCAGCCAACAAAAAGAAACGGAGGTAGCTGATGGAGATCAAAAAGTGTCACTCCCTGGAAGAAGCCCGCGCCGAGATCGACAAGCTCGATGAACAGATCGTGGAACTCATCGCCGCGCGCAATGCCTACGTGCGGCAGCTGGCGCACTTTAAAAACTCCGTCGACGAGATCAAAGCCGAGGAGCGCATCTCGGATGTCATCAACCGTGCCCGGGCCAAGGCGATCGAGCTGGATCTCTCTCCGAATCTGATCAACGATCTCTACATTCGCATGATCGACGCCATGGTCGACAGCGAAGTGGCGGAATTCAAAAACGCCAAGAATTTCTGATTCTCCGCTTCCACCCCCGTTTCATGGGCGGTTCGCCCGAAGCCTCTTCTAATTAAGACAAAATAACTCCGATTTAAACTTTTTTCTGATAGAATGGCTTGACATCGGGCGAATGGTTGCGCTATAACCATCGCTAGAACGAGCAAAAGGAGTGCAGATGGCACAAGAAAACCAAGAGCTCGATCGCGCGGTCTCGGGAGAATACGCCCTGGGCTTCGAGATCGACATCGAAGAGGATAAGGTCCCGCCGGGCCTCAACGAGGAGGTGATTCGCTTCATCTCCAAAAAAAAGGAAGAGCCCGACTGGATGACGGAGCTGCGGCTCAAGGCCTATCATAGATGGCTACAGATGGAGGAGCCTCACTGGGGGCATCTGGAGTACGAGCCCATCGACTACCAGAGTATCTCCTACTTTGCCGCCCCGAAAAAAGGGCCTGAGAGCCTGGATGAGGTGGATCCCAAGATCCTGGAAGCCTACGAGAAGCTGGGCATCCCCCTGGAGGAGCAAAAACAGCTCGCCGGGGTCAAAGTCGCCGTCGATGCTGTCGTGGATTCGGTTTCGGTCAAGACTACCTATCAGGAGGAGCTGCTGGAGAAGGGGATCATCTTCTGCTCCATCTCCGAAGCGATCCGGGACTATCCTGAGCTGGTCAAGAAGTACATGTTCAGCGTCGTGCCGATGAACGACAACTACTTCGCGGCACTGAATTCGGCGGTCTTTACCGACGGAACCTTCGTCTACATTCCCAAGGGGGTGCGCTGCCCCATGGAGCTGAGCACCTATTTCCGCATCAACGCCCTCAATACGGGGCAGTTCGAGCGAACCCTGATCATTGCCGACGAAGGGAGCTACGTCAGCTACAACGAAGGCTGCTCCGCCCCCATGCGCGACGAAAACCAGCTCCATGCCGCCGTGGTCGAGCTCATTGCCATGAAGGATGCGGAAATCAAATACTCCACGATCCAAAACTGGTATCCCGGCGACGAGGAGGGCAAAGGGGGCATCTACAACTTCGTCACCAAGCGGGGGCTCTGCGAAGGGGAGAACTCCAAGATCTCCTGGACCCAGGTCGAGACCGGCTCGGCAATTACCTGGAAGTATCCCAGCTGTGTGCTCAAGGGCGACAACAGCGTGGGAGAGTTCTACTCCGTCGCCGTCACGACCCTGGCCCAGCAGGCCGACACCGGGACCAAGATGATCCACCTGGGCAAAAACACCAGCTCCACGATCATCTCCAAAGGCATCAGCGCCATGAAAGGGCAAAACACCTACCGCGGCCTGGTCAAGATCGGCGCCAATGCCGAAGGGGCACGCAACTACAGCGAGTGCGACTCTCTGCTCATCGGCAGCGAATGCGGAGCCCACACCTTCCCCTATCTGGAGAGTAAGGATGCGATGGGACAGGTCGAGCACGAGGCGACCACGACCAAGATCAGCGACGAGCAGCTCTTCTACCTCCGGCAGCGGGGGATCAACGAAGAGGATGCCGTGAGCATGATCGTGCACGGCTTCTGTAAAGAGGTCTTCAGCCAACTGCCCATGGAGTATGCCGTCGAGGCCAAAGCACTATTGAATTTGACACTGGAAGGAAGCGTAGGATGAGTCAGACCGTGATGAATATCAAAAATCTGCATGCGAAAATCGGAACCAAGGAGATCCTCAAGGGGCTGAATCTGGAGCTCGAAGAGGGAAAGGTCCATGCCATCATGGGCCCCAATGGAGCTGGGAAATCGACCCTCTCCAAGGCAATCACCGGCCACTACGATATCGAAGTGACCGACGGAGAGATCGACTACAAGGGGCAAAATATCGTCGACTGGGAGCCTGAAGATCGGGCTTTGGAAGGCATCTTCCTCAGTTTCCAGAACCCCGTGGAGATCCCCGGAGTCAACAACGCCTACTTCCTGCGCACCGCCGTCAACGCCAAGCGCAAGTACGAGGGCAAGGAGGAGCTCAACGCCGCGGAGTTTTTGCGGGAGATGAAGAAGCTGGTGGAGGAGCTGGGGATGAAGCCCGAGATGATCAGCCGATCCCTCAACGAAGGCTTCTCCGGCGGTGAGAAGAAGCGCAACGAGATCCTGCAGATGATGATGCTCGAGCCCGATCTGATCATCCTCGACGAGATCGACTCCGGACTCGACATCGATGCGCTGCGGGCCGTCAGCGAAGGGATCAACAAGATGAAAGACGGCAAACGGAGCTTCCTGGTCATCACCCACTACAGCCGGATTCTCGACTACATCGAGCCCGACTACATCCACGTCCTCAAAGATGGGAAGATCATCAAAACCGCCGGCCCCGAGCTGGTCGCCGAGCTCGAGGAGAAGGGTTACGGCGCCATCGAGGAGGCGTGATGAGACCCGCACTGCTGGGAGCCATGACTCCCGAAGAGATCCTGGAGACGCTGCAAGCCGGAGAGGAGAAGCTAGAAGCGGCCCGCCGGCTGGCGCAGCTGGGGATGCCGACGCGCAAAAGCGAAGCCTACCGCTACTTCGAGATCGAGCCCTTGATGGAGCGCGACTGGGAGCCGGTCCAAATCGGCGGAGAGATCGAGATTACCGAGTCCGAAAGGCAGATCGTCATCACCGACGGGATCGTCACACAGCTGCCTCGTGATGTGGAGGTACAGGTCGCCTGCAGTAGCGCCGTGGATCTCTCGGGCAAGCATTTCGATCCCCTCTACTACCTGAGCCATCTCATGAGCCCCGAGATTATCTCCATCCGCTTCCGCCGGGACGAGAAGGTGACGATCGTGCACCGCTTCACCCAGCCAGGCAAACTGCTGGCCTATCGCACGGCGCTCTATCTCGATGCCAACGTCCGCGTGCAGGTAGAAGAGCGCTACGAGGGAGAGCAGGCCTGCGGCGCGCTGGTGCTGGGGGGCTACGACGCCTTCATCGCACGAGACGCCCGGCTGAGCTTGATCAAAGATCAAACTCTAAGAGAAGGGGACTACACCCCGATCCTTTCCCATCGGATCAAGGTCGATACGCAAGCCTCCTGCGACTGGCATACCTTCGATTTCGGCGCCGGAAACGGGCTGCAGTTGGTGGATGTGGAGCTTCACGAGCATGCGACGATCGATGCGGATCATCTGCTCTACGCCACCGATCACTGCCGTCGGGGGACCGTCAGCCGAATCGTGCATATCGGCCAAAGCTCTACGAGCAATCAGCGGGCCAAAAATATCCTGGCAGAAAAGGCCCGGGGGATCTTCGACGCCCTGATCAAGGTCGAGCACACGGGTAAATACACCAAGGCCCACCAGAACTCCAAGGCGATTTTGCTCAACGACGGCGCCTACATGGCCAGCAAGCCCCAGCTGGAGATCTACATCGACGATCTGGAGGCGAGCCACGGCTCGACCACGGGGCAGCTGGATGAAGCGCAGCTCTTTTATCTGCGCTCGAGAGGCATCGCCAAGGAAGAGGCGCGCAAGATGCTGATCCTGGCCTTTGCCAACGAGATCATCGATGCACTGGAAGACGAAGCTCTGCGCGAGAGACTCCACGCTAGCTTTGAGACAGCTTACTGGGGGCAGACCCAGGTGAGCTGCATGGAGACCTGCCACGGCTGCGAAGAGACGGCACTGGGCGAGAAAGCCTGAAAGGAATAATCATGAGTGGATTGCAAGAGACACTACAGCGCTACAAGGAGGATTTTGACCTCTTCACGACACCTGACGAGAAGTTTGAATACATTTTCGACCTGGGCAAGAAGCATACGATACTGCCCGAGGAGGAGAAGAACGACGCGACTTTTATCGAAGGCTGCGCCTCTCCCGCCTGGCTGGTAGGGGAGTGCTGTGACGGCAAGCTGATCCTCCGGGGTGAGGGCACGAGCGAGATGGCCAAGGGAATGCTCACACTGCTGCTGGATATCTTCAGCGACCGGGATCCCGACGAGATCCTCTCCTTCGATCCCGCGGAACTGGGCAAGCTGGGGATCGTCGAGCATCTTTCTCCGGTGCGGCAAAAAAGCATGCAGGCTTTTTTGCAGAAAGTCTACGACTACGCCAGACGATGCAAGGAGGGCAAACTATGAGTGCCGATCCACGGGATGTGACGCCCGAAGAGTCCGAAAAGCGGGTGATCGAAGAGCTGCAAAAGATCTACGATCCCGAGATCCCCGTCGATATCTACAATCTGGGACTCATCTACGACGTCAAGTGCCGTAAGGACGAGGTCAGCAAACTCAACAAGTGCAAAGTGACCATGACACTGACTTCCGCGACCTGCTCCATGAGCGAAGTGATCGTCGATCTGGTGCGCTCGATCCCTTCGAGAATCGAAGATCACTCCGTCGAAGAGGTGGAGGTGGATCTGGTCTTCGATCCACCCTGGGATCAGTCCAAGATGAGCGACGAAGCGAAACTACAGCTGGGGTTGCTCTAATTAATATCAAGGAGAGATTGTGCTGACTGCTATTCCTATGAAGATGAACAAACCCGAAAGCGCCCTGAGCCCGCTTTTTGGTCATGCTAAATGGTTCGCCTTCGTCGACGACGAGGGCAACGTCGCGATCGAAGCCAATCCCCACGATGGCGGGATGCCCGTAATCGAGTGGCTCCTCTCCAAAGGGGTGAGCCGGATCGTCACCCAACACATCGGAGCCGGGCCTTTCCGTTTCCTCCTGGCCCAGGGGATCGAAGCCTGGTATCCGGGAGAGGGACGCGTAACCCTGCCTGAGCTGCTCGAAAAGCTCCAAAATCCTGCCGAGAGCATGGAGGCGATTACACCTGAAAACATCGAACGTTTCGCACGCCACAAGCACCATCGCCCTGACGAGACCCTTTCGGGGCTCTTGGCTCTTCCTGACCAAAGGATTCCGAACTCTTCAACAGCGTTTTACCAAAGCTAAAATTCCGATAACAAAAATAGATCTTATCTGCTGGAAAGAATAGAGGTTATAAATAAAACAGTATGGAAGAATGGCTCCGGATGCTGGATTCGAACCAGCGACCAAGCGGTTAACAGCCGCCTACTCTACCGCTGAGCTAATCCGGAATGGAGGGAAGACATTTCATCGCTGAAATGTGAGGGGGATTATAGACAAAAATGTTTGGCTTGTCAATAGTTTCTCATGCCGGACGGTAAAAATTTACCCCATGATTCTCTTCCAGACGGACCTTTTGCTCCCGTAGGAGATCCCGGAGTCTTCGGCGGCTGGGTGCGTCGAAGAGCAAAGTGATGTCTTCGGGGGTAAGAGGCCGCTTACGCAGGATATCGAGGATCTCCTCGCGGCTATAGGCCGAAGGGGTGATCGCTCCCAGGTTTTTGCGGCTGGTGATATGGACGCTGAGGGATGGATCGAAGTGGAGGGAGAGCTCCCGGAGACGCTCGTAGCTCACGGGCTGCACCGGATAGGCGGGGGGACGGTCGATGGTCCCCAGGTCGATGCGTTCAGGCTTAAGCTGCAGGAGGTAGTCGTTGAGAGCTTCCATCTCCTTGGTTTTGTCGTTGACACCGGCGACGACGAGGATCTCGACAATGAGGGTGCCCGCATACTCCTGTCGGAAGGCGAGCATCCCCTCCTTGATCCCCTCCAGATCGACGGAAGCCTCGGGCCGGTCGATACGCCGGAAACAGCGGGGCGTGGCACAGTCGAGGGAGAGCTTGACGGTATCGAAGCGGGCGAGGGTGCGTCGGATCTCGGGTCGATGGATGGTCGAAGCATTGCTGAGAATCAGGGTTTCGACGGAGCCTTTGATGCGATCCAGGCCCTTCGTCAGCTCATCGAGATAGGGGTAAAGGGTCGGCTCGCCGTTGGCTGTGACGGTAAGGACATCGATATCCGGATGAGTCCGTAGTCCCTTGTCCACGGCATCGAGAATCTCCTCGATGCCGAGAACAGACTCGTAGTGATCCATCGGTTTAGCGGGATCGAGCTCGCAGTAGACGCAGTCAAAGTTGCACTGTTTGCGTCCGGGACTAAGGTCGATGCCCAAAGATTTGCCGAATCGCCGCGAGGCGACGGGTCCGAAGATGATACCCATGGTGTTCCTTTAGAATGATTATCCGCCGGCGGGAATGCCGAAGATGACGACGGAGAGGGCCGCGGATGCGACGAGCGTATAGAAGAGAAAACGTGCGAGCCGATAGGGAATCTCTCGATGGGCCAAGGCTGTGAGCGCTGCGACGACGCTTTGCAAAAAGTAGTAGAGGGCAAAGGCCTTGGAGGCATAAGTGATGACCTGGAAGACATCCGAGCTCCAGAGAATGAAGAGACCGCCTCCGACGATGATCCAGTAGGCAAGTCCCTGGGTGATTTTACGCCGGCTGAGCTCTTCGAGCAGTCCGGCACCGCCCTGGGCATCGGCGATTGCCGCGTCGAACTGTGCGACAAGTGCCAGGACCAGAAGCATCACCGGCAGTATCAGAGCGATGTGTCTCGAGAGGGTAATGATTGCCGTATCCTGGCCTGCGGGAGGAAGCGGGAGGTTGAAATAGTAGAGCATAAGCGCAATATAAAAGATATAGATCCCTCCCGAAATCCACTGGGCATAACGCATGGTGCGGATGCGCAGAGCGGGTGGAAATCTGTCGCCCAGATAGCGGGAGGTCTCGAATCCCTGAATGACGATGAGCATCCCCAGAACGACCTGAAATTCATGCCAGCCCGCTTGACGGGCGGCGGGGAGGTGCCATATGCCTGCTTGCCAGGCCGTGAGGTTGCCGTAGATCAGCCCGGCGAGCAGGCCGGCGATGATGCCGAGTTTGAGGGCTTCGAACCTGCCCAGGAAGTTGAAACCGCGATGACTGCCGTAGAGAGCGATAAAGAGCAAGACGGCCGTGGTAACGCTCTTGGAGAGCAGCGGATCGACTACATTGACGCCCCTGAGGAGAAAATCGCCAAAGAGCGCTAGATAGTAGGTGACAGAGATAATGTAAGCGAAGGCGAGGGCCCAGCGAGAGAGCTCCTCGGCACTCCGAGCCGTAGGG
>JALSTG010000144.1 GCA_026983875.1 Campylobacteraceae bacterium
ACCCCCGAGACCGGCCGAATGATCGTCATCGAGATGAACCCCCGGGTCTCCCGCTCTTCGGCCCTGGCTTCCAAAGCCACCGGCTACCCCATCGCCAAGGTCGCCACGCTGCTGGCGGTAGGCTACACTCTGGATGAGATCACCAACGACATCACCGGTACTCCCGCCAGCTTCGAACCGGTCATCGACTATATCGTCACCAAGATCCCCCGCTTTACCTTCGAGAAATTTCCCCAGGCCGAAAGCACCCTGACGACGGCCATGAAATCGGTCGGTGAGGTCATGAGCATCGGCCGGACCTTCAAAGAGTCCTTCCAAAAAGCCCTGGTCTCCCTGGAGACGGGGCTTATCGGATTCGATCCCGTCGATTGCGACGACGAGACCCTCACCCGGCAGATCCGCCGCCCCAACGCCGAGCGAATCCTCTACCTTTTCGAAGCTTTACGCCGGGGCAGAAGCGTACAGGAGATCCACGAGCTCTGCCGTATCGACCCCTGGTTCCTCTATCAGTTTGAGGAGCTTGCCGCCAGCGAGGCCTCTATCGTCCTGGAGACACTCCATGACGCCTCTGCTCTACGCAGACTCAAAACGGAGGGATTCAGCGACGCCATGATCGCCGCGGTGATCAACCGCAGAGAGGGGCTACAGCTGACAGAAAACGACATCTACAACGCCCGGAAAAAACTGGGCATCGAGCATCAGTACAACGAAGTGGATACCTGCGCGGCCGAATTCGAAGCCCTGACGCCCTACCTCTACTCCACTACCAACATCACTTCCCTCCCCGATGCGGGACGCAAAGCCAAGGCGGGCAAAAAAGTCCTGGTCATCGGCGGCGGCCCCAACCGGATCGGTCAAGGGATCGAATTTGACTATTGCTGCGTCCATGCCGCCTTTGCCCTGCAAGATATGCAGATCGAATCGATCATGTACAATTGCAATCCCGAAACCGTCTCCACCGACTACGATACCAGCGATATCCTCTACTTCGAGCCCATCGACTTCGAACATGTCCGCAGCGTCATCGAGACCGAAGAGCCCGACGGCGTCATCGTCCACTTCGGCGGCCAAACGCCTCTGAAACTGGCCAAAAACCTCACCGCCGTCGGCGCCAAGATCATCGGGACGCCAGCACGGGTCATCGACCTGGCCGAAGATCGGGAGAAGTTCAGCGCCTTCATCGAAAAGCTCGGCCTACGCCAGCCGGAAAACGGCACCGCCTTTACCAAGGATGAAGCCATCGCCATCGCGGGCCGTATCGGCTATCCGGTCCTGGTTCGCCCCAGCTTCGTCCTTGGAGGCCGGGCGATGCGGACCGTCTACAACGATGCGGAGCTCCGCGAATATATGGAGGAGGCGGTTCAGGTCTCCAACGACTCCCCGGTACTGATCGACAAGTTCCTGGACAACGCGATCGAACTGGACGTCGACGCCATTTCCGACGGCAAGGAGGTCTATATCGGCTCGGTGATGCAGCACATCGAAGAGGCCGGCATCCACTCGGGCGACAGCGCCTGCTCTCTGCCGGCGGTCTCGGTCCCCGAGACGATCTTGGAGCAGATCAAGAAGCAGACCATGGAGATCGCCCTGGGGCTGGGCGTCGTGGGTCTGCTCAACATCCAATACGCCATCCACAACGGCGAGATCTACCTCATCGAGGTCAACCCCCGCGCCTCCCGGACCGTTCCTTTCGTCTCCAAAGCCACCGGCGTCCCCCTGGCCAAAGTCGCCACCCGGGTCATGGTCCGGGGCGATCTCCGGGAAGCCCTGGAGTATTACGACACCTTCAAGATGGTCGACTACTCCAAGATACCGATGGAACCGAAACTTACAGGACATATCGCCGTCAAAGAAGCGGTTTTCCCCTTCAACAAACTCCCCGGCTCCGACTTGATCCTGGGACCCGAGATGAAATCGACCGGCGAAGTGATGGGAATCAGCGAGAGCTTCGGCATGAGCTTCGCCAAAAGCCAATTCGCCTCCAAGAACCTTATCCCTCTCGAGGGCAAAGTCTTCCTCTCTCTGACGGAGATCGACAAGCCCTATGCCGGCGAAATCGGGCGAAAATTCGTGGAGCTGGGCTTCGAGATCGTCGCCACCGCCGGGACCCACGCCGCCCTGGAGGCTGCAGGCGTCCCCTCGACGAAGGTCCTCAAGATCAGCGAAGGCCGTCCCAATATCGACGACATGATCCGCAACGAAGAGATCGCCCTGGCCATCAACACTTCCGACAACAAAGCTGCCAAAGCCGACGCCCGGCTTATCCGCCAGTCGGTCCTGGCCAACCACGTCGCCTACTTCACTACCATCGCCGCCGCCCGGGCCGCCGCCCTGGCGATCGAAGCCCTCAAGGCCAACGAAGGCCGCGTCGAGCCCAAAGCCCTGCAGGATTATCTCCGCCGATGACGATCCAGCAGCGCATTATCCTCTTTTTCATCCTGATTACCGCGCTGCTGCTGTCAGTGATTGCGTTGATGTGGTATCGTCTCACCCTCCAGCAGGAGCTGACTCAGGCCCAGAAAAATCGCTACGAAAGTTACCGTCTGGCCGTCCAGCTCAAAAATACCGCCGACGAGCTCACCCAGATGGCCCGTACCTACACCCACACGGGGGATCCCCGCTATCTCGAGTACTATCGCCATATCCTGGCCATTCGTGAGGGGAAGGAGATTCGTCCGAAACACTACGATATTCTCTTCTGGGACAAAATCAGTCCGGAAATGGATTTCATTTCTCCAAAAACCGGAACGAAAATCTCTTTTCAAGCGCTACTGAAACGCTATGACATCAGTTCACAAGAGCGCACCGCGCTTCACGAAGCCAAAAAATATGCCGACAAGCTTACGGAATTGGAGCGGCAAGCATTTCATCTCATGGAGCTGGCCTCTCATGACGACAGCCTCAGCGGTGCCAACCGTCTTACTGCCCAGCAGCTTCTCTACGGCGCTCAGTACCGAAGGGACAAAGCTAAAATGATGCAGAAACTCTCCGACTATTTCAACTTGGTCGATCGACGCACCTCTACCAAAGTCCAGGCAATCGCTCAGCGTACCCGTCAGATCGATTTTGCCATTTTTACTCTGATCTTACTCATGCTCTTCCTGGCCCTCTTTAGCTGGTTTCACTCCCGTCGCAAGATCGTCCACCCTCTTAGAGAGCTGATCGATTGGACCAAAAAATTGAAAAAAGGCAGCTTCGAATTTGAAGGTACGATTCAAGGAGAAGATGAAATCGGCCAGTTGGCCCGCTCTTTCACCCACATGGCCGACACCATACACCAAAGCCTCAACGACCTCAATGTCAAGGCGCATACAGACCGTCTGACCGGACTGCCCAACCGCATGGCCCTTGAAATCGAAATGCAACGGCTTCATCTCGCCGTGAAATATTACGGAATTCATTGTAACGTCGTTCTCATCGACCTGGATCACTTCAAATCGATCAATGACCGTTACGGACACGATGTCGGAGATCGGGTGCTCGTCCATTTTGCGCACCTTCTTCAAAAACATATCAAAGTCCCTCAGATTGCAGGACGTTGGGGCGGAGAAGAGTTTTTGATCTTGACGAAAGAGCTGACTTGCACGCAGGCGAAAGGATTGGTAGAATCTTTACGTCGAGAAGTCGAACAAGACGCCTTCCCCGGAGGAATCCACGTGACCTTCAGCGCCGGAATCTCCCCGATCGAGGTAGACGAGTCTATTGATGCAGCGCTTCGCCGTGCCGATGCCGCCCTCTACCGGGCCAAGAGACTCGGACGCAATCGAGTCGAAACCCAGGAGCAGGACGCCCCATGAGTCTCCACAAAGCACTCTTCCTCACTGCCACCGACACGACCATCGGCTTCCTCTCCCAGGACTCCGTCCGACTCGATTGGGTCAAAAAGCGCCCCTCCCATATGCCCTACATCCGTGTCTACCCTTCTCTGGCGGCGTTCAAGACACGTCGGAGGTTCCCCCGACGATGGCACAATAAGCTCCGCCGCAGTAGGCTCACCAGCTATATTCATCCATGCGGTGAGAGTTTTCGTCTTGTTCGGAATCCCCGACACCTCCTCCTTTTGCAACGCCTCGGCTGGGCCTACAGCACTTCGGCGAATCTCAGCAGCGTTCCTTATGACGAAAGTTACGCCCGTTCCGTCGCCGATATTGTCATTGAACCGCTGGGCTCCCCCGGAGATCCTTCCCGCATTTTCAAGCTGGGTAAGCGCAAACTTCGCAAACGACGCTAAGGCGATCGATACGCTATAATTGCATCAAATTTTTATCAAGGAAGCGAACGAATGGGACGAGCCTTCGAATACCGCAAAGCCGCCAAAATGAAGCGCTGGGGACAGATGTCTCGAATCTTCCCCAAACTCGGCAAAATGATTACCATGGCTGCCAAAGAAGGAGGCAGCCCCGATCCCGAGATGAATGCCAAGCTCCGCACCGCCATCGCCAACGCCAAAGCCCAGAACATGCCCAAGGACAATATCGAAGCAGCCATCAAGCGAGCTTTCAACAAAGATGCGGCGGATATCAAGGAGATGCACTACGAGGCCAAGGGACCCCACGGCAGTCTGATGATCATCGAGTGTGCCACCGACAACCCTACCCGAACCGTAGCAAATGTCAAAGCGATCCTGGTCCGTAACAAAGGTGAGCTCCTCACCAGCGGTTCTCTGGACTTTATGTTTACCCGCAAGTCGGTCTTTGAATTCGACAGGCGCGAGGATCTCGATCTCGAAGAGCTGGAGCTGGAGCTTATCGACTACGGTCTCGAGGAGATCGAAGAGGACAAAATCCCTCAGGAAAACGGCGAAGACAAGATGATCGTCCGAATCTACGGCGAGTTCACCTCCTTCGGCGAACTGAGCAAAGCCCTCGAAGAGCGGGGAATCGAGGTGAGCAAAGCCCAGCTTCAGTATATCCCCAACACCCCCGTCGAGCTGAGCGAGGAGCAGATGGACGAGGTCGGCACCCTGACCGAAAAACTCGAAGAGGATGACGATGTTCAGGTCGTTTATACCAATCTGGCATAAGAGTACCGAGTGCTGAGTGTCATGCGTTTAGAAAAAAATTTTAAAAAAGCGGCGCGAAGCAACGCATACCGATACTATTCACTATTCACTATTCACTATTCATCACCAGTTTTATACGGGAGTCTCGTATGAAACTGGCACTTGTCATCTCAGGTGCCAGCGGCGTCGAGTTGGGCGTTAAGTTCCTAAAATATCTTCCGAAAAATGTCGAGCCCCATGTCGTCGTCTCCGACAATGCCCTCAAGGTTCAACTCCACGAGCTGGGACGCATTACTTTCCATTCCGACGAAAACATTGCCGCCGGTCCCGCCAGCGGCTCCTTCGGTATCCACGCCACTGCCGTCATCCCCTGCTCCATGAACACCCTGGCCAAGATCGCCTGCGGCATCTCCGATACGCTGGCCACCCGTACCGCCGCCGTCGCTCTCAAGGAGAACCGACCGCTTCTCCTCGCCCCCCGAGAGATGCCCCTCTCCCCTATCGCCCTGGAAAACATGCTCAAACTCTCCCGGCTGGGCGTGCTCATCGCCCCACCAATAGCAGGCTACTACGCCGAACACGACTCCCTGGAAGCTATGGAGCGCTTCTGGATAGGAAAATGGTACGATCTGCTCGGCATCGAGCACGAGCTCTATCGACGCTGGTCCGGTTCCTGATCTCCAATCAAAAAGACCAGGTCAACTGCACCGAAACTCCTAAATTTCGACCTGCTTTCCACTCTTTGCCGTAAAAGCTCTCCAAAGCAACGTTGATATCCTTTCCAAATTTCTTGATGACACTCAATCCAAGCTGCCAACTCCACGGCGACCGGTAATTCAGATCGATAGGAAACTTTCCGCTTCCATAACCTTGAAACCTACCCCGACTGGAAAAAGAACGGTGTAGCGTTTCGTAGGCGAGCTCTCCCTTGAGTTTCACACTCCACTCTTTATCCCAATGATAGAGCAGTTCGCTTCTGAGATCGAGATAGAGCGCGGTGTGAGAACTTCGATCCAGGTCTACATTCATATCCCCGGCATTCTCCTCCTTCACCGAATCCATACGTGAATGTATCCAGAAGACACCGAGGCTAAGGTTTGACTGGAGATTCCGACTGGATCTAAAGGTACGGTATGCCTCGGCAGAGGCATAGAACAGGTTCATAGGTACTCGGATATCAGCCTTTCCGGGAAGGAGCGGGAGTCTCCTTGATAGCCTGGAGCTGACCCGACTCAATCCGCTGCGCATCCGGAGCTGCCACCGGCGCGTCAGGGGGGTATGGCCGTAGAAAAGCAGGTCGTAGCGATCAAATCTCCCATCTTGATCCAATCCTCCGCTTTGGATCTTGCCATGTCCGGCAAAAAGTGCTACCCCCAGACGTGCCTGACCTACTGTACCGTCTCCCCCAAGAAGTATACCTCTGAACCTTGCTTCATATCCTCTATAGTCGTTGGTACACGGACGACTTATAGAGGTGTGAACAACCTTCATCCATAGCTTTTTCCCAGTGGCAAGCGTATCGCCCACCGGATCTGTGGGGATCTGGGCGCTCAGAAGGCGACTGAAACGCTCCTGGGTATCCGTCTGATGCAGCGCCACGAGAGGAATAGACTCCTCCAGTGCGTTCCCCACCTCCTCCAGACTCGAAAGCTGGTAAAGACCCAGCACAAAGGAGTCTATCTGCGGATTGGACCCTATAGGATAATCCTCCAGATAGCCGGCCACGCCCAAAGCCCCGGCATTGCACCCCCTCTCTGCCGCCTGGGAGAAATTCGACACTCGATAGGGGACCAGATCGAGATTGGCCGCATCGTAACGTGCCCGATAGCCCAGAAGCGCCGAATTGTCCAGGACCTGGATCTGACCGTTGACCGTGAGATTGTTGTCAGTCTGGATCACGCCCAGAAGCTCCTGACCGAGGAGATAATGTTGCTCGGTCAGGGCACTCCGTATATCCACGAAGATTTGGCTGCCGTCATCGAGCACCGTGCCTTGTGTCTTGAGAGTGGAATAGATTGGATTATGCGCATTGTCCAGATCGACGACGATCCCCAAAACAGATCCCGCCGATCCGTGATAGTAGTCGCTTAGGGATTGACCTGTGGTGTAGAGATAGAGTTCACCTCGGTTTTCGAAGTGCTGACCCACGGTATGAATATCTCCGTAGGCTAAAGCTCCCGTATCGTTGACGACCGTGCCGTTACCGTCATCGGTATTAAAGGCCAAGCTCACAGCTCCTACACTGTTGTGGAGTCTGATGACTCCGCTGTTGCGTATCAAGGCATAGTTATAGTTGACGCCTATCCCGTAGAGGGTATTGTTTGACCCCTCTCCCTTGAGCTCGATGAGTCCGGAGTTGATAACCGAGCCGTCATTGTACTGGGCATACATTCCCGTGCTTCCGCCATCATCACCGGTATTGACCCCTTGGATTTCTCCCAGGTTTCTCAGGGTGCCACCGGCTTCGTTTCGAATGGTCGCAAAGCCGTAGATCCAACTGTTTGTACGGCCGACGCTCCTAAGCACGCCGTTAGCTTCGTTTTCCACCAACCCTCTGTTGCGGCGAACATGCAAATCCACTCCCCAGCTGTTATCCCGCGTCACCGCCAGAACATCGCCGGAATTGACGACGGTTCCGGAAACTTCATTACGCGAGAGATACAGAGGATAGGCCAGCTGGGAGTCTTCCACCGTTGAGCTAAGGCTCCCGCGATTGACGATATTTCCGTAGGAACTCACAAAAAGCATCAAAGGAATAGAGTACCCTCCGCCCGATGCGTCAAGCGTCGTGGAAATCACGCCGTCGTTTTCGATCATTTTTCCGTTTTGTAACGGTCCCGTAAGACGTATAGCGTAGTTACTCTGTCCGGCAGCGGGAATGACGATAGCTCCGGTCGGAGTTACAGTGATGTTTTCCTGCCCGTTGCTGACGACAGGAGTAGACTGTGTCGACGAAATGGTCTGATCCGCATAGAGAGTCTTAAGAACCCCCATCCACATTAAGATCACACAGTATGTGGTGGAACGTCTGAGCATCTTTTCCCCTTTCTGGTAGGAGAATGTTTTATAGACGATGTCACCCCTTATTTTACCCTTTAACCCTTTCGGATCATACTGCAGTGTGAACGGACTGGTCTTCCACATTCAAATGCACAGTCGGATCGTCCGATGGTGTATAGTCCGTACTCGGTGCCACGGGTTCCGCAGCGGTACTATAGTCCCCATCATTTATTTGCGAACTCTGAGGCAAGAGTGAATCGGTACTGCTGTCTCCAAGATCCAAAATCTCATGGAGTGCAG
Source organism: Campylobacteraceae bacterium (assembly GCA_026983875.1). GTDB lineage: Bacteria > Campylobacterota > Campylobacteria > Campylobacterales > Sulfurovaceae > Nitratifractor. The sequence continues at coordinate 8,303 of JALSTG010000144.1, forward strand.
GGGAAATGACCGACACTTCTGCTCCAAAGAGATCTTGAATTTCTTCGGAAGTCGCCTCTGGCGAAAATTCCGCCTGCAGGTCATCCGTCATAGGCACATTTTCAGGCAGCTGAGTATCGAAGTGCAGCACTTCCGTCGACTCGACGCCGCTATATTCGACGAGCATCTCGGCCACATGCTCCATCGCATCCGCATTATCTACCGCCTGGGCGCCATTGGTTTCGATGATGGAGACCAGAGCCTCTTCGCTGATCGTCGCCAGATCGAAGCTGTCGTCACTGAAGGCTTCGTGCATCGCTTCGGTGATAACGATACCGTTGTAGGCATCCCCGTCGTTGTCCAAGGATTGCAGCAGTACCGCCATATTTTCAACATACTGATCGCTCAGATCCGTTCGATCCGTTCCGGCGATATCCTGCAGGAAGACTTTACCGTCTTCGATCTGTGTCGTATCGAGGCGTCCGAGCTCAACCTCGCCGATCTTGAAGACGACCGTGTCGCCATCTGCATAATCAAAAGTCCCGTCGGCATCGGTAAATCCGTGCAGCCCGCTGCTGGTTTCGTAGTACATCCCTTCGACGATACCGTCGATGACCGTAGAGCTTCGGGTGACATCGGCCGTTCCGTCGACGTGAATTGTATAAGCACCTGCGGTATAGTCACCGTTTCCGGCATCCGTCCACTGATTGGTAAGATTCAGGGTATCGTCGCCGTCTGCATGTATCGTGAGGGTCGTGTTGGTCCCATCCAGCATCCGCGCCACATCCTCTTGGGCCAGATTGCTCAGCGTGTGCGTACCCGTGCGCAAATCGATCGCTTCGATATTGGCAAAAGGCGTATCCGTCCCGCTGAAATCTACATCCGTTCCGGACTTTAGAACCACCGTATCTACTCCGCCTTCTCCGTCAAAAGTATCCGTCCCATCATAGAGGAACGTATCATCTCCGGAGCTTGGAGCGGCGGGATGGATATTGAGCTCAAATGTAGCGGAGACATCGGACGATGTATCCGAAGTCGCCTGTTCGACCGTATGGGCCGTCACGGTCACGGTAGCGCTCACGGCACTCTGAATAAACGTAATTTCGTTGACATCCAGTGCCGGCACGCCGCTAAGTGTATAAGTATCGCTGCTTGCATCATATACCGCAGGGAAATAGCTACCCGCCACTTTGAATGACGCACCCTCACCCAGACCCGTCAACGTCAGATCCACGACTTCCGAACCGTCCAGATCGATGACGTTGGCATTGAGTCTCAAAGGAATCTCCTCCCCCTCGCCTCCGAAAGTCTTGGTGGGTTCGATAGTGAGACCGTCCACGACGGGATTGACCTCCGCATTGAAGGTACTGCTCTGGGCATTCCCGCCCTCAGAGAGGATATTGAGAGAGACATCGGGGATGGTTCCGCTCCAGTTTTCGGGAGGTTGAATCGCGATATACGCCGGGATCTCTCCGTTGTTCGTCGGAATGTTCCAGAGGTTGTAATCCACCGTTTCATCCACTCCGTAATGCATCTGCAGCGTCATCTGCCCGTTGACCCCGACATTCTGTGCAATCGTGGCACTCGCGGCATCCGCACCGTAATAGACGATAAATCCATTGGGGATACGGTCCAGGGTAATGGAGCTGAGTTTTTCGGAGTCGTCCGGATCTTCTCCATTGACCGTCAATACAACCCGCGTATCTTCGTCACCGCTTGCGCTCGCTGCAAAGTTGCTAAAGCCGTCCTCGACCGGTGTCACGTCGATCCCGATTGTTTTGTGGGAAACGACCTCCTGAGTATCGTAAGGATTCCACGCTTCACTCTCTTTGTTTTTGACGTAGAGATCCATATCGACATGTCCGTCCCGATTCTCTGCAGGCTTGTAGACGAAATCCAAAGTGTCGCCGTATTGTACGTTTTCGATCACGTAGTAGTCCCCGTCGGCGATGCCGGACACCCCGCTGACATGGGTCAAGGTAAGTTGGGTACCGTTGTACCAGAGCGACCCGTTCGTGCCGTCATCGCCCTGGAAGTCTGTATAGTTTTCATTCAGCTGCAGGTAGACCTTTCCGTCGATGATCTCCGTCCGATTTCCGTCTCCCTGATTATCCATGGTGACACTGAACTGATAGTCGGTATCTTCGGGGGTGGTCCCCGTACCGGTGGTACTCAGATCCATCGGATCGGTCACGGGCAGAATCGGTGCGGAAAAGTTGATCAGTGCCGTCTGGGCATCTCCTGCATCGGCATAGGTCGTCAACTCGATATCGAAATTGAGATCCGTATTATCCGGATCGTTCGCATCCGTATTGTGGTTTTCCGGCGGTGTGATCGTCAAATTCTGGAGCGCCTGAACGATCGCGGCCTGATCTCCCTGGCCGGTCAAAGTGTACATCTGATTGACCATATCATAGCTCAAGCCGGGACCGGAAATCGTATATCCTGGGGTAAGATCTCGAATCGTAATACCGAACGATCCCGTCCCGTCCGTCTCTACATGAATCACGTCGCTCAATGCGAAAGGCGTATCTTCTCGCAAAATACTCCCTGGATAGGCATCGCTGTCCGTAATATTGTGATCTTCGGAACTGCTCACCGTATAATCGTGATCATGAACCCCGTCGTTGTCGATATCCTGATAGAACGCATTGATCGTCGGAGGCGGCGGAGGCGGATTGCCGCTGTCTACATCCGTCGGAACATGAAGCGTGAACGTCTCACTGTCATTCTGCTCCTGACCGTTTCCGCTATCTTCGTTGAATGCGGTAATCGTAATATCGTAATCCCCGGAAACCAAGGTGCCGTTTTCAAATTTGAATACCAGATCGTAGCTGGCATTGCCGTCGAGAGCGATATCCCCTACATCGACGTACCAGAGGCCGGAATAGTTGCTTCCGCCCGTATCCCCGGCATAGTGGCCATTTTCAATGGTGATTCCCTCAGGAACTCCATGGACCTCGATACGGGTGAACTTTTCGGATCCGTCCTCATCGGGATGTCCGCGACCGTCACTGTCGATGCCGTGGATCGCAATCTTTTTGGTAAACGTTCCCGTCGAACCGGCTGATGTATCGACGTTGACATCTGCAGCATCTCCGGAAGCGGTTGTGAAGATTCCGGTAGCCGTAGTCTCTGTCGTCATATCGATATCGTCGGTGACGGCATGCACATCGACGGTATAGTCGATATCCGTATGGCTTTGCGTGGCGGAGTAAGGATCTCCCGCCCCATCGAGAGCAGTATCCTGGACCGTATAGGAGATCTTGAAGCTGTATTGCCCGTTCATATTGGAATCTTCGGGCAACTGCACAAAGACCGGCTGGGGCGTTCCGTTTTGTACCGCTACATCGATGTATCCGTCACCGTCCGTATCCGTCAACTGCTGATGGTTGGCATCATAAAGTGCTACACCGGCGGGCAGAGAGTCGACTTTGATCTGCAAGGTCTGCAGCTCTTCCGCCCCTGCAGCCGAACCGTCCGCATCCGGAGTGATCATACTGAAGTCGAGTTGATGATACTCATCTTCATCCTGGGTATCGTGGGTGTTGATCGTATTGTCCACTTCCGGAGTGATCATCACTTGCACGGGCTTCGTCGGATGGGTTTTGCTGTCGCCTTCACGCTCCGTCGTGATCATGGCGATATCAAAGTCCACTTCACCCGCATAGTTCTGAGGTGTGACGAGTTTGACATCCCCGTTTTTGAGATCTGCCAGATCGATAAACCATATACGCCCGGCTCCCGTTCCGCCGACCAGCGTAGCACCCTGGATATCAAACGCCGTATCCAGACCGGTGAGTTTGATCGTCAATTTTTCCGACCCGTCACTGTCATATGAATCCAAAAGATCAGGAGTCGCCAGGATACCCTTCAGATCATAAGGGCCGGAGTCTTCTGTGCCGGTTGCGTTGAAACTGTGATCCGTACCGTTGTCGTCACTCAAATCAACGTTGGCGAGATCATCATGGACCGGAATATCCGCCACGCCTTTGACCTGAACATTGATATCCAATGCTGTCGGGGAAAGCTGAGTCGCCGCGACACTGCCGTCGGAGTAATGCTCGACGGAAACTCCCTCTACGTGCAGAGTGAAGTCTTCGTCGCTGTTATGCGGAGGAATGATCTTGAATACGGCATCGTTGTCAAAGTCCGTAATCTTCAGCTTCCAGGTGCCGTCACCGTTGTCCGTGATGTCCAAGCCGCTTCCGGAAGCCGTATTTTTGTCGATCAAGACGCCGTCGTAATAGAGGGAGGCTCCGTCGGGTACCTGATCGACGGTAATGTCGTAGGTCTCGGATCCGTCGGTATCGTCGCTGCTGGCGACGATACCCAAATCGATGCCGTTTTGCGGTGCATCGATATCTGCCGCATTGGCATCGTTGGAGATATTGCCCTGGGTGCGACCAGCATCCTCCTCACCGATAGGCTGAGCCACCTGGAGCGTACAGTCATCGACGACCGGCGTGACATCGACAGTGAAGTAGACTTTGGCGATCTTGGTCGTATCGACGTAGCTCGTGTCGCTGTCGTGATCCGCCACCGAGAGGGTAATGACTCCGTTGTCGATCGTCCCGCCGAACTGTTCCGGAAGCTGTAGTGTGAAACTCGGATCATCGTCGGTATTGTCCGGGAAGGCGATCGTTACGCTCGCATCGGCGGTATTGTCATCGCTCCCGCCTGCAGCGACGGCGCTCACGCCGCCCAGTGTGACGACCGTGCCGTTGGGAATGCCGCTGATCGTATAGCTGCGATGCTCGCTGCCGTCCAGATCTCCGTGGGCTCCTCCGGGCCCCTTCTGCGCACCGCTCACGGCGGAGAGGAGAGCGGTCAGGTCGATCGCGCCGTCTCCTTCGCTGCGCGTATTGAAAGTATAGGTATCATCCTGATGAACATTGGTAGAGATCGTGCCTTCCGAATTATCGTCCCACTTCAATGCGACATCATCCGTTCGTGCTTCGATGGCAAGGGTGAAAGAGTCACTGGCAGATTCCGTCAAAACGCTGCTGTTGGGATCGAGAGGCACGCCGCTGTCATCCGTCTCGTAGGAGGTAACCGAGAGCGTCATCTGGACGTCGATGTCGTTATCTTCCGCCGGAATGAGCTGTAGGGCGTTGAATTCCGACTCACTCAGCGATATCGCTCCATCGGCCGAAGGATCGAGCCCACTGATATGATAATCGCTGACATCGTTGAGATAGAATTTGACGGTATCGCCATCGGCTCCGATCGTCGCCAGTACCGTACCGTTGGTGTCTATCAGTTTCGCACCGGCCACGGCGGCGCCGTTGTCGAATTGCAGTTCGATGTAGCCAAGCCGCTCGGGATGATCTCCTGCATCCGTACCGTTCTGGTCGGTTTGATCGCTGCTGAGTGAAGGCTTGCTGAGATTCAAAGAGACTTTATTATTACCCTCAGTCTGATTGTCCTTGTCCTCCGTGGTGGAAAGATCACTCACAGCGACGCTGGGGGCATCGGCGACCGGAGTCACCGTCAAATCGACATGGGCACTGGCCGTATCCCCGTCTGTATCGCTTACCGAATAATCGAAACCGTGTGTCGATCCGCTGTAGTCATGATGGGGAGTGAAAGTCAGCGTCCCATCACCGTTATTAGTCAATTTACCGACCACGTCATTGAGCCCAGTGTCGTAGATATCGATACTGCTGCCGCTTGATACGCTCTGATCGCCGTCTACCCCGTTATTCAGTGTAATCTCGCCGCTTGAGAAGGATTCGTTGCTGATAATGATCGTCTGCGTATAATCCTCAGCGAGAGAGAGAGCCTGATCACTGCTTTGAGGCAGCGAGTCGTTGACCGTGACGGTGAAGTGGACAGGATCGCTGGTCTCTCCCTGATCACTGATTTCGAACGCAAAATCCAATACCACATCATCATCGCTGTCGACGGTGGGATGATCGATATTTTTGAACTGGGTGTAGGTGTGGCTGTCGTCGCTGCCTCCCGGGGCATTCTTATCCAGGGTGATCACAAAGACCCGATCGTCATCCATCCGGCCGGATCCCTTGTAAGCGGTGATCGTATCGCCGTTGACCTCATATTCGATCGCCACGCCGTCGGAGGTCAGAGTCGTATAGGAAGCGTCATCGGAAGTGAAGGTCGGCGCCCCAGTGAAAGAGAGCGTGTAACCATTGTCGCCTGCCGGTGCCGTAATCCCCAGGCTGTCGGTATCTGTCAGGGTAGAAGTGGGGTCGAGAGGGTCGAAATTATCTTCGTCCACGTAGGAGTTTTCCGGCGTGCCGGGCGTGACTCCGTCGATGATTTCACCCGTCGTCGACTTGTCCGTGGCGTGGATTTCAAGGTTTTCGAAGGTACCGTCGTCGTCACTTACCGAAGCGATAGAGACGGTGTAGTGTTCGGTCCCCTCCGCGGTAAAGTCATCCAGAGGAACGTTGACGAATGTCTGAGAGGAACCTCCGGTAATCGTGACGGAGGTGGTCAGAGTGCTGAAGTCGGCACTGGTATCCACCCCGTCCGTGGATGTGTAGGTCAAGGTAACCGTCACGCTCTTTCCGCTGGGAAGCGTGACCGGATTTCCATCTTTGTCGACAAGAGATACCGTATGACTCAACTGATTGCCCTCGATAACGGAATCGGGATGAGTGATTTTGACATAGACGGTATCTACCGGCTGATTGGGCGTCGCATCTCCACTGGCTCCATCGGTGATGGTCGTGGTCACCGGATCGGTATGGACCTGGACGTTCTCGTAGCCGCTGCCCGAAACCGGAGCGTAGGAGTCGGCATCGATCGCCACCTTATACTTCTCACCGTTATCGGCCCGGTAGTCATCCAGGGTATCGATACTGAAGGCCTGCCCCAAGCTCACCTCTTGGCTCTGGGTCGCGGCGTAATCTTGGCTACCGTCGATGGCGCTTTGGCTCGTCACACCGTGGGCGTCTTGATCGGCCGTCGTGATCGTGACCGTTCCGATCTGGTTGACGGGCTCCAGTACCGTATCGGTCGTATACTCACTCGCCCCGGGCTTGAAGGCCAGGGCCATGTAATAAGCCGCGTCATCCTCGGGAACCTCGTTGGCGAAGACGTAGGTGTTGACGTTTCCGTTGCCGTCATCGACGAGGATCGGATTACCGTTACTGTCACAGGCGACCAGGCGGATCTGGACCACTTCGTGATTGCTCTCCGCGTGGGTCGGATCGTTGGTCTCGTCATCCAGGCTGTTGGGATCGTTGGGATTCGTGCCGCTGTCGTCGGTGATGGTCGTGGTTACCGCCCCTTGATCGATACTGACGTCTTCGTAGACCGGCGTATTGGGAGCGCTATAGTTACCGATCGTAACGGTAAAGGTCTCACCGTTATCGGCCATATAGTCATCCAAGGCATCTGCCGAAACCGCCGTCCCCAGGGCGATCCCCGTCACGTTGCTCTGAGGCAGGTAGTCGTTGCTTCCCTCGGGAGCGCCGGTATTCGTATCCCGTGTCGCCGTAGCGTCGGTGAAGGTGAAATCCACCGTTCCTTGCTGCAGGGAGCTATCGAGCACCGTCGCATCACTGAAGGTCGTCGTCCCGGGAGCGAAGGCCAGGGCTACGTAATGGGTCGTTCCCCCTTCGGGAGCCTCGTTGGCCTCCAGGTAGTGCCCGTCGTTGGAATCTTTCAGGGGCACTCCGTTTTCATCGGAGGCAAAGACCTTGATGATCACCGGCTCTGCGTTCTTCTCCGGCCCGTCGCTATGATCACCCGGCGTATAGGGATCGGAATTGTCACGAATCGTCGTCGTGACATTGTCGAAATGCTCCGTGCCCTGGGAATCGGTATAGCCGTCATGATCGACATTTTCAAACTCGTTTTGCGTTACCGAATCGATGGTGAGACGATACTGCTCTCCATTGTCCGCGATATAGTCGTCGATCGTATCGACGTCAAAGCTGACGCTGAAGCTTCCGGAGGGAATCGTCAAAGTGATGGTATCTCCGTCCGTATATTGCGTATCGTCGTTTTGCGTCGTGAGATTGTTGTACCGGACCGTCACTTGCATATCCTGGGTAACCGTCACCGGATTCCCGTCATGATCGAGAAGCCTGACCTGATAACCCTGTGCCGTATCCCCTTCGGCTACACTGTTGGGACCGACAATTTCCAGATAGACGGTATCGGCGGTATCATAACCTCCTTCGTCGGGGTTGGGATCGTTGGGCTCGTTGTCGGTGATCGTACCGATTGCACTGACGATATCGCTGGAGGCTCCGTTGGCTACCGTATGGGGCAAGAGCTGCTCATAGGTATTGTTTTGCTGAGAGACGTTGGAAATCGTAGCGATGTACTGCTCGTCTTGTTCATTATAATAATCGTCCACCGCATTTACGGTAAAAGTGGTCGAACTGGTTCCGGCAAGGATCTGAACCGTGGTCACCGGGGCATAATCGTCCCCTGCGGTCGCAGGATCCTGGCCGTATCCATTGTAATCGATCGTCACGGTAATCGTCTCACCGGCTGCCACGGTTACCGGATCGCCGTTTTCGTCTACCAGCTCGACAGTATGCGTCAGTTGGCCGCCTTCCGGGGCACTGTCGTCATGGAAAAGTTTGACGAAGACTTTGGTCGGCACCGCACCGTCATAGATCGTCGTCGTCACCGGAGAAGTATCGATAGAGACATCTTCATATCCGCCTCCGGCAGAGGGACGGGTATAAGAGTCGGCATCGATCGTGACGGTATAGGTCTCTCCGTCATCATTGACGATATCGTTGAATGTTTCGGTACCGATGACGCTCCCCAACTGCACCGAAACCTGCGGATCGTTGTCGAAGTCCTGGGAGCCGTCGTTGGTACTCTGACTGGAAGCACCCCCCGCCGAACCGTCATGGAACGAGATATCGACCGTCCCCTGTTGCAAAGCGGCATCGAGAACCGAGTCGTCATTGAAAGTCGTCGTTCCCGGGCGGAAAGCCAATGCCATGTAGTGGGCCGTTTCTCCCTCTATGACGCTGTTAGCTACTTGATAATCCCCCGTCGCCGGATCCCGAATAATCTCCCCGTTGTCATCGAGAGCGATCAACTTGATCACCACGGGCTCACTGTCGGGTTCCGCCCCGTCGTTGGGATCATTGGGGTCATTGGGGGTCCCGTCGGTAGCCGCGTTGTCATGAATCGTCGTCGTCACCGGCTCCGGGTCTATCGTTACATTGCCGTACCCTCCTCCGGCCGTCCCATAGGAGCCGTCGGCGATTGAAACCGTAAACTCTTCGGAGTCGTCGGCCATATAATCATCAAAAAGCTCGGTAGAGATGGGAGTGCCTAGCGGGACATTGACCTGGGTCGCATTGGAGAAGTCCTGGCTTCCGTCCTGGGCACTTTGGTGATCGGCGCCCTGAGCCGAATCGTTCCGGAAAAGGATCGTCACGGTACCACTCTGGTCACTCAAACGTGTCTCGGGAGTAAACTCCGTCGTCCCCGGTTGGAACGCCAGCGCCATATACTGAGTCGCTTCCCCTTCGTAGCCTTCGTTCGCCACGGCATAATGCCCCTGAGGATCCAAAATGGGGTTTCCGTCCTGATCCAGGGCGATCAGTTTGATAATGACCGGAGGATTGGGGCCTCCGCTCTCCATCTCGGCATAGGGATCGTATTCGTGACGGAACTCATCTTCAAAGCGATTATCCCTGAGAGGAGCGTCGATATTGACTTCATCCTGTGCACCCGGACGCCAGAAGCCGGTGTTGTTCATCCAGAAGTCACCATGTTTGATGGGAGCCTGCAGCTGCCAATCAGTTTCTATATTTTCCAGAAAGTCGTGATAGTCGGTCGTTTCGGGAATTTTTTTCTCTTCGGGTTGTTTCTCCTCTTCGGAAGGTGCTTCCGCCGTCGGAGTCTCTGTCTGTTCTGCCGCAGTCGCATCCGACTCGACCGCCGGACGCAGAGCATCTACGACGACATGACCCGCAGCATCGACCACCACTTCACCTTCGTATATCGGATCATCCGGATGAATTTCTCTCAAATTCCCTTCCGGATCCTTGGCATAATACTGACCTGTCAAATCTTTGAGGTATCCTATGATCCTTTTCATTTCTGCCCTTTTCAATCTCTTGGTTGTCGTAGTTCTCTAAGAAGAGAGGAGGATGACCTGCAACTACATTACACATCTTTATGAATGTAGTCTATTTTATCTAACTGTACCTACCGAAGCGTGTAGGATTTTTCCTACACCGTTTTACCGATAGAGTTTCGCTTCGATCCTGCGGTTCTGACGGTAGGCGGCTTCGCTGTGACCGGAGACGAGGGGTTGCGTATAGCCCCGACCTTCGGTACGGATCCGGTCCGGGGAGACTCCCAGCTCGACCAGGCGGGCCTTGACCGCTTCGGCGCGACGCTTGGAGAGGGTGATGTTGTAAGCGTAACTTCCTCGCCGATCGGTATGACCGACGATGGTGGTGGAGAGACCAGGATTCTGCTTAAGAAGTCGGGCGAAGTCCGCTACACGCGTTTCGAACTGGGGAAGGATTCGGTCGGAATCGAGGGCAAACTGGATACGCAGGTCCGCAAGGCTCAGAGGGCCGGTGGAATAGAGCGCCACATCGACCCGGTTGTTCCCCAGGCGTCCTGCTGCCGTCGCTTCAGTATAGAGCAACTGACGGTCGAGGCGATTTTCGGAGAAGATCCGTGAAGCAGGCATACCCGCATCACGTACCACTCGGTAGAGATACCGCAGGCGCTCGTTGACCAGACGAACGGCCTGCGGCTTTTTCAGGCGCGGATCGCCGCCCAACCCCTGCCAGAGGCCGCTCCATCCGTCCAGATCCATACGATTCTCTTCGTCGACGACGGCGGAACTATGACCGATGAGGCTGACGTAGCGGATCTTGGAGCGGTTCTGACGGATCAGTTTTTCGAGCTGATCGATCGTCCCCTCAGAGGCATCGACGACTTCGGTACCCTGAAAGACCACCGGAGCCAGACGCACGACATAACGATGCCAGTGCAGCAATTGTCGTCCGTCTACATGATTGGGAAGTCCGGTCTCGACGGGAGCAGCGACCACTCCGCTGCGCTGCATGTAGGTGTCATTATAGAGTCCACCTGCCATACTGATCGACGAAGCTGCCAGCATTGAAAGGAAAAAAGACTTGTTCATGCTTACTTACCTCCCAGGATTTTCAAAGCACTGACCGGAGGACGGCAACCCGAGGGACGTACGCCTCTCTTCCAGCGTTTGGAATCCTGGCAGAGGTCCTTGTCAGCGGAGACACCGTCATGATCGGCATCATAGGTTGCCGGTAGCGTATCTTGGGGACTATGACCTCTGTTGTAGAGGCCGACCCGCTTGTAGATCGAACGGACATTGCCGATCACCGAGGCCATCGTCAGTCCCATGGCATCAAGTATCCGATATTTGGAGAGCAACAGACTGTAACGTGCATTAATCAGCTCGTCGTTAGCCCGTTTGAGATCTTGCTCCGTTGCCAGAAGGTCAAGCAGGGATCGCTCCCCCAGTTTGTACTCTTTCCAGTAGAGACGAAGAGTCTCCCGGCTCTGGTTGCGATATTTCTTCAGCATAGGAATCTGACTTTTGGCCAGCTCGTAGGTACTCCAGGAGAGGTCCATTCCCTCGATGACCTGGCGCCGAAGATCGTTGGTAACCTCCATCTCCTGGGAGATCTTGCTCATCTTATTGACCCGTGCCGCTTCATCGGCTCCGCCGTTGAAGATATTGTATCGGAGCTTGAGCATTGCTTTGATACCGTCTTCCCTGTCGGGATAGTTGATATCGGAGCGAATCCCGTCCGTGTAGTTCGCCGTCACTTCCGCATCGATGGTCGGATAGAAGGCACTTTTGCTCTCCCGATAGAGGGCTTCGGCACCTTTGATGTTGTACTTGCCTACTTTGAGAGAGGGGTTGTACTCCAGAGCGAACATTGCCGCCTTTTCCTGATCGGTGGGGAGGGGAAGATTGAAGTTGGGTTTCCTCAGACTCTTGACCGAGACGGTACGGCCGGTGATTCTGCGAAAGTTGTACATCGCGTTGGCCAGGCGGTTGCGTGCGACCAGCATATTGGAGCGGGCCGAGGCAAGCGAAGAGCGTACTTTACTCACCTCGGACATTTTGGTCAGTCCTGCTTTGTAAGCCTTGGTCACCTTGGCATTGAGCTTTTCGATGTGTCGCACATGAAGCCGGGCATTTTCCAGCAGTTCCTTATCCTGGAGCAACTCGATATAGACCTTGATCGTCTGCAGCGTTACGTCGTTGGCCTTTTCCAGATAGCTGTAAGCCGCCGCCAAGGCACGCATCTGCTGATAGTTGACCTGCTCCTGAGTGCTGAAACCCTTAAAGAGGTTTTGTCGTAAGATCAGTGCCGTTTCAAAAATATCGTAGTTTTTATTGCTCTTGTTGGTGAACTCGCCTTTATAATCTCTTCCGACACCCGCTTCAAGGTCGAGGGTCGGATAGTAACCGGCCTCGGCACCGCGAAGATCGGCTCGCGTCGCCCGGTAGTTGTGCAGTCGCTCTTTGATGATGGGACTGCTTTGGAGTACCTCGTTGACGACACCCTTCAGCGTCGTCGCAGAAGCCCCCAGGCTTATCCCGCAGAGTAGTGGTACGATCAGTTGTCTCTTCATTCTCTTCCCCTGTTTCACTTTCATTTTGGTTGGCGATCTCATTGATTGGCGATCTCAAAAAGTTTCGGTCGATACCATCCTCGGTATCACGGTTTACCTCCCCTTTTTGTTAACAATTCGTTTTCACAAGATCATCCAGCGTAAGAAAAATATCATAGATATACTAATATTTAAATGAAAATTAACCGTTCTTTGTCAGACAGATTAATGTTTCACACTATTTGCAGAATCCGGACGGCGGTTTTGCTCCCTCTTGGCCGGGAAACTATCGCTCCGTAAAGGTGTACTCTTTGGCCCGGAGGATCGGTTTGAGGATGTAGTCCAGGACCGTCTTTTTGCCGGTCATGATGTCCACGTTGACCGTCATACCCGGGATAATCTTGAGCGGCTTTTCCTTGGTCCCCAGATAGTTCTTCTTCGTCTTGATATGGACGATATACCAGGGGCGGTCCTTGTCGTCTTTTGTCGTATCGGCACTGATATGTACCACCTCGCCTTCCAGTGAACCATAGATGGCAAAGTCATAGGCACTGACCTTGACCACGGCCTTCTCACCGGGATAGATGAAGGCAATGTCGGAAGGCTTGACCTTCACTTCCAGCCAGAGTTTGTCATCAGTGGGTACGATCTCCACCAGGTCTTCACCCGGCTTGATGACACCGCCGACGGTGTGAATGTAGAGCTTTTGAACGATTCCCTTGATCGGGGAGCGGACAATGGTACGGGTCACCTCGTCCTTGAGGGCCAGATAGCTTTGGCGGGCCCGAAGCAACTCACCTTCAACCTGATTGAGCTCCTCTTTAGCTTTGTTGCGAAACTCTGCACGGGTCTCATCGATCTTATGACTGATCTCCCTGATGGAAGAGGCGATCCCGGGAAGGCTGTTCTGAGCCGAGTGTAGCTCTTCGAGAATCTTGCTCTGCTCTCGTTGCAGATGCATGAATTCAACCCGGGACTTGACTCCTTGTTTCACCATCGGACGCATGATGGAAACCTCTTTGGCCATGAGCACCGCCGTTCGGTTGAGATCGGCAATACGCTGGCGGGTCTCCATCTCAGTATGCTCCTTCTGGCTCCGCTGTTCCTGGAGTGCCTCGATACGGGAACGCAGCTCCTTCTGGCGGCTGTGATAGAGACTGAGTTCATTGTGGTAAAAGCCGTAGTCTTTCCCCGTGCCGCTCAGGTTGACGTCAAAGGATCTTCCCTCTGCCTCCGCAGCCAAACGCTCCTTCTTGGCAGCGAGTTCATGAAGCTTGATCTCCGTCGCTTTCATCTGGGAACGGGCCTTTTCATTCTCAATCTTGAGCAAAGGGGTGCCCTTTTCCACACTGTCACCGACATTGACCATAATCTCCTTGACGATACCTCCCTCAAGATTTTGAATCACTTTATTGTTGCCGCTGGGAACGACTTTTCCTTGACCACGCGTGATCTCATCCACTTGAGCGAGAGACGCCCAGATCAGAAAACCAGCTACAGCAATCAGCCAAAAATAGATCGCATAGCGGATCTTGCGAGGGGTATGTTCTGCAAGGGCTTCCCCCAAACTGTCCATATATTGATGATCGTGTTCGTTCAGCTTACGCTGCATTGCCGCCTCCTTCGCTTAGGCGTTTGAGGACCTCATCCCTGGGGCCGTCGAGGTAGACCCGACCTTCATGCATGACGATAACCCTCGGCGTCAGGTGCAGGAGAGCGAACTTCTGGGTGATCATCAAAACCGTCCGTCCCCTCAGTACCGGTCGCAACGCCTGGAGGATACGGTTCTCACTGATCTGATCCATGGCGTTGGTGGGCTCGTCGAGGAGCATAATAGGTGCGTCGCTGATGAGAGCCCTTGCCAAACCGATGCTCTGTCTCTGGCCGCCGCTGAGCCCCTGCCCTCTCTCGCCGATAGGCATACTGTAGCCGAGAGGATGTCGTCGGGCAAATTCGTCGACCCCTGCAACTCTAGCTGCATCCAGGAGCCGCTCGTCGCCGATTCCCGGACGGCGGTTGGCGATGTTGTCCCGCAAGGTACCCCGGAAGAGACCGATATCCTGCCCTACATAGCCGATAAATTGCCTCAGACGGGCAGGGTCGATTTGGGCGATGTCCACTCCGTCTATGAGGATCTTTCCTTCGTCGGGATCGTAAAGTTTCAGAATCAATTTTTCGATGGTGCTTTTGCCTGAACCGATCCTTCCGATGAGTCCCACATGTTCGCCGGGCTCAATGACGAAAGAGACATTCTTGAGTGCGGGAATCTCAGCGCCGGGATAGGTGAAGGTCACATTCTGAAATTCGATCTTGCCCCGGAAACTCTCCCGATGAATGAATTTCTGTCCCGAGAGGCGTTCGGAAGGCTGATTGACGATCCGATCAATGTTTTCGTAAGCGGTTTTGGCATCGCTGTAGTTGGTGAGCAAGGCTGCCACCTGCCCCATCGGCGCTACGGTCCGTGATGCCAAAATCGTGATGGCGATCAAGCCCCCCATCGTCAGCTCAAGATCCCGGATCATATAGACTCCGACAATAAGCAGCAACACGGTATTGAGCTGGACCAGGAAGCCGGTCAATGTCGGGATCGTCGCCGACATCAAACGCGAGCGTAGGCTCTTGCGGGCGATCTCACCGACACTCTCCTCCCATTGCCACTGGATCTGGCCGGCAATGTTGTGGGCTTTTATCGTCTCGATGTTGTTGAGTGCTTCGATGAGAATGCCGTTTTTCCTTGCGGCAGCCTCATAGGTGCTTTCGATACTTTTTTGCAGCGGCTTTCGGATAAAAAGCGCATAGGCGAGGATCAGGAGCATGATAGTCAAGGGCACCAGAACGATGATCCCGCCGATATACCAGATCACGATGAGAAAAATCACCGCAAAAGGCAGATCGATCACCATCGCCAGCGTCGCATTGGTCAGAAAACCCCGAATCGAATCGAACTCCTTGAGATTGCTGGCAAAAGATCCTACCGAACGCGGGATCTGACTCATATGCATATCCATGACTCGTTCGAAAATGATCGAAGACATGATGACGTCGCTTTTTTTTGCGGCAATCTCCAACATGCGACTGCGGAAATACTTCAAGAAAGCATCAAGAAGATAGACGATCAAAACACCTGCGGCGAAGACCATCATCGTCTCGACCGCCGTATTGGGAATCACTCGGTCGTAGACATTCCGGGTAAAAAGCGGCGTCGCCAGCACAAAGAGGTTGACCAGTAACGATGCCAGAATCACGTCTTTGTAAATCGGCCAGGAGAGTTTGATCGTGTCCCAGAACCAATGTTTGCCCCGATGTTGCCAGGCAAAGGTGGCTTCCTCCTTACCGTCGAGCTCCTTTTTGAGCATAAAGAGGTAACCCGTATAGTGGGGAGCCAGTTTCTCTACCTCGACCCACTCTTCCAAAGGTGTACTTCCCGGATAGATCACCTTGGCTTGACGACGATCCTGACTCAGAGCCTCCAAGATGCAGCTCTGTCCTTGCCCAAGCAACAAAACCACCGGTAGATGCAGATCCAGGATCTCTTCCAGACTTCGCTGAGCCATTGCCGCCCTAAAACCTGCTCGATGAGCGGCCTTCACAAAGAGGGTCTCTGCCTGAGAGTAGCTCAGAAGATCCGGTGACGCCTGATGGGGCGGATGGGGCAAACCTGCTGTGAGTGTCTCCATTGAGACTTCTTTGCCGTAACGTTTGGCAAAGAGCAGCAGAGTCTCCAGAAGACGCAGAGAAGCGATCTGCCGATCCGGCCCCTTTTTTGTCTCGGATTTTCCCTGCTCGGCAGAAAGGGTCCCCGCTCTGCTCTCCAATGCTTTTTCTTCTACTTTTTTCTCTTCTTCCTTCACACTCGCTCCGTGACTTCGTCAAATAGATTCTCTATAATTATATCCCCTGAAAGTAAAAGTAGATGAATAGTCTGTCGTGATATGGAAAACCAACTCTGGTCTCCGGAACTTGACAGCGACATCACTTTCTAACACCCCTTTCGATATAATCGCGGCAATTTCTCCAGACAAAGGTGCGCCATGAGTGAAGCAAAAAGCACACGCTACGATCCCAAAGCGGTGGAACAGAGTTACTATCGACAATGGGAAGAGCGGGGCTATTTCGAAATCGAAGGCAATGAAGCCATCCAGAAAGAGGGGAAAACCTTCTGCATCATGATGCCCCCGCCCAACGTCACGGGGCATCTGCACATCGGCCATGCTCTGACCTTCACCCTCCAAGACATCATCGTACGCTACAAGCGCATGGACGGCTACAAGACCCTCTGGCAGCCCGGCACCGACCACGCCGGCATCGCCACCCAGAATGTCGTCGAGAAGCAGCTGCTTGAGCAGGGTAAGACCAAGGAGGAGATCGGCCGGGAAGCCTTCCTGGAGCTGGCTTGGAAACAGAAGGAGAACTCCGGCAACGCCATCACCTCCCAGCTGCGCCATCTGGGGGTCTCCCCCGCTTGGAGCCGGGAGCGCTTCACCATGGACGAAGGGCTGGCCAACGCCGTCAAGCACGCCTTCAAAACGATGTACGACGCGGGCTGGATCGTCCAGGGCAACTACATGATCAACTGGTGCACCCACGACGGAGCACTCAGCGACATCGAGGTCGAGTACGAAGAGCACGACGGGAAGCTCTACCACATCCGCTATCCCCTCAGCGACGGCAGCGGCCATCTCGTCGTCGCCACGACCCGCCCCGAGACCTTCTTTGGCGATACGGCGGTGATGGTCCACCCCGAGGACGAACGCTACGCCGACCTGGTAGGCAAGACGATCCTGCTGCCGCTGATTGGCCGGGAGATTCCCATCATCGCCGACGAACACGTCGATCGGGAGTTCGGGACCGGCGTGGTCAAAGTCACTCCCGCCCACGACCCCAACGACTACGAGGTGGGCCTGCGCCATGGGCTGGACTTCATCACCGTCTTCGACGAAAACGGCATCCTCAACCAGTTTGCCGGAGAGTTCGCCGGGATGGAACGTCTCGAAGCCAGAGAGGCGATCGTCAAGAAGCTCGAGGAGGAAGGCTTCCTGGAAAAGATCGAGGAGCACCGCCACCAGGTGGGCCACTGTTATCGCTGCAAAAACGTCGTCGAACCCTACATCTCCAAGCAGTGGTTCGTCAAGAAGGAGTTTGCCGCCGACGCCGTGCGCCGGGTCAACGAGGGCGAAGCCCGCTTCTTCCCCGAACACTGGATCAACAGCTTCAACGCCTGGATGCGGGATCTGAGAGACTGGTGCATCAGCCGCCAGCTCTGGTGGGGCCATCAGATCCCCGTGATGTACTGCAACGACTGCGGCCATCAGTGGGCCTTCGAAGGCGAGACGCCTAAGCGCTGCGAAAAGTGCGGCAGCGACAAGATCCACCAAGACCCCGACGTCCTCGATACCTGGTTCAGCTCCGGGCTCTGGCCCTTTTCGACCCTGGGATGGGGCAACGGCGAAGCCCTCAAAGGGATCAAGTGGTTTGAAGAGGATATGCAGGAGTTCTACCCCAACTCTCTGCTGATTACGGGATTCGACATCCTCTTCTTCTGGGTGGCGCGGATGCTGATGATGGGGGAGAAACTCACGGGAGAGCTCCCCTTCCCTCACATCTACCTCCATGCCCTGGTCAAGGATGAACACGGTCAGAAGATGAGTAAATCCAAAGGCAACGTCATCGACCCGTTGGTGATGATCGACAAATACTCCGCCGATGCCCTGCGCTTTACGCTCGCAGTCCTGGCGGTGCAGGGGCGCGATATCAAGCTTAGCGAAGAGAAGCTGGAGCTTTCGCGCAACTTCACCAACAAACTCTACAACGCCGCCAATTACCTGCTCATGAATGCCGAAAAGTTCGAGGATCTCGATGCTGACAAAGTGACGACTCCTCTCGGACGCTACATGCTCAGCCGCTTCTACCTGGCCGTGGACGAAACCCGCCGCTACATCGACCAGTATCGTTTCAACGATGCGGCGACGACACTCTATCGCTTCCTCTGGGGAGAGTTCTGCGACTGGGGCATCGAGCTGAGTAAGGCCAGCCGCCAAAGCGTGGGCGAGCTGGGCAGTATCTTCAAGGAGTCGATGAAGCTGCTGCATCCCTTCATGCCCTTTATCACCGAGTATCTCTATCAGCGCCTGGGCGGCACCGATCTGGAACATGCCGAATCGATCATGGTCCGTCCCTATCCCGAAGCGGGACAACCCGACGAGCGGATCATGGCCGATTTTGCCCTGGCCATCGAAGCGATCGTCTCGATCCGCCGCTGTAAAACCCTGGTGGACAAAGCCAACCAGCGCATCGAAAAAGCCTATCTAAAAATCGGCGGCGAGATCGATGAAGGGATGATGAAACCCTTCATTCAGCAGCTGGCCAAGGTGGACGATGTCGCCTTCGTCAAAGCCAAGCCCGAAAAATCCGTCACGGACGTCAGCGACCACCTGGAGAGCTACATCTCCACCGCCGACATCGATATGGGACCTATCATTTCACGCCTGGAAAAACAGAAAGCCAAGCTCGAAAAAGAGATCATGAAACTCTCGGGGATGCTTAGCAACGAAAAGTTCGTCGCCAACGCCCCGGCGCAGGTGATCGAGCAAAACCGCCAAGCCCTGGCCGAGGCGGAGCAGAAACTGGAGAAGGTCAAGGAGGAACTGGCTTCTCTTGGCTCAATGTCTGCTTGACTCGGTGAATGGAAAGAGACTATAATATCTTTAAATATTAATCCTCGAACAAAAGGCAATGTATTATGAAGAAGGCATCAAAGGTTGCACTGACTTCTCTACTCCTCGCTCCCCTTCTCGCCTTTGGTGGGGGCGATCTTTCCCTCTCCTATGAGCCGCAAGCATCCCCCTGGATCGATGCCGTCTCATTCAACTACGGTCAGAGCAAGGACAATATCGATATTTATCGCTTGGGATTTCGAAGAGATTTCGACAGTCGATGGTTCGAAAGCGGCGTGGGCCACCTCTCGGGATATTATGAATTGAGCCTCAATTACTGGAACGGTCGCAGTGACGAAAACTTCGGCGTCGCCCTCTCTCCGGTCTTCGCCTACTATTTCAATGTCTCAGAAGACTTCCATCCCTATCTGGAGGCGGGAATAGGTGCCAGTCTCTTCAGTCGAACCCGCATGGGCCCCAGAGACCTCTCAACCAACTTTCTCTTCGAAGATCGTATCGGCATCGGAGTGCGAGCGGGCAGCTGGGATCTTGCCTTACGTTATATGCACTACTCCAACGCCGGCATCAAACAGCCCAACGACGGGATCGATATCTTCATCGGTTCGATCAGCTATCGTTTTTAAAAGGTGTTCACCGTCCGATTTATTTTGTCAACGAGGGGAAACGGGGATCTGTAATTATTTTATGAATGAGCTTTTGGACTGCAAGAGGAAACGATCTTTGCATTTCGCTACAGGCCGATGATGCCAAATAACTTGATTCATAGTCATATCTGGACTTAACATTGTAACTTTTTCCGTTACTTGATTTTACCGTCATATCAAAAGCCCAATAGGTATTAGCTGGCAGCGTACTGCTTGAAATATTGTTCAGATTTGCAGTGATAGTATTCTTTGCCTTGGGATTGTACATATTTGTAATCACGAGCTCTTTTTTAAAAGCATCTTGAATATACGAAGCGAACGTCTTTCCTTCCGGCGTGCCGACGGGTGAGGAGAGTCTGCACATTACGGCACTCTCTTTCTTTCCGGAATCGGTAAACTCTCCCACGTTAACAGGTCTGGCTTTTTTGGATAAATTTTTTAGAGCCAACAAATTTTCAGTTGAAACTGAATAATCATTGACCTTATTGGCACAACCGCTAAACATTACGATGCCTAATGACGCTATGATACCTGTAACTTTAATACGCATTTATCTGCTCCTTTTTTTGTCATGGAAAACTATACAAGGTTATAGATTTAAAGAGACTTAGCAGTAAAGGAAGCGTATGTTAGACAGCATTTCTATAGGCGGCTAAAGAATATTTCTCATGACGATGGCGTAGTGCATCACAAAAAGATTGAGGAAAAAGATCAACATACTCGATCCGCGCGAGAAAAAATTCTGCCAACGGGTGCGCTCTTTGCCGTTGGTGCGGTAGGCGATGATGAAGTGAACGATCGTTGCCACCGTCAAGATTGCCACCAGGATGGCTTTCATCATTAGGGCATGGGAGATTTCACTACCGTCAGGATGCATAAGTAGCTCGAAGAGGTGAAACTTGGCCCCCAGAATGAAGCCCGTGCTCAGGAGAATGAGCAAGGATGCCACCTCGAACCAGCCGAAGATAGGCCCGACGTGAGGATAGACCTCCTGTTGGGCCTTTTTGTCCCGCAGTGTGACGCCCAGGATGAACATAAAAACCGATCCACCGATCCAGGAGATGGCCATGAGCAAATGGAGGTGAAAAGCCCACTCAGTCATCCAGTCGGGCATAGAATGTACTGGCATCCCCTACTCCTCAATCTTCAAAACGGCCATGAAGGCCTCCTGGGGGACGTTGACCTTGCCGATGGCTTTCATCCGTTTCTTTCCGGCCTTTTGCTTCTCCAGAAGTTTGCGCTTCCGGGTAATGTCCCCTCCGTAGCACTTGGCGGTGACGTTCTTGCCCATGGACTTGACGTTGGTCCGGGCGATGATGGTGTTGCCGATGCTTGCCTGAATCGCCACTTCGAAGAGCTGGCGGGGAATCAGCTCCTTGAGCTTCTCGACGAAGGCCAATCCTCGACTGCGGGCCTTCTCTCTAGGAACGATGATCGAGAGGGCATCGACCACCTCCCCGGCGACGCGAATGTCGAGCTTGACCAGATCCCCGGGACGGAATCCCACGGGCTCGTAGTCGAAGCTGGCATAACCCTTCGTGACAGTCTTGAGCCGGTCGTAGAAGTCCATGACGATCTCGTTCATGGGGATGTCGTACTCCATCAGAACTCGGTTTTCATTGAGATAATCCATCTTTACCTGGATCCCTCGGCGGTCGTTGAGGAGTTTGATGAGATTGCCCACATAATCGTTGGGGGTCAGTATCGTCGCTTTGACGTAGGGTTCGTAGATCATCTCAATTTTAGAGGGCTCAGGCATCTCCGAGGGATTTTGGATGGTGATCTCTTCGCCGTTGGTGAGCTTGACTTTGTAAACGACGCTGGGAGCGGTGGCGATGAGCTCCAAGCCGAACTCCCGCTCCAGGCGCTCCTTGACCACCTCCATATGCAGCATCCCCAGGAAGCCGACCCGAAAGCCCGATCCAAGAGCTGCCGAGGATTCGGGCTCGAAACTTAGTGCCGCGTCGTTGAGCTTGAGTTTGTTCAGCGCGTCGCGCAGATCCTCGAACTTGTCGGTCTCGATGGGATAGATCCCGGCGAAGACGAAGGGTTTGGCCGGTTCGAAGCCTCCGATAGGCTCGGCAGTCGGGTTTTTGGCATCGGTAATGGTGTCGCCCACCTGAAGAGCCTCGACGGTCTTGAGCCCGGTGACGACGATCCCCACCTCGCCCGTCTCCAGGGAAGGCGTCTTGATGGGTTTGAGAGGATGGGGATACATCAGATCCAGGACCTGATGCTCTTCGGAGGTGCCCATGATCTTGATCTTCTGCCCCTTCTCGATCCGACCATCAAAGACTCTCACCAGGGCCAGGGCCCCCAGATAGTTGTCGAACCAGCTGTCGTAGATGAGCGCCTTGGCGGGAGCCTCTTCGTCGCCTGTCGGAGCGGGAATCTTCTCGACGATCATATCGATGAGCTCCTTAACCCCCTGACCCGTCTTGGCGGAGACCAGGGCGTGTTCGGTTGCATCGATGCCAATGGCCTCTTCGAGCTCATGGAGCACCCGGTCGGGATCGGCAGCGGGAAGGTCGATCTTATTGACCACGGGGATGAGCTCCAGATCGTTTTCGATGGCGATGTAGACGTTGGCGATGGTTTGGGCTTCGACCCCCTGAGCGGCGTCCACCACCAGCAGTGCTCCCTCGCAGGAAGCCAGAGATCGGCTCACTTCGTAGGAGAAATCCACGTGGCCCGGTGTGTCGATCAGATTTAGAACATAGTGTTCTCCGTCTTTGACGTAATCCAGACGCACGGACTGGGCTTTGATAGTAATGCCCCGCTCCTTCTCGATATCCATCGTGTCCATCATCTGGGCACTCATCTCCCGATCGCTGACGGCACCGCACTCCTGGATGATCCGGTCGGCCAGGGTCGATTTGCCGTGGTCGATGTGGGCGATGATGGAGAAGTTACGGATATGGGACTGGGGTATCTTTTGGGACACTCTATCTCCTTGGCAGATGCTTTCTTGCGTCAATGCGGCATCTCATGCGAATTCTGCCGCATTCTACCCCCTTGGGGTTAATCAGATTTTTTCTCGTTGCACTTAGACGGTTTCAAAGAGAGAATTGACACTCTCGTTATTCTGAACCCTTCGGATCACTTCGCCCAGCATCGGTGCAGTGCTGAGAACCTTGATCTTCTTACATTCGGCGTGGAGAGGGATGGAATCGGAGACTACCAACTCGTCCAAGGCTCCATCTCGTATACGCTCGATCGCCGGACCGGAGAGGACCGGATGGGTACAACATGCCATGACGCTGGTCGCCCCCAGTTCCTTGAGCGCGGCGGCTCCCTTGACCATCGTCCCGGCGGTATCGATCATATCATCGATCAGGATCACGTCCCGCCCTTCCACATCGCCGATGACATTCATCACCTCCGCGACGTTGGCCCGCTCCCGGCGCTTGTCCACAATTACCATATCCAATCCGAGGCGGCCGGCGAAATAGCGGGCACGGGCGACACCGCCGATATCGGGAGAGGCAATGACGGGATTGGGAAGGTTTTTCGCACGGATGTAGTCGAGAAAGAGGATCGCACCGTAGAGATTGTCTACCGGAATATCGAAAAAGCCCTGGATCTGAGAAGCGTGCAGATCGACGGTCACCACCCGAGTGATCCCTGCCGTCTCCATCATATCGGCCACCAACTTGGCACTAATGGGGACGCGGGGGGCCGCCTTGCGGTCCTGTCGAGCGTAGCCGTAATAGGGAACGACGGCCGTAATGGAACGGGCACTGGAGCGCTTGAGAGCGTCGGTCATAATCAGCAGTTCCATCAGGTTGGCATTGGCCGGCGCGCAGGTGGGTTGGATGATAAAGACATCCTTGCCTCGGACGCTTTCACCGATCTGAACGTTGATCTCTCCATCGGAGAAACGTTTGATCGTTGCACCGGAGAGGGGCATCTCGAGATACTCGGCGATGTTCTGGGCGAGCTGGGGATTGGCGGTACCGGAGAAGAGCATATAGTGACTCATTAATCAGACCTTTTCTATCAGAAATTTTATGTTACGAGATCGTCAGGAACGAGAACGATAACGATATTTTACTCCAAGAGAGATAAAGAGCGGCTCGACAAAGCGATTTTTGTTACAATCTCGTTAGCAAAGGTTCCGGATCTGCCTCCGGTCCACTTGGGTCAAAGGAGAAAACGATCAAGAATGTCGATACCTTTTTTCCGATTGTAAGTGAACAACTTCATCTCTATGCAGGGAAAAGCCTGAAGTTTTTAATCGTCGTCATCCTCTTCCTGTCTGCTCTTCTTTACGGATCCGTGCCTGTCGGATATCTCGTCGGCTGGGCTGCTCCGCTTCTTCTACTTGTTCTCTTCCGGTTCTACGACCTTTCACGCTTTCCTTCCGGCGATGAGGAAGATGCTTCCCGTCGGCGGGAAGCGTGGTATCGGCGCTTTCGGATCTCCGCTTATCTGACGGCACTTGGTCTTGGCCTGGCGGCACCTCTTTTTATTCCTTATCTAGGCGAACGTTACCTCCATTTCCTTGTGCTCTTTTTTATCATCGGTATCTCGGCCGGAGCATTGGCGGCTCTTTTCCCCGACACCCGACTCGTCACGACCTATCTTCTCTTCCTCAATCTACCTCTATTTCTCTATCTATTGATTCGTGACGACCCCTATACAAACATTGCGGCAGCCGCTCTTTTCGTCTTTGTGATCGTCCTACTTGCGATAGCACAGATCAGCCGGGACCTGATGTTCCAGAGTGCCCAACGACAAGTGAAGCTCCAAGCCAAAGAGCGGGAGCTTCACGCACTCTTTGAGCAGACTCCGACACCGATTTTCTACTTCGACACCGACATGCGTGTGCGGAAGTACAACCGTGCTTTTAAAGAGTTCTTCCACGTTTCCGACGATGAGGAGCTTGATGGCTTCGATCTCCATAGCCTCAGTCACTATCCGGCCATTCAGCTGATGAAAGAGGTCCTCGAAAACCAAGAACCCAGGAAATACGACGGATACTATCACTCGACCTTTCCCCCCGAGAGGAGGTATTGGATTCGGGCCATCGTCGCACCCCTTTTCAACGACAGAGGAGAACTTATCGGGGGAGTCAGTAGCTTCCAGGACAAAACCCTGGAGAAAGAGAGTATCGACAACCTCCAACGGCTCGCATCCAAAGATTCTCTGACCGGCCTTCACAATCGTCGTGTCTTCTTCCAGAGGCTCAGCCAGCTCCTGCAAGAGACCCGTCAAGGGCTGACACTCCTGCTCTTCCTTGATCTCGATCAGTTCAAACCGATCAACGATACCCTCGGCCACAATATTGGCGATAAAGTTTTACAAAAAGTTGCAGATGTATTGAGGGAGATTCTCCCAAAAAACGCACAGGCCTTCCGTCACGGAGGCGACGAGTTTGTCGTGCTCTTTCCCGATTGCGGTAAAGAGGAGTCGGCTGTCCGTCAACATGCAGAGGCTTTTACGGAACAACTCAACCGACATCTGAACGTTTCCGTCGTCATCGACGGATACCATTTGCCGATACGAGCGAGTATCGGGGCTATTGTGATCCATCCTTATATGCAAGACAGTGATGAAATCATCCGGCGTGCCGACATTGCAATGTACCAGGCTAAGCTCTCCAGTAGACATCTTGCTTTCTACGATCCTACCTTGGATCTAAAACGTCAGAAAAATTTCTTTCTCCGTCACGGCCTGAACAATGAGAAACTCACCGATCAGCTATGCTTGTATTATCAGCCTATCGTCTCTTCAGAAACCGGTTTTTTGCTGGGTGCCGAAGCACTGATCCGATGGGAACATCCTTCTTTGGGACTCCTCTACCCTGAGGAGTTTATCCCCCTTGCCGTAGAGAGTGGGGAAATCCTCAAAGTTGGTCGATGGGTAGCCGAAGAGGTTTGCAAAACACTTGCCCTGATCCAAAATAGTTTTCCCCGGACGACACTTCGTTATCTCTCTTACAATATCGATGCCCAGGAACTTCATTTTGAAGATTTTGCCGAGCATCTCTCTTCCCTTTTGGACAAATATCGACTCCCTCCCAAAAGCCTGGTACTCGAAATCACCGAAAACTCCCTTATCGACAACCTTCCCCATATCGAAGAGACGATTCAGCACCTCAAAAAACTGGGAGTTCTCTGTGCAATCGATGACTTTGGAATAGGCTACTCCTCCCTCTCCTACCTCCAACGTCTCACCTTCGATATCCTCAAAATCGATCAGAGTTTTACCAAAGTTCTCACTGAAAGAGATCGCTCCGTATTCCTTATCGGACATATTCTGCAGATTGCTCGCCAACTCGACTACACGGTTATCGTCGAGGGGATCGAAGATGATCGTCAGCTTCGAAAACTCAAGGGGATTTTCCCCGGCTTGCAATGTCAAGGCTTCTACTACAGTAAGCCCTTACCTAAAGAAGAGTTTTTCCAATTACTTGAACATCGCAAAAAACTTGGGCACAATAGGCCAGACTAAGGAAGCTCTATGTATCTCTTCGCCGACCGCCTCTACCGCAGAGACGAAATCACACTTGATGATGACCGCAAGCAGGTCATCTTCACCACCATCGACAACGAACAGATCCTTCAGTGGCTCCGGGAGCATGATTTCCCCGAAAGCTTCATCGAAGATATCCAAAACGAAGACCAGAGTATCACCTATGAAGACAATGAGCGCTTCAAGCTGATAATTCTGAAATATTTCGTGCCCGACCCGGAAGACCGGCTGCACTTCCACGATGAAAACGTCGTTATCATCGTCATGAAAAACACCTTTTTACTGATGGGACGGGATCAGCGCACCATCAAAGAGCTCAGTGCCCGCCTCTACAAACGCTACCGTCAAAGAGACAGCCTCGAATATATCACCTATACCGTGATCGACATCATAGTCGACCACACCATGTGGATCATCGACCGCATCGACGATCAACTCGAAGCGATCGAAGACCGTATCTTCGCGGAAGATCTGGACGAGCAGGAGGTTCAGAAAGATCTCTACTTTGCCCGGCGTACCCTCAACCGTATCGCCAAACTCTCGGTCCAATCCAACGACGTCGTCAACAAGATCTACAACCACTTTCCCATCGAAACCCGCAAAAAACTCAAATATGAATTCATCGACCTCAAGGAACACCTCTCCTTCAGTATCAACGAATCCAAAACCTACCTGGACCGCACCGGCTATCTCCAAAACCTCCTCATGGGCTTTCTCAGTAACCGAATGAACCAGGCGATGCAACGTCTAGCGGCCATCAGCCTGATCTTTCTCCCCCTGACTTTTATCGTGGGCAACTACGGGATGAACTTCAAATTTATGCCCGAACTGGAGTGGCGCTACGGCTATCTTGCCGTCTGGGTCGTCAATATCGCCATCGCCTGGGCCATCTACCGCTGGCTCAAGAGGCAGAAGTGGATCTGAAGCCCCGATGAGGATCTCCACCACCCCCTCGGTCGTCATCCGCATCCTTCTTTGGATCCTGTTGCTCATCGGCGGCGCTATCGGCTCCATCCGCTGTGACCTGCAATGCTTTCGTGCACTTTTTAGTTCCTGGAGCTTTCACCTCCTAAGTCTAACGGCGGGAGTTGCGGTCGTCCCCTTGGCCTTTCGTGCTGCGGCGACAGGAGGAAGAGAGCTCGCCCGTCAGGGTCGCGAAGGTGATCTCCCCCGCCTGGAGACCAATCGTCTGGTAACGACGGGAATCTACCGCTGCACCCGCCATCCGATGCTCTTCGGTCTGATGCTTCTGCCTCTGGGCTTCGCCCTGCTACTGGGATCTCCCACCTTCATCTTCTTTGTCGCCCCAGCGGAAGCCCTTTTTATCCTCCTAATGATCCTGACACTGGAGGAGCGGGAAGCGATCGCCAAGTTCGGCGATGCCTACCTGGAGTATCGGCGGAAAACGCCTCTGGTACCAAGATCGACGAAATGCTGGAAAGCGCTATTTGGGAAAAAGACGGAAGAGATGAAAACGCGAGGTGGATAGAAAGAGGGTGCAATGGCGTGAAGACGCTATTACGCTCGGTGGCTAAAGGGGACGAACTACATCCGCTCCGCCACATAATCCGCTAGCTCCAGGAGACGCCCAGCGTAGCCAAA
Organism: Campylobacteraceae bacterium; assembly: GCA_026983875.1. Classification (GTDB taxonomy): domain Bacteria; phylum Campylobacterota; class Campylobacteria; order Campylobacterales; family Sulfurovaceae; genus Nitratifractor. The sequence goes on from JALSTG010000144.1 coordinate 36,255, forward strand.
CTCGTTGTCGTACCAGGCCATCACTTTGACCATCGTGCCGTTAAGGACTTGCGTGGAGAGTCCGTCGATGATGCTGGAGTGGGGATTGCCCAGGATGTCGGTGGAGACCAGCTCCTCGGTCGTAAATTCCAGGATCCCTTTGAGCTCGCCGTCGGCAGCCTTTTTGAAGGCGGCGTTGAGCTCCTCGACCGTCGTCTCCTTCTTGAGATTGGCGACGATCTCGGTAATCGCTCCGTCGGGTACGGGCACCCGCAACGCCATCGCGGTCATGCGACCTTGCAACTCGGGGATAACCTCCACGGTCGCTTTCGCCGCTCCGGTGGTCGTGGGAATGATGTTGACCGCGGCCGCCCGGCCCCGGCGGTGCTTGCCGGGCTTTTTCCTGTCGATCGTTACCTGACTGGAAGTATAGGCATGCGTCGTGGTAATATGGGCGCTCTCGACACCGAAATTCTCCTCCAGGACCTTCATCGCCGGCGCCAGGGAGTTGGTCGTACAGCTGGCATTGGAGATGACGTGGTGATCTTCGGGCTTGTACCAGTGTTGATTGACCCCCAAGACGACGGTCAGGTCGACGTTTTTCCCAGGTGCGGAGATGAGGACCTTCTTCGCCCCCGCTTCCAGGTGCTTGGCCGCACCGTCGCGATCCGTGAAGTGTCCGGTGCACTCCAGGACGATATCGATGTCATGCTCTGCCCAGGGAAGTTTGGCGGGATCCCGCTCGTCGACGATAGCAATCTTCTGACCCCCCACCCTTAGTGAGTTGTCGTCATATTCGATCTCGGCGGGGAATCGGCCGTGAACCGAGTCGTATTTAAGCATATAGGCGAGATCTTCGGGGGTGCCGCTGCCTCCGTTGGCGTAGACGATCTCCACATTTTTAGGGGGATGGGTGACATAGTGCCAGAGGACCATCTTGCCGATGCGGCCGAGACCGTTGATGGCGATGCGTTTTTTACTCATCATTTGACTCCTTTGAAAATATGGGATAATTCTAATACAGAATGGCTAACGAACAGTTACATATACAAAATAGAGATCAAAAGGTGAGTCGATAAAATGCGTCGAATGAAACTTAGGGAATATGCGCGGGAAAAGCGCCTCAGCCTCTTTGAAGTGGTCAAAAAGATCCAAAAGGGCGAATTACGCTCCGAACAGGTGGAGGAGAACGGTCTTTCGGTCCAATATATTCTTCTGGAAGAGGATGAAACGGCACCTTCAAAAGCTCAGGAACCTACACAAAAGCGGACAGAAGCCGGCGATGGAAGAGATCCGTACATGGAGGAGCTGGAGCAGCTTCGCAAGGAGGTAGCCCAATTACGCAAGCTGGTCGAGTCCTGCTGCGGAGAAGAGAGTCTCTCTAGTCCAAAGGCTTTGCCGCCATCAAGAGACGAATATGCCCTTTAAGATACAGTGACTCCTTGAAGGAATTGAAACCGTGATTTCCAAGCATCTCACGGGTATCCCGGCGGATAAAATCTTCCGCCAATGGACACTCGACTTTTCGAATAGCAAAACGCACCCATCGGGGAGCCCTGTCCACGTCGAAGTTGGCATAGTCTAGAATCGCGAAGCGTCCGCCGGGTTTTAGGGCTCTGAAAGCATTTTCGATGATCCGATCCCGCTTTTCCTGGATAAAGCCATGAAGGACGAAGGAGATAAAGACACAATCAAACTCCTCATGATAGGGCAGCGGCTCGTCGATGCGCCGATTTTCGAGGATAAGATTAGAGTAGCCGCTCGTCTTTCGTCGGAAAGTCTCCTGCATCTCTGCTCCGATTTCAAGGGCCCTCACCTCGCCGCTGCGGCCGATATACTCCCGCATCAGCAGAGCGTTGCGCCCCGTCCCGGCTCCCAGGTCCAGGAGCCGTTCCCCCTCCTTTAACTCCAAATCTCCTATCGCTTTTTTGATAAAAGAGGGATACCAGCCCACAGTTATAATATTCATTAATATATCATAATACTTCGCTTCCAATCCCTTCACTTCGACCTTGGAGATATCTTGCGTCAATTCCATAGCGAACTCCTTTTATTCTCGACCGAAAATCAAGATACGGCCATAGAGCACAAGCCAGCCGACCCAAAGCGCTATCCAGAGCATCGCGCTGATATCGAACCAAGGGAAAATATGCCCATCTACCGCCGCAAGTGAAAACAAAAAGCGTCCCAGGACCACGATCTGCGTCATCCAAAAGATCGCTACGCCCCAGGGACCCACTTGCAACGTCATACCGCCATGTCCCAAGGTCACCCGGGTCCCAAAAGCCACCAGGATCGTCGTCAGAAACCCAAGCGCCAGCAGATGAATTTCCAGACGCAGAGAAGCCACCGCGAACCGGGCTTCGAAAAAATCCGAAAGTGCTCCGACAAAGAGGCCAAGCGGCAGCCAGAAGAGCGCCAAATGCAGGCTCCAGAGCAACGGATCGGAATGGGGAAAAGGCAAGCTCGCCTTCAAAATTTCACGCCCAAGCCAAAATGCCAGAAGCAGATCGACAAAGAAAAGCGCTCCGGGATAAAAGGCCTCCACGATGACATGAGAAAAGAGAAGTGCGAAAACGATCCCGTGAAAAGAGTGACTCTTGGCATAATCCATAGCGCCGCTGAAGATTGGCACCATCCGGAAGCCGATGACGATGGGAAGAAACATCAGATAGAGCCAGACTCCCACCCCCACGGCCCAGAAGGCGAAGACACCTGTCCGACAGCCCTGGCAGGGGATCGCCGCCAGAAGATAGAGCAGATTTGCCACCGCCCCCATTCCCAGCGCTACGATGATCCAGTACTGATCCCCTTTGGGCTCGGGTGCTTCGGTATAGATCACCAGGAAGTTCCTGATCGTCAGAGCAAAGGAGAGTGCCATGAAAATTGTTGCGGCATAGAAAGCCTCGGGTAGAAGGAGCGAAACATAGAGGCTCACCGATGACAAAAAGTTCAATAGCCAGACCCGGAGAATACGTCTCGTCTCGATAGGAGGCCTAGCGCTGAAACGGGGAAAAGTCGTGTAGGTGAATCCGTAGAAAAAGTTGCTAAAAACCGCAAAAATCATCCCGTAGCCGTGCAGGCGCAAAGCATCGGCCTCTATGATGCCCCGGTAGGCAAGGATGAAGAGCGCCATAATCACAATCGCATTGATCACACCCAAGAGAAAAAAGGGCTGATGCGGCTGAGAAAAGAAGTAACTCAAACGATTCGATCCCATAGAAGGGTCTCCTTTTTTTCCGACCATTATGCCCGTAGGTGTATAATGAGTCCATGAAAAGCAATGAAGCGATCATCGTCATCACCACGACCGAGAAAGAGGCGGAGGCGGAGTTTCTGGCCCGGACTCTTTTGGAGAGCCGTCTCGCTGCCTGTGTGCAGATCGAAGCGATCCGGAGTCTCTACCCTTGGGAGGGGGCGATCGAAACAAGCGGCGAGTACCGCCTCCAGATCAAAACATTGCGACGTCTCTACTCCCGGATAGAAACGACCATCAGACAATATCATAGCTACGAGCTTCCCGAGATCCTCGCCCTTCCCGCCGTGGAGATCAGCCCCGACTACCGACAATGGATCCAATCCTCCGTCACGATCGACTCTGCCTGATTTTCTCCTGTGATTCCTTTGCTTCCCGATTCCTCAAAACCGCTTGTAATATTTATTAATATATCTCAAAGTTCCTTCCCCCTTCTACTGCATCAAGTCAACTTTAGCTAAAATATCTTCCAAATTCACAGCGTCACGACCCAAGGAAAGATCTATGTCCGAATCCTGCAAAAAAGCCTATATCACTACCCCCATCTACTACGTCAACGACATTCCCCATATCGGCCACGCCTACACTACCATCATCGCCGACACCCTGGCCCGATACTCACGGATGGCCGGGCTGGAGACCTTTTTCCTGACCGGAACCGACGAACACGGCCAGAAGATCGAAGAGGCCGCCAAAAAGCGGGGCAAATCCCCCAAAGAGTATGCCGACGAGATCAGCGGACGTTTCAAGGCTCTCTGGGACGAGTTCGGCATCAGCTACGACCGCTTCATCCGTACCACCGACGAAGATCACAAGCTGGGCGTCCAGGCGGCCTTCAAGAAGATGTACGACAAGGGCGATATCTACAAAGACGTCTACCGGGGCCACTACTGCATCAGCTGCGAAGCCTTCTTTACCGAGATGCAGCTCGTCGACGGAGAGTTCTGCCCCGAGTGCGGGAAACCGACCCAGATCGTCGAAGAAGAGAGCTACTTTTTCCGCCTCAGCAAATACCAGGAGCCTCTGCTTAAGTGGTATCGAGAGAATGAAAAGTGCATCCTCCCCAAGACCCGTCGCAACGAAGTGATGCGCTTCGTCGAAGGGGGGCTGGAGGATCTCTCCATCACCCGCACCAGTTTCGACTGGGGAATCAAGCTCCCCCAGGAGATGAACGACCCCAAACACGTCATGTACGTCTGGCTCGACGCGTTGATGAACTACCTGACGGCCCTGGGCTACGGCACCGACGAGAAGCTCATGGATTTCTGGCCCGCCAGGGTCCATCTCATCGGCAAGGATATCCTGCGCTTCCATGCCGTCTACTGGCCCGCCTTTCTCATGAGCCTGGATCTACCCCTTCCCAAACATATCGCGGCGCACGGCTGGTGGACCCGCAACGGGGAGAAGATGTCCAAATCCAAGGGCAACGTCATCAATCCCAAAGAGGTGGCCGACGCCTACGGCCTGGAGAACTTCCGCTACTTCATGCTCCGGGAAGTCCCCTTCGGCGGCGACGGGGATTTCAGCCAAAAGGCCCTCATCGACCGGATAAACTCCGACCTGGGCAACGACTTGGGCAACCTCCTCAACCGTCTTATCGGTATGAGCTCCAAATACAGCGACGGTGCCGTCTCCAGCGCCAAAGTCGCCGAACTCTACCCCGAGGAGCTCGCCGAGCTTCACGCTTCGATCGACTGGCTCGAACCCCTGCTCTATGAGATGCAGCTACACCGCTACCTCGAAGAGCTCTGGAGGCCCCTCTCCGTCGCCAATAAGGCGATCGACCGCTACCAGCCCTGGGTCCTGATGAAAGAGGGCAAAGAGGAGCAGGCTTTAGCCCTCTTGGGGCTCATCGCCAACATCTTGGCCAAAGTCTCGGTAATGCTGCATCCCGTCATGCCCCAGACCACTCAAACCATCGCCCGGGCCCTGGGCTTTACGATCACCCCTGCCGCCTATGAGGATCTGATCGTGCGCAAAGACCTGCTTAGCGACTTCAGCGTCGAGAAGGTTCCGCCCCTCTTTCCCCGGATCGAAGAGGTCCGAATGGCCGAGGCGGCCCCCGATGTCGAAGCGAAGCAAGCCGAACCCAAAAAGGCGGAGAAAAAAGCCGAAAAACCTATCGAAGGGCTCATTACCATCGATCAGTTCTTCGAAACTTCCCTCAAAGTCGGTACCGTCGTCGAGGCCGAGGAGGTCCCCAAGAGTAAGAAGCTTCTGCTCCTCAAGGTGGACCTTGGCGAGGAGACCCCCCGACAGATCGTCGCCGGGATTAAAGAGTGGTATGCCCCGGCGGATCTGCTAGGCACCCAGGTCTGCGTCGTAGCCAACCTTAAACCTGCCAAACTCATGGGGATGCTCTCGGAGGGGATGCTCCTGGCCGCCAAGGATGACGAGGGGCTCGCCCTCATCCGTCCCGAGCGTCCCGTCGCCGTCGGCACGGCTATCGGGTGACGATGAAGATCTCCGACATCCTCCACATCACCGGAGGAACCCTGGACAACGAGCCTCAAATCCAGGCCATCGAAAGTGCTACGGTCTTCCCCTCCAAAGTCGAACGGGGCGATCTCTTTTTCGCCGCCAAGACCGAGGAGATTCCCTCCGCCGTGGAGCGGGGAGCCTACGCCGTCGTCTACCAGGGAGAGCGTCCCGAGGGCCTCGATGAGGAGATCGCCTGGATTCGGGTGGAGAGCGTCCGGGAAGCGGCCTTTCGGCTGCTGCGCTACGTGCTCTTGCATAAAGAGGCCGACTTCGTTCTGCTGCGGCCCCACGAGGAGAGCCTCCTGCGTCAGGTCCTCACCCACAAGGGTAATATCGCCTTTCTTCCCTCCGACTGGATGAGGGCCTTCGAGCGGATTCTCAACGGCGAGGAGCATCTCTTCGTCGGGAGCGACCGCAATATGCTGGAGACGATTCGTCCCGAGATCGAACGCCTCGAAGAAGAGGCCGAGGGCACGATGATCAGCGATACTCTCTTTCGCTCCACCTTCAAGGTCCACGGCTATATCTACCAGCAAAAAGAGATGGCCCCCTTCCATCTGGACCACCTTCTGAGGGTCGTCGCCTTTTGCGATCGACGGGATCTTCCTTACTCCCTGGACCGGGTCCGCTACACCCGCCACTTCCAGCCCCTTTTTGTCGACGGCCGTCTCGAGAGCGTGCCCAGGGGAAGCACCGACAGAGTCCTGATCTTCGTGGACAATCTCGAAGATATCGTCCAGGCCCGAGAGTATGTGCATTACCAGAGCAGCTGGGCCAAAAGCATCGTCCTTACGCCTCCCAAAACCCGAGTGGAAAAGGTCGAGCGACCCTACTGGTTCGAAAGCCCCGAAGAGGCTAGAGAGATCCTCAAAAACACCCACTTCAACTACGCCTTCATCTACAGCCTGGACCGGAAAATGCTTCAGAGTATGCGGGAAGAAGCGACGCTTTTTTAGGAGCAAAAAGCATAAAGTGGAAGGCTTCAGGCCTTTTTCCCTGACGGAACCTGCCTTTTATCCCAACCGTGTATAATATTTTCCAAAAAGAAGCATCGCAAAGCGATGCCGACCAAACCTATTCCCTATTCCCTTTTACCTATTCTCTAAAAAAGGATCGATTTTGCTTCAGACCATGTTACGCCTCCAGCAGGAGCTCAACGACGCCACCAACGGTCCCGGATGGGAGCGAGGCCTCACCCGCCAGGGCAAGCGCATCGACTGGCGACGCTGCATCTGGCTCGAGGCCGCCGAACTGGTGGAGAGCTACCCCTGGAAACACTGGAAAAACATCGCCGCCGAACCTGACTACGCCAATATCCGCATCGAAGCGGTCGATATCTGGCACTTCGTCATGAGCGAAGCTTTGCGGCTCAACACTCTCGAGGGTAATGGAGAGATCGCTTCCCTAGCCCGCCGCATTACCGAGACCGAGGCTTTCACAGCCTTTGACGACGGTAGCCTGGAGATCCCGGAGGATCTCTACGCTCAGATCGAGATCGTCGAATCCTTCGTCGCCGCCCTCTTCTCCCACGCCTCCATTGAGGATCTGACGGAGCGGTTCTTTCGCGTCGCCCGCCTGGGTGATCTGAATCTGCAAA
>JALSTG010000145.1 GCA_026983875.1 Campylobacteraceae bacterium
GCTGTGCCGAGACTCTGGAACTGACGGCCAAAGAGCTGGTGAGCTTCGGCGGGGAGACGATCCCTACCGACGCGGCCCCCAGCGGTCGGGATGCCATGGCCTACTGGCGCCGGATTCCCGTGGGCGTGGCGGTCTGTATCACCCCCTTCAACTTCCCCCTCAATCTCATCGCCCATAAGATCGGTCCCGCGCTGGGTGCCGGTAACGCCGTGGTTCTCAAGCCCACCCCCGAAGCGCCCCTGACGGCCTACAAGTTGGCCAAGCTCTTCGTTGACTCCGAGCATGCCGTTCCCGATGCACTGAGTGTTGTTTACGGCGATGCGGAAGTAGGTTCGGCTTTGGTCAAAAGTCCCATTCCTCGGGTGATCAGTTTTACAGGCTCCGTTCCCGTGGGCAAGATCATCAGCTCCCAGGCGGGGATCAAGAAGGTCTCTCTGGAGCTGGGAGGCAATGCGGCAACCTATGTGGACAAGGACGCCAATCTGGCCGATGCCGCGGCCAAATGCGCCTTCGGCTCCTTCTACAACAGCGGACAGGTTTGCATCTCTTTGCAGCGGATCTACGTCCATGAGGCGGTCTACGAGAAGTTTGCCGAATTGATGGCCAAGGAGACGAAGGCACTCAAGGTCGGCTCTCCCTACGAGGATGAGACTTTCATGGGACCGCTGATCGACGACGACGCCCGTCACCGGGCCAAGAGCTGGGTCGCCAGCGCCCGCAACGAAGGGGCGACGATCCTCGTCGGAGGAGAGGAGGTCGAGGGGATTTTTCCTCCCACCATCGTCACCGACGTCACCGACGAGATGAAGATCGTCTGCGAAGAGGTTTTTGCTCCCGTGGTCTCTTTGGTCAGCGTCCCCGATATGCAGACGGCTTTGGAGAAGATCAACGCCTCTCCCTACGGCCTGCAGTATTCGATTTTTACCGACTCCCTCAAAAGCGCCAGAGAGTTTATCGACGCATCCGAGTCTGGCGGCGTGGTGGTCAACGACATCCCCACGGTGCGCTTCGACATCCAGCCTTACGGCGGCGTCAAGCTCTCGGGCGTGGGGCGGGAGGGGCCCCGCTTCGCCCTGGAAGAGTTTACGGAGATCCAGTCGATCGTGATCTTCTCCTAAGAGGAGGTGAAGATGGAGTATATGTTTGCCCCCGGTTTTTTGGGAACGAGGGCTCCCTTTTTTATGGATCTGGTGACGCTGATCGTCGCTCTGCTACCGCTACTGCTCTATCTGGGAATTTTGGCTGCCAGAAAAGGCTACTACGGATTCCATCGTATCTATCAATGGTTGCTGTTTTTGATCTCCTTCGCCGTAGTTGCTTGGTTTGAGTACGGGGTGCGGGCCGGTGGAGGTTTCTCGAGCTATGTGGCCGAGAGTCGGCTGCCCCACCGACTGCTTCTGGGGATTTTGATCGTGCATATCCTCATTGCGCTCTTTACGACGATCTGGTGGGCGTGGACGATTATTCAAGCCCAGCGCCACTGGCGGAGGAGAGATCTCCCCGGCGGGTACTCTCTGCGGCATATCCGCAGTGCACGGGTGGCCGCCTGGGGGATCTTCCTCACTGCGTTGACGGGGATCTGGGTCTATCTGACGCTCTTCGTCTTCTAAATTTAACCAAAGGAGTCAACCATGGATTTCAACGACCTACTCCGGCTCGGTGCCGAAATGATTCAAAACAACAGCGACGATGCGACGACCAATCTGGATCCCGATGCGATCTCCGGGGCCCTGAGCAATCTTTTGGGCAGTGAAGAGGGATCCATCGATCTCTCCTCCCTGGTGGAGCGTTTTGCCGGTAGTGGGCTGGGAGATCTGGTCCAGAGCTGGCTGGGAGAGGGGGAGAACGCTCCCGTCGATCCCGATACGGTCGAGTCGGTTTTGGGGAGTGAGAAGATCTCCGCCTTTGCCGAAGAGCTCGGGATCGATTTCGATAGTGCCAAACAGGCCCTTTCCGATGCGATTCCCACCGTGGTGGACAAGGCGACGCCGGCGGGCAGCGACATGCTCTCAGGCCTGTTGGAGCAGGTCGGAGGCGTCGAAGGGGCCCTGGGAATGCTGGGCAAGATGTTCGGTCGCGGCTGATGGCCCGTCCCCAAGCCGCTATCAGCGCCTGTCTACTGGGAAAGCGGTGCCGCTACGAC
>JALSTG010000146.1 GCA_026983875.1 Campylobacteraceae bacterium
GATCGGTGTTTTCGGTGCCCAGTAGGCCGTACTGTTGGCCAAAAGCGCCTGAGAAAGCCAAAAGTTTGGATCTTTCAGTACGCCGTTGACCGCTTCCACGGTAAAAAGCCCGCCCGATCCCGTCGTCGCATGGGGAAGCTGGGCATCGATCTCTTCCCGGCTCAGACTTCCGTCGAAGAGATTGGGTAGATCCGATGCCCAGGGCTCTTGGATCGTTTCATTGAGCTCGTGTCCGTATGCCAGGGAATAGCTGTACGCCACGTCGGCGATAAAAGAAGGGATCGGCAACTGGGGCTGAGAGAGCACCCCTTGGGCCATCCGATCCATCATGTAGGGTCCGGCCATCGGAGCGGCCGCTACCGTCGTCATGCCGGGATCCTCTCCGGCTTCGATCGCTTTGAGCGCCGCCATCGCCACGTAGCCTCCTTCGCTATATCCGGTCAGATAGAGTTGACCGTTAAGAGGAATTCCGTTTTTCTGCGCAAAACTTTTGGCTGCCCGGACAAAATCGATCATCGATTGTGCCGAGGGGTGATCGAGTAAATAGGGATGCACGTGCCCCGCCGATGCGCCGAAGCCGATATAGTCCGGCTGCAGCGTCACGAAGCCCCCCAGGGCGCTCAGCAAAATCGGCGAACCCTCCGGCTCCATTGTCGCCTCCGCCGCCACCGTAGGTGCTTCCCGATCGGCAAAGATCGTGCCGTGGGCATCCTCCACCACCGAAAGGCCCACGCGACGCATCTGCTCAAGCTTGGCCTGCGTCGCGGCATCGACGCCGGTATCGCTGGGGACCACCATCAGACCCGATGCCCGGACGCCTTGGCCCTTCTCATCGGTCGTGTCGTATTCGATTCGATAGGCGGTATAGCCAAAAACCGTCGTGTTTTCATCCACCCCGGGAGTCTTCTCTTCGAGGAGCCTCTGCTTCAGCGTATCGGCCGGAAAATCGACGACTACCTTGCCGTCGACTGCCGGGGGGGTTTCGGGATTACCGACGCTTCCGCCGCATCCGGCCAATCCCAGGATTAGCAAAGCCCCGACCCAAGTTTTGATTATCCATCTTCTCATCGTTTTTCCTCTCCTTTTTCGTGATGAAATTATCGGCTACTTCGATTCCTGCAACGCATAGAGCGCCCGGATCTCCTCGGGCCAGATCGACTCGTCGATCGTCTCCAGGATCAACGGGATATCGTCCATCCTCGGGTCGTTCATGATGAGGCGAAAGGCTTCCCAGCCGATCTCTCCCATCCCCAGAGAGTGGTGACGATCCACCCTCGATCCCAAGGGCGGTTTGGAGTCGTTGATGTGCATCCCTTCCAGATAGTCGAAGCCGACGATCTCGTCGAAAGCGCTCATCGTCTCCGCATAAGCCTCCGCGGTACGCAAATCGTAGCCGGCGGTGAAGGTATGGCAGGTATCGAGGCAGACCCCAACCCGGGACTTCTCCTCCACCCGTTCGATAAGGTAGGCCAGATGTTCGAAGCGGTAGCCCAGGTTGCTCCCCTGACCGGCGGTATTTTCGATCACCAGTTTGACCTTGGAGTCGGGCGTCGCTTCAATCGCCCGGTTCATCGACTCGGCGATGCGATCAAGGCACTCCCGCTCCGCCGCCTCCAGCTTCGCTTCATAGTCGGGATCTCTCTTGGGGATCTTCACCAAATGGCTTCCGGGGTGGAAATTGAGCTTCTCCAGCCCCAGCTGCTCGCAGCGCTCCAGCTCGTCGATGAAGGCTTCCCTCGACTTGAGCAATTTCTCCTCTTCGGGATGGCCCAGATTGATCAGATAGCTGTCGTGGGGCAGGACGTGCCTAGGAGCGATACCGCTGCGTTCCAGATTCGTTCGGAAAGCTTCGATACTCTCTTCGCTAAGAGCTTTGGCCTTCCACTGCCGTTGGTTCTTGGTAAAGAGAGCAAAAGCCCTGGCCCCGATCTCCATCGCATTGATGGGAGCATTCTCCACCCCCCCGCTGGCGCTCACATGGGCGCCGACATATTTGTTCGCCATTATGCTGCTATCCCTGCTTTTGAATTTTGATGAGAATATGGTTGATTGTATCGCGGAAAACTACAGAACCGTTTAAGACGCTATATTCGATGGCATAAAGGCCCTTTTTTTTGATTTGCTGTGTAAATCCTTGA
>JALSTG010000147.1 GCA_026983875.1 Campylobacteraceae bacterium
GGACTGTGAGCTTGACCCGGGCAACCCCGCTCTTGTCCAGTCCCAGCTTTTTCCCCGCAGCGTAGGAGCAGTCGATGACCCGCCCCCTGACAAAGGGGCCCCGATCGTTGATCCGGACTACGGCGCTGCGGCCGTTGTCCAGATTGTCCACCCGGACCATGGTATCCATCGGCCAGGTCTTGTGTGCCGCCGTCATGGCATGCATATTATACTGTTCTCCGTTACTGGTTTCCTTGCCATGGAAATCGGGGCCGTACCAACTGGCGATTCCCTTCATCGTATCACCGACCTTGACATAGGTGGGATGATAATGCTTACCTCGAACCGTATAGGAACGCATCGTTGCCTTGAAGCGTGCTTTGCTCGTATGGCCCGGCTGGGTATAGTGTTTACTCGAGCAGCCGCTAAAGTTCACGACACCCAGCCCAAGCACGAGGATGCCCAGCCCCAATGAACCCCAAATTCGCCTCATGTCGATTCGCCTTTTCATTTTTTAATATTAATTATGGCGCATTTTACCTTTCGAATTCCTTCTTTTCAGTAACGGATTCTTCGTTCATACTCTTCTCGGGTGACGGGAACCATGAGCACGGTATTCTCCTTGGGTTTGAGCTCTTTGAGTTGGTTGGCGATAATCAAATCGAGAGGGGTTACGTGATAGGCCCGGGCGATACTGCGAAGCGTATCGCCTTTACGGACGATATGGGCGATGAGTTTCTTGTAATGCTTCTTGCGAAAGATCTCTTCAAGCGTCGGCGGTATGTAAAAGGCTTGGTAATAGCCGAGCCGATCGGCGGGGATAAAAACCTGCGTCAATCCCAACTCATCATCCATTCCCTCCGCCGAGAGTTGGGGGTTGAGTTTTCTCATGCGCCCTGCGTTCATCCGGAGAAGCTTCGCGAGTTTGCGCAAGGTAATTCCGCCGTAGATGTTCACCAACACTTCACTCTCGGGCAAGATAATATCCCGAATCTTGATGTCCTCTTTTTTGGGTGAACTCTTGATCTTTTCACCCATCATGGAAAGGAGAATGATCTTGCGCAGATAATTTCGTGTCTCCTTGGGAATATAGGCTGCCTTTTCGTCCATGAGTGTCGCAAAATCGTCGGTTCCGGCCCGCTTAATCGCCTTTTGGAGCCGCCCCTCCCCGCAATTGTAGGCCATCATGACGAGATACCATTTGCCAAAGATCCGATAGAGGGTCTGGAGATACTCCATCGCCGCCTTGGTCGAGGCGACGGGGTCGTACCGTTCGTCACGGTTCTTATCCACCCTGAGCTTGAATCGTCGGGCTGTCGCCGCCATAAACTGCCAGAGCCCCGCCGCTTTTTTGCCGGACTTGGCGGTACTCTTGAAGCCAGATTCGGTCATAGAGAGATAGACAAACAGGTGGCTCAATCCTCCGGAATTGAGCAGATCTCTAAAGAGGGGGATATAAGCCTTGCCCCGCTGGGTGGAGTTTTCATAGAAGCGGCGGTAGCGTGTTTCATTGCGGAGGATAAACTCCGAAAACCACGGGTCCCTGATATAGGAGGGATCGATATCAAACTCTTCCATCACATAGCGATAACTGGGGAATTTCACCTCCAGGCGGGAAAGAGCCCGAAGGACCCCCGGCAAAGCCAGTGCCGCCAGGAGAAACTCCCGTCGTAGCAAAAGCCTCTTATTCAACGATGTCCCTCTTCACGGTCGGCTCCGGTGCATCCCATACTCCCCTCTCATATCCCGAAAAGCCGACGGGTATTCTCTCTGCATATCCCCGTCAGTTCCTCAAAGGAGAGTCCGGAGAGCTCCGCCATCTTCTCGGCGATGATCCGGCAGTAGGCGGGCTCGTTACGCTGGCCCCGAAAGGGATGGGGCGTCAGATACGGGGCGTCGGTCTCGATGAGGAGCCGTTCACGGGGAATCCGGGGATAGACCTCCACCAGTTTCCGGGCGTTTTTAAAGGTCAGTACCCCGCCGATACCGTAGTAGAAGCCTCGCTCCGCCATCTGGAGAAGTTGATGGTCGGCATTGTAACAGTGCAGCACTCCGCCCCGTTTCCCGGCATAGGACTCCAGGAGCTCCTGTGAGTCCCGGCTCGCTTCCCGGATATGGACGATAAGCGGCTTGTCGTACTCCTTGGCCAGAGCAATCTGATCGACGAAGACCTCCTTCTGGATCCGTTTCTCCTCGACGATCTCCTCTTCGCTCTCAAGCAGGCGATAGTAGTCCAGTCCACACTCCCCGACGGCAACGCACTTTTCATGGCCGATGTAGCGCTCCAGAAGCTTGCGATCGTAGTTGCGGGCATCGTAAGGGTGAACTCCCACGGCGAAATAACACCCCTCATGGGCCTCGGCGATCTCCACCGCCCGCTCCAGAGTCCCGGGGTCGGCCCCCGGGATGATCCACTGCGTCACCCCCGCCTCCACAGAGCGCCTCAGTACCTCCTCCAGATCCTTGGTATAACGCGGATCGTCCAAATGCACATGGGTATCGACAATCATGCACTCCCTTTGTAATACAGTCTAAAATATTAGGAACAATTATATCGAAGCGCTCGGCGCCTTTCGATGTGCCAGAGTATCTAGAGCCGTAGTATAATGACAAGAAAAAAGCGAAGAGATTATGGACTATCAAGCGATACTCGAAGCGATCCGCGACGAAATCACCCCGCATCTGCACAAAGGGAAAGTCGCGGACTATATCCCCGCCCTGGCCTCCGTTCCCAAAGGAAAATTCGCCATGACCATCACGCTCGAGAGCGGCGAGCAGTTCTCCGTCGGCGAACATGCCGAACGCTTTTCCATCCAGAGTATCTCCAAGGTCTTTACCTTTACTCTGGCCCTGGGGCACTACGGCAGGAGACTCTACAAGCGTGTCGGCGTCGAGCCCTCGGGCAACCCTTTCAACTCCCTCGTGCAGTTGGAATATGAACACGGCATCCCCCGCAATCCTTTCATCAATGCGGGAGCCATCGCCGTCACCGATGCTCTCGTGAGCTATTACAAAGACGAATACCGAGCCCTCGAAGCGATTCTCGATTTCATCCGGCAGATCAGCGGCGAAGCGGGAATCACCTTCGATCACGAGGTCGCCAACTCCGAGATGGAACACGGCGACCGCAACCTGGCGCTTGCCCGGCTCATGAAGAGCTTCGGCAATTTTGACAACGAAGTGCTCTCCACGGTCAAAACCTACTTCAAACACTGTGCCGTCACCATGAGCACCGACGAACTCTCCCGGGCGATGCTCTATCTGGCTTTCGGCGGCATCGATCCCGTCAGCGGCCGGAAGTTCGCCACCCCCTCCCAGGCCAAGCGGATCAACGCCGTCATGCTGACCTGCGGCCACTACGATGCCAGCGGCGAATTCGCCTACCATGTAGGTCTTCCGGCCAAAAGCGGCGTCGGAGGTGGGATCGTCGCCGTCGTCCCCGGCCGCCTCTCCCTCGCCGTATGGTCCCCCGCTCTCAACAAACACGGCAACTCCTATGCCGGGACCCTTGCCCTGGAAAAATTCACCACCAAGACGGGGCTTTCTATCTTTTAGACGCTTCGATCTCCTCTGCTATAATATGACTCAAAAAAAGAGGAATCCATGGCCGAAAAACGCCGTCGAAAAAGCCGGATGAAAACCTACGACGCTCCGATCATCGCCGGGGAGTTCAAGGGTAAACCCGTCGAGATCCCTTCCGTCGCCACCACCCGCAGCTCCAAGGCGATCCTCCGGGAATCCCTCTTCAATACCCTTCAATTCGATCTGATGGGCAAACCCTTCGTCGAGGTCTTCGCCGGCAGCGGTTCCGTAGCCTTGGAGGCGGTGAGCCGCGGTGCATCCCGGGCTTGGTGCATGGAGCGCAACCGGGAGGTCTACGACATTCTGCGTGCCAATGTCGAGCGCATCGCCCCGGGGAGAATCGAAACGGTCTGGGGCGATAGTTTCGTCGAATTCGAGCGGGTCTATCGGGAACTCGAAGCCGGCGGCGAGCGGGCCTACTTCTACTTCGATCCCCCCTTCGCCATCCGGGAGGGGATGGAGGAGATCTACGAACGGACCCTCAAGCTCCTGGAACACATCGCACCCCAACAGTGTGAAATGGCCATCGTCGAGCACATGACGACTGTGGATCTCCCCGAGCGTATCGGCGCGCTGAAACTACACAAAAAACGCCGCTTCGGCAAAAGCACCCTCAGCTACTACCGGCCGGTGGAGCCCGATGAAGCGTAGACCTCTGTTTTCTCTGAGTATCCTTGTTTTCCTGACCCTGTTGAGCTTCGCAGGCCCTCTTCTCTACCCCTGGGATCCTATGGCCTTTCATAAAGATCTGATCCTTGCTGCCCCCTCCTGGCAGCACCCATTCGGTACCGATCGGCTGGGGCGGGACCTTCTGGCTCGGATCATGCAAGGCGGACAGGTCTCGCTGCTCATCGGCGTAGGCTCGGCGGTCATCGCTTCTCTGATCGGCCTCATCATGGGCGTCACCGCCGGTTATTTCCGCGGCTGGTGGGACAAGGGCTTCGTCTTTATCGTTGATCTCTTTCTCACTTTCCCTACCTTTTTTCTCCTCTTGACACTGGTGAGCTACGTCCCCGCCTCCTCGGCAATTCTCATCATCGTCATCTCCATCACCGGGTGGATGGGCACCGCCAGGCTGATCCGTAGCGAAAGTTACCGAATCGCCTCCCAACCCTTCATCAAAATCCTGCGCATCGCCGGCACCCCCACCCGGCGGATCGTCTTCAGATACTTTCTCCCTCTCCTGGCACCCATTTTCTTCGTCAGCTTCACCTTCGGTGTCAGCGGAGCGATCCTCGCCGAAAGCGGTCTGAGCTATCTGGGCCTGGGGATCACCCCGCCAGAGATGAGCTGGGGCAGCATCCTCAGCGACGGCAAATCGGTCATGGAAATCGCCTGGTGGGTTAGCTTTTTCCCGGGTTTGATGATCTTTCTGGTCACCTTCAGCCTGATCCAGATCTCCGACTGGCTCCAGGATCGGGCAAACCGAAGAGAGATGAGCGCATAATGCAGCCCATCCCTTACTTGGAGCCGCTTTAAGATAAACGGACGCTCGAAGCGTTCCCCTAACCCTGCAGCAGATCTCCCACACTCTTTTGGGGACTCTTTCCTTCCTCCAGCATGGCGTAAACCTCCCGAGCGATGGGAAGATAGAGACCGTCACGCTCTGCGATACGGTAAAGCGCCCGGGCCGTTCCGACCCCTTCGGCCACCTCCCCCAGCTCTTCGAGAATCTCTTCAAGACGCTTGCCTTGGCTTAGACCGATCCCTACGCGATAGTTGCGGGAAAGCCGGCTGCTGGCGGTAAGGAAAAGATCCCCCGCCCCTCCCAGCGAGAGGAAGGTCTCTGCCCGGGCTCCCATATGCACGCCGAAACGCGCCATCTCCACCAAACCCCGCGAGATCATCGCCGCTCGGGCATTGTTCCCCAATTTAAGTCCGTCGCAGACTCCTCCGGCGATGGCAATGACATTTTTGTAGGCGCCGCCCACCTCCGCCCCGGCCACATCGTCATCCACGTACCCCTTGATAAAGTCGGGGAGTGCCGCGGCATAACGCTCTGCCAAATCGTGACTCAGGGAGCTGACCACCAGAGCCGTAGGCAAAGATTCCATCACCTCCTTGGCAAAAGAGGGACCGGAGAGAAAAGCGAGCCTTTCGGGGGGCAAAAAGGCCTCAAAGACTTCGTTGAGCAGCGCGCCAGTGGCGATCTCGATCCCTTTCGCCGCCACCAGGACCTTTTGCCCACGATCGACGAAGTGCTCCTCCATCCAGCGTCTGGCAAATTGGGCAGGAATGACCATTACCAGATACTCTCGATTCATCGCTTCCTCAATGGAGACAAAATCGTCCAGATCCTCGTGCCGATGCCGCGAAGTGATGACTACATCGTTTTTCTGTGCGAAGGCATGGTTGAGGGCACGGCCCCACTTTCCCGCACCGATGATCGCCATCTTCATGAAGGTTCCTCCGGCAGTGCTATGATCTTGGCAAAACGCTCTAGATCCTCGTCGCGCCCAATGCAGACGATGATATCTCCGCTATCGAGCTTATGCTGCACTCCCGTCGTAGCGAAGATAAAACTGTTCCCCAACTCCACGTCGATCATCCCGATAAAAACCACTCCGTACTTTCGAAAATCCACCTCATCTAGCATCTTGCCGTGAAGAAAAGAGCCTTCAGGTATCCGGAT
The DNA here is from genome assembly GCA_026983875.1 of Campylobacteraceae bacterium. Classification (GTDB taxonomy): domain Bacteria; phylum Campylobacterota; class Campylobacteria; order Campylobacterales; family Sulfurovaceae; genus Nitratifractor. The sequence goes on from JALSTG010000147.1 coordinate 6,194, forward strand.
CTCACGGAAACTGTACTCGTGTGTGCGGGTGGTAAATCCTTCTAGAAACTGGGTTGCCACGGGTTTGGTCAGGATGTTGTGAATGCGATTGGCGCTGATGGTATAGAGGTCGATCACTTTGTCGGCTCCCGCCATCTTGAGTTTGCTGGTCGCATAGATCGAATCGGAGATGGCGAAGATCTTGTGTTTGGGGTAGATGCCCCGAAGGGAGAGGACCAAAAAGACATTCATATGGTCATCATCCATGACGCAGATCAGATAATCCCCCTCCCGGACCGGTAGGCTCTCCAACTTCTTGTCGTCGGTCACATCCATCAAAATCGCTTCGTCAAACCCCTCTTCCAGAGCCCGGCTTCGGTGATGCCCCTCGTTATCCACCACCACGACCTGCGTTCCGTTTCTCCTGAGGGATTCGGCGATCGCTGGACCGAACTTGCCGTATCCAAAGAGAATGACCCGCTTCTCGCCCGCTGCGTACAATTCGTGATCCAGATTCAACGACGCTTCCATACTTTTCATCTCCTATCCCATCTCGCATTCGCCGCCACAGCTCAGTTCCCGGAAATACTCGACGCTCATCCGGTGACCCATGACCAGCAAAATGTCTCCCCGCTCCAAAATCAGCTCCGGCTCGGGATTGAAGTGAAAGTGCCCATCCTCCTTTCTCTGCACACCGATGAGCACCAACTTGTAAGAGTGAAAGTCGATACTTCCGATCGCCAGTCCCAGGAGACGGCTATAGGGCAAAACGGGAATTTCGTCGAGCCTTGCGACGCTCTTGCCCATGAAGATTCCGCTGATGGCCCGATACATGATCGGCCGTAGAATCGCCACCGACATCAGCGTACTGGCCATCTCGTCGGGGAGCAGGACGTGATCCACTCCTGCCCGTTCGTATTTGGGGGCGATCTGGGGAGAGCTGGCCCGGGCGATGACCCGAATCGTCGGATCGATGCTTTTGGCGTTGAGGGTGATGTAGATATTCTCCACGTCATCATGGCTCATACACAGCACCGTCACCTTGGCTCCCTTGAGATTGAAGCGGACCAAAGTCTCATGGCGGCTCGCATCATCGACGATGGCGTCGTAGCCGTCGTGGATCGCCTCCTGGACCCGGGCCGGATCCTTGTCGAGAATGATATAGTCATGCTCGTGCAGAGGCTGTTGGCGAAAAAACATCTTGGTCAACTGCCCGTAGCCGCATATAATGAGGAATCGTTCACTCTTGTTGACCTCATCGACGATTCGCTCCTCTTTGAGCTGAATCAGCTTTTCGGAAAAGGCCGAGACGATCACCGAGGTCGCGAAGGAGATCATGGCGATGCCGAAGAGAATGATCAGCATGGCGATGATCCGCCCCGTAACGGAGATGGGACTGATATCCCCATAACCGACGGTGGTGATAGTCACCAAAGACCAGTAGAGGGCATCGAAGATATTGTGAATATTGGGGTTGTGGGTTTCCTCCAGAACATACAGAGCGATTCCCCCCGTCGCCATGACGAAGGCCAGTAAAATCAGCAGGGTCAAAAGCTCGAAGCGCTTATCGGAAAGCACTTCGACGAACTGGTTGATACTCCGTGCGTAACGCAGGAGCTTGAGGACCCGAAAGAGAATCAGCAGCCGCAAGACCCTCAGCTCCCGATAGGCCGGAAGGATCGCCAGAAGGTCGATGATCGCTCCGGGAGTCAGCATGTAGGCGAGTTTTTTCTTCAGCCCGCGGCCCAGAGCTCTCCAGACCCGGAACTCCCGTCCTACGAAGCTCGCCTCTTCATATTCGGCGACCAGGTCCTCCGTCAGGTCGCTCGAGACCCAAAGGCGCAGGAGATACTCAATGAGGAAAATAAACGACACGATGTAGATATCGTAGAAATCGATCCACTCCGGCACGGGGTTTTTGACCTCATAGATCAGAATCAGTACGGAGGAGACAATCAAAAAGATGATCGTAAGATCGACATACTTTTTCCAGGGATTCTCCGAATCATTCAGAAGGCTGCGGATCGACTCTTTGAAACGATGGTAACGTCGTGAGTTGTGTAATTTGAGCGCCCAGCGGACTATGGGATGGCTCGAAGGGTCACGACGCGTCAGTTTCATGCGTCAAGACGCTCTTTGAGCAACTGGTTGACCTTGCCCGGGTTGGCCGAACCTTTGGAGGCTTTCATCACCTGACCGACGAAGAAGCCGAAGAGCTTCTCCTTGCCCCCTTTGTACTCCGCGACTTTGTCGGCATTGGCCGCCAGAACTTCGTCGACGAGTGCCAGGATCGCTCCGTCGTCGCTGACCTGCTTGAGACCCAGCTTTTCGATCAATGTATCGATATCTCGCTCCTCATGCTCCATCATGTGATCGAGGATCTCCTTGGCCCCCTTCCCACTGATGGTTCCATCCTCGATCCGTGCGATAAGCCTTCCCAGGGTCTCGGCATCTACCGGTGAATCCTGGATCTCCACTCCCGCCTTGTTGAGCCGACCGAGAAGCTCGCTGGTCAGCCAGGTCACGGCGCTTTTGGCCGGAGCACCCGTCTCGATCATCGCCTCGAAGTAGGCGGCCATCTCCTTCTGGGCCGTAAGGACCAGTGCATCCTTGTGCTTGATCCCCAGCTCTTCCGTATAGCGTCGTACCTTCTCGTCGGGAAGTTCCGGCAGGCGTTTCGCCTCCTCGATCATGGCATCGGTGACGATGACGGGACGCAGGTCGGGATCGGGGAAGTAGCGATAATCGGCGCTGTCCTCCTTGCCCCGCATGGAGCGGGTCTCTCCCCGATCGGTGTCAAAGAGCCGGGTCTCCTGCCACACCTCTTGCTCATAGACGCCATCCTCCCACGCCTCGATCTGGCGCTCCACCTCATACTCGATCGCCTGCTTGACGAAGCGGAAGGAGTTGAGGTTTTTTATCTCGACGCGGGTACCGAACTCTGCGCTTCCTTTGGGCTTTATGGAGACATTAACGTCACAGCGGAAGGAGCCCTCCTGCATATTGGCGTCGCTGATATCCAGATAACGGACGATGGCATGGAGCTTACGCAGATAGAGGACCGCTTCGTCGCTACTGCGTAGATCCGGCTCGCTGACGATCTCCAGCAGCGGAGTGTCCGCCCGGTTCAGATCGACCTTGGAGATCGCACCGTCGTGCATGCTTTTGCCTGCATCCGCCTCCAAATGCGCCCGGGTAATGCCAATACGCTTGGCTTCCGCCTTGGCGTCTTCGATCCAGAGCTCTCCCTTCTCGACGATGGGCACGTCAAATTGGGAGATTTGGTAAGCCTTGGGGCTGTCGGGATAGAAGTAGCTCTTACGGTTGAAGATAGAGCGGCGGTTGACCGTGGCGTTGACGGCAAAGCCAAACTTCATCGCCTTAAGTACCGCTTCCTTATTCAAGACCGGCAGTGCCCCGGGAAGCCCCAAACAGACGGGGCAGGTGTTTTGATTCTGGTGCTCCGCGAAGCTCGTCGGGCAGGAGCAGAAGATTTTGGAGCGAGTATTGAGCTGGACGTGAACCTCTAAGCCTATAACGGTTTCGAACATAATGGCGTCTTCCTTTTGTATGCCGATAATCAAAGGAATATTATATCCAATACCCATTTAACCCCGGACGCTGGCTCTTATGCCACTGGCCCTCTGGTGCCTTTTTCCTAAAGAAAAATTGTAAATCCAAGTCTCATATGCTCTTCTACCGATTTCTACGGAGTAAAATAACGGATGGAGGCAAAACCGAAAATACCCAGTCTTCGCATAGTCTCAATTCTCTCCTCTTCAACGATACCTCCTAGAGCAATGACGGGAACTGGAAGCTCCTC
>JALSTG010000148.1 GCA_026983875.1 Campylobacteraceae bacterium
TGTGATGATGCGCTATGTCTTTCACGACAGTTCCATCGCCATGCAAGAGCTGGAGTGGCATACCTTTTCCGTGATCATGCTCTACGGCACCGGCTACGCTCTGCGGCACAATGCCCATGTGCGGGTCGATTTCCTCTACGATCGGCTCGATCCCCGCAAACAGGCATGGATCAATATCTGGGGGACGATCCTCTTCCTGCTGCCCCTGGCGCTGTTGGTGATCTACGGCTCCTGGGATTTCGTGATGGACTCCTATACCACCCATGAGATCAGCGAAGATCCCGGAGGGCTGACCCACCGCTGGATCATCAAAGCACAGATCCCTCTGGCTTTTGTCTTTTTGATCTTTTGCGCCGTCAACTTTATCCTCCACAACATCAATATCCTGCGGGGAATCGAGCCACCGCTGCCCGAACCCGAAGAGGAGGTGATGGAATGATCGGCCTCATTATGTTTGCCGCGGCCCTCATCATGCTCGTCATCGGCTATCCCGTCGCCTTCACCTTCGGAGCGGTCTCCATCTATTTCGGGGGATTGGCGGCGCTTTTTGAGCTGCTCCCCGACGGAGGCGTGACCTTTGCGGATTGGTGGGACGAATTTCTCTCGATGTTCAGTATGATGCCCTTTCGTATCTACTCCATCATGACCAACAAGATCCTCATGGCGGTGCCTCTGTTTATCTTCATGGGGATCGTGCTGCAAAAGTCTCAGCTCGCCGAGCGGTTGCTCGAAAGTATGGGGACGCTCTTCGGCAAAGTCCGCGGTGGCCTGGCAATCTCGACGGTTCTTATCGGCGCGCTGTTGGCGGCTTCGACGGGCGTGGTGGGGGCTTCGGTCGTGGCGATGGGGGTCATCAGTCTACCGATCATGCTCCGCCACGGTTACGACAAACCGCTCTCGACGGGGACCATCTGTGCGGCAGGGACCCTGGGGCAGATTATTCCCCCCTCCATCGTGCTTATCGTCCTGGCAGACGTCTTTCAGCTGCCCGTGGGCGATCTTTTCAAAGCGGCGATCCTGCCGGGGATGATGCTCGTAGGCGTCTACATCCTCTACATCCTCGTCGTCGCGTTTCTCAAGCCCGAAGTGGCCCCGGCTCTGGAGCCCGAAGAGGGAGTGAGATACGGAGCGAGCGTGCGAAAAGCCCTTGTTGCCATCATCCCGCCCCTGACGCTCATCGTCCTGGTGCTCGGCTCCATCTTTGCCGGGATCGCCACGCCGACCGAATCGGCATCCCTGGGTGCACTGGGCAGCTTGATTTTGGCCGCACTCTATCGCAAGATCAGCTATACGATGGTGCGGGATGCCGCATTGGAGACGGTCAAAACGACCTCGATGGTCTTCGCCATCTTGGTAGGCGCGACCGCCTTTTCGATGGTCTTCGTCTACAGCGGCGCCGATGAGATCGTCGAAGGGTTCATGACCCATCTTCCGGGGGAGAAGTGGGGATTTTTGATCCTGGCAATGCTGGTGATTATGTTCTTGGGCTTTTTCATCGACTTTTTCGAAATCTCCTACATCGTCGTGCCGATCTTGCTGCCCATCGCCCAAAAGATCGGTATCGATCCTATGTGGTTCGCCATCCTCATCGCCCTGAACCTTCAGACCTCCTTCCTGACGCCTCCTTTCGGCTTCAGCCTCTTCTACCTCAAAGGTGTCGCCCCGCCGGAGGTACGCACCACCGACATCTATCGGGGGGTCGTCCCCTTCATTCTCCTTCAGATCCTGGTGCTGGCGAGTATCGTGATCTTCCCGCACTTTTACGGGTTTCGATAGGAGACGGGGTTCCTATCTCAAACCTAGCGTTTCATCAAGGTTTTTGGATTAAAGCGGGTTTGGGGGTGTTGCAAACCCAAGAGCGACATGATCGTGTTTTCCAGAAAGGCTTAGGAAAATCGTAACCCGAAATTTTTTTCGCTTGCTTAAACTTTCTGAGAATAATGCACGCTAAGATATTCATTGGGAAGGAAGGGGAAGAACTCTCTACTGTTTGAGTAACTTTCCTGCTTTTACCTCTCTTTACCATCTGCTTCAAGGAATTACTATGACGCTACGTCATCTTTTTTATCTACTCTTTACTGTGATTTCCCTCTCCCTCTTGACCGCCTGCGGTGGAGATGATAGAACGGTCGAACGCCAGGGGCAAAGCTTCGTCGTCCATACCCCTCAGTCACAGACTGTCGGAAGCCAAGCCCCGGAGGTCAATGTGACAACCGCCCGCGGCAGTGATCATAACGGCGCTACGGGAGGAGGCACGCAGACCACCGCCATAAAATCCTTGAAGCTGGAAATCGCAACCACCAATCTCAACAAAGACCACAACACCACGGTCACCCTAAAAGCGACCTACGACGACAACACGACAAAAACCCCAAGCAACATCGAGTGGCTCATCACCCCAAACGATGCCGTCCGCATCAAAGGCACTACTCTCACGGCTCTTAAAGACACCAATGTCACCCTCCAAGCCAAAGTAGGCAATACGCTCTCAAACAAAGTCCATCTCAATATCTATTGGGAAGTCAATGGCTACAGACTCCCACCCGAACCCGATCCAAAAATAAACAATGCCACACTGCTTGGTGTGGATGTCAATCATAACGGCGTGAGGGATGATGTGGAGCGGTGGATATATAAAACCTATGATCATCCCATAGAGCGTGGGATATTTATGCAGAGTGCCAGGGCGTATCAGAAGGTAATTGTGGATCCAAAAATGGCTCATGAGACTACCAAATACATAGATGATGCTTATAGTTGTGAGGCATATTGGACATTTAAGTCTCAAGAGAACAATGAAAGCTTTAAGTTGGAGTTGTATAGAGATTTAGAAAAAGAAATTAGCAAAATCCAATTCAACACAATAAAAAGGCATATAGCCTACCAACGGTTTAATGCAGAGTTTAATGGAGAAACTTTTGACTCACCTAAAGCCTCTAAGGATAAGTGTGAATTTGATGAGAACGGTATCTTGAAGGCAGTGCAATGAGAAATATAGCTTTATTTCTACTTTTTTGTATAACTCTTCTGTCGGCTGAACCGTCGGTTTAAGATTCCAAGATGGGGTCAGTATCCCGCCCGTCTTAGCTTGTCGTAGGCAAGCTCCACGTTGGCGCAGGAGGGTTGATCCCCCAGACTGCATCCGCGTTTCCAATAGCGCAGAGCCTGGGTATAGCTCTGTTTGACGCCTCCTTCGGCATCGGCGTAGATGAAGGCGGCGGAGTTGCAGGCACTTGCGCGTCCAGCGTTGCAGGCGCGGGTGAGATAAGCGACCGCTTTGTTGCCGTCGATGCGGACCCCGTCGCCGGTAATGTAGCGGATACCCAGATCTTCACAGGCACGGGCAGAAGCACATTTGGAGAGCTTGCCGGCGGGCTCGGTCCCTTTCTCGGCGTTTCCGGGCTGGGGAGACGGGGCACATCCCGAAGCCAATAAAGCCGCCATTCCTGTCGTTATCAGAGTCTTTTTCATTAAGGCAATCCCCAAAATATGGATTTGGAATAATTCTACCATAAACCTTTCTTATCATTGTAGTTTCGAAAGTCCATCTAAGTAATCTTTGTCTATACTTGAAGGTCCATCAATCAACCAAAGGAGTGAAGATGAAATTTTCCAAGATTTTGTTGGCCCTGAGTGTCGGTGCAGCCATGACGCTCTCCGCCTCTGCCGCGGAGTATGTCCTGAAGTTCAGCCATGTCGTCAGCCCCAACACCCCCAAAGGGAAAGCGGCAGAGTTTTTCGAAAAGCGCCTGGAGGAGCTGAGCAAGGGGCGTATCGATGTGCAGGTCTATCCCAACAGCCAGCTCTACAAGGATAATGCGGTCCTCAAGGCCCTGAAGCTCGACTCGGTCCAGATGGCCTGCCCTTCCTTCTCCAAATTTGGCAAGATCGTTCCTCAGCTGGCACTTTTTGACCTGCCCTTCCTCTTCAAGGATATCGATCATCTCCATCGGGTCCAGGACAGTGCGGTCGGACAGAAGCTCAAAAATATGGTCACCGCCAAAGGCTATGTGGCCCTGGATTTCTGGGACAATGCTTTCAAGCAGATGACCGATTCCAAACGCCCTCTGATCAAGCCCTCCGACGCCAAAGGGCTCAAGTTCCGGATTATGAGTTCCAAAGTCCTCGAAGAGCAGTTCAAGGCCGTGGGAGCCATTCCCCAGGTCATGCCCTTCTCCGAGGTTTATTCGGCCCTGCAGCAAGGCGTCATCGACGGTCAGGAGAACACCAACTCCAATATCTACACCAAAAAGTTCTACGAAGTCCAGAAGTACATGAGCGTCACTAATCACGGCTATCTGGGTTATCTGGTCGTCATGAGCAAGAAGTTCTGGAACTCGCTACCAGACGATCTCAAGGCCGCCGTCAAGCAGGCGATGAAAGAGGCGACCGCCAAGGAGCGCCAGTATGCCATCGAGCTGGACAAGAGTCAGTTTGCCAAGATCAAGGAGTACGCCGACAAGACCGGGAAGCTCCAGATCACGGTGCTGACTCCCGAGCAGATCGCCGAGTGGAAGAAGGTGATGGAGACGATCTATCCCAAGTTTTACGACCCCAAACTCATCGGCAAGGATCTGATCGAAGCGGCGATGAATACCAAGTAAGCGCATTGCGCTTACTTGAGTAATTGAGGTCTCTGAACAAACTCGTTCTTTGGGTCAAGCACTCTGGCAGTCGCGAACGCAAGCGCCCGTTTCACGGGTTGAGCGCTCCTTTGTCGCACTTGACCCAAAGAACTTCTTGGTAATTTTTCAGAGGATTCGATTAGTTACTGCTTATTGGTCTATCGGGAGTGTGCCCGGTAGACTTGTAAACAGTTTGGGAGGAGGTGCAGTATGGGAGTCGTTCGAAAAATTTTTTCTGCTATCGGTGCCCTGATCGGCTGGATTAACCAGTCCATTGCCGCCATAGGGATCGCCGGGGGGGTGGCCCTGGCTTTCTACAATGTGGTGGCGCGCTACGTCTTCGGCTCTTCCCTGACCTGGGCGGGAGAACTAACGGTTTATCTCTTCCTCTGGAGCGCTTTTTTCGGAGCGGCCTACTGTTTCAAAAGGGACGCGCATATCTCCATTACTATTCTTCTGGAAAAGGTGCCGCCCAAGGTGGCCAAAGGACTCATGTTGCTTTCCCACGCGATCACTTTCGTCTTCCTGGCGGCGGTGAGCTGGTATGGCTACAAGTATCTCCAACTGGTCATCGAGCTTGACGAGCGCTCCATCGATCTCGATATCCCCATGTGGATTCCCTATTTGGCCATTCCGGTGGCCTTCGCCTTCGCCGCCTATCGTGTGGCGGAGAAATGGGTCGAACTTGTGCGGACCCCGGCGGATGAGGTCGTTCATCGGGGCGAGGCGGAGATGATCCTGGCGGAGATGGAGGAGGCGGCTCATGAGGATCTGATCAAAGAGGTCGAACGCAAAACGGGAGGGATGTTATGAGCGTTGCGGTGCTCTTCGGACTTTTCGCCTTTTTGCTGCTGATCGGCACGCCCATCGCCGTGGCGTTGGGAGCCTCGACCTTCCTAACGCTGGTGACTTTCACGCATATCTCTCCCATTGAAATCTCTTCGATGATCTTCGAAAAGGTCGAATCCTACTCCCTGATGGCGATTCCGATGTTTATCTTGGCCGGAAGTCTCCTCTCCAAGGGCTCCAGTGCCCACCGGATCATCGAATTCGCCAAATCGGTGGTCGGGCATCTGCCCGGGGGGCTGCCTATGGCAGCGATCTTTGCCAGCATTATCTTCGCCGCCGTCAGCGGCAGCTCTCCCGCGACGGTGGTAGCGATCGGATCGATCATGTTCGCCGCCATTGAGCAGGCGGGATACCCCAAACGCTATGCCATTGGGACCGTGGCGACGGCGGGTAGTCTGGGGATTTTGATCCCTCCCTCCATCGTCATGATCGTCTACGGCGTCACCGCCGAGCAGAGCATCGGCAAGCTCTTCATGGCGGGGATCGTGCCGGGGATTATGATCGGCTCCATGATGATGGCAGTCACCTACATCGGTGCCCGGCGTCTGGGATTCAAGCGCACCGATCCCCAGCCTTTTGCCGTGCGCTTGCGGAAGATGAAAGAGGCTTCCTGGGCGCTAATGACGATCCTGATCGTCATCGGTGGAATCTACGGCGGGATCTTCACCCCGACCGAAGCGGCGGCGGTGGCGGCGGTCTGGGCTTTCTTTGTCAGTATGTTCATCTATCGGGATATCAAGTGGCGGGAGATTCCCCGAGTCTTTCTCGATGCGGCCAAGACCTCGGCGATGATTATGTTCATCATTGCCAACGCCATGCTCTTCGCCCACTTCCTGACTCTGGAGAACGTTCCCCAGATGATCACCCAGTGGCTGATCGATGCCCATGTGGGGCCCTTGATGTTCCTGCTTTTTGTCAACATTCTGCTCTTTTTCGCCGGGGACTTCATGGAACCCAGCGCCATCATCATGATCATGGTACCGCTGCTGCTGCCCGTGGCCATCGCTCTGGGGATCGATCCGATCCACTTCGGGATCGTTGTGACCATCAACATGGAGTTGGGGATGATCACTCCGCCCATCGGCCTCAATCTCTTCGTCACCAGCGGTATCACCGGAGTCAGCCTCAAGGATGTCATCGTCTATTCACTTCCCTGGAGTATGACGATCCTCGTCGGCCTGCTGCTGGTGACCTATATCCCCCAGATTGCTCTCTGGCTGCCCAATCTCATGTACGGGCATTGAGAATTCCTGCGTGGAAGGCAAGCTTTATGAGCGGCTGGCGATCGTCGGGATTGCCGTGGTGATACTGGGAGCGATTTTTCGACAGTGTTGGAACGATGCTTCCTCGAAGTCCGTATCGTCCTCCAAGACGCCCCCAAATACCGTTAACTCTTCCGTCCCTGTCGTCGCAGGCGACCCGGATGATCCCCAGACGATCTACCGTTATATTCTTCATGTGATTTATTACGGATCCGATCGTCTGCATTTTCCCGGTGGGGTGATGGAGGGGGGCTACCTCTCCAAGGCGGACGCTCCCAAAGTCGCCTGTTACGTTATGGAGCTTGGGGGGCACAAGTGTCCTCACCCCTACCCGAAAGATGCGGCGATGTTCTATACCAGTGTCTGCGGAGGCTGTCACGGAAACGACGGAAAGGGATTGCACGGGGCCTATCCCGACCTGACTCGTCCGACGCTTCTGGGGATCGGGCAGATGATGGGGAAGTGAAAAAAGGTAAAATGATGCGAAAGAAAAAAGGAGCAAGATGATTCGTAAATGTCTTTTCCCCGCGGCGGGCTACGGGACCCGCTTTCTACCGGCGACCAAGGCGATGCCCAAGGAGATGCTGCCGGTCATGGCCAAGCCTCTGATCCAGTACGGGGTCGAGGAGGCGGTGGAGGCCGGAATGGATACGATGGCGATCATCACGGGCCGGGGCAAGCGGGCTATCGAGGATCATTTCGATATCTCCTACGAGTTGGAGCATCAGATCAAAGGAACGTCCAAAGAGTATCTGCTCCAGGAGATCCGCGATCTGATCGGACGGTGCACATTTACCTATACCCGACAGATCGAGATGAGAGGATTGGGGGATGCGATCCTCAAAGGACGAGTCTTGATCGGAGAGGAGCCTTTCGCCGTGGTCTTGGCCGACGATCTGTGTACCAATCCGGAGGGTGCCGGCATCCTGGAGCAGATGCGAAAAATCTATGAGAAATACCGTTGTTCCATCGTGGCCGTTCAGGAGGTTCCCGAAAAGCAGGTCCACAAATACGGGATCGTCGCCGGCAAGGCGATCGACGAGCGGCTGACGATGGTGGAGATGATGGTGGAGAAGCCCTCCGCTGAGGAGGCGCCTTCCAATCTGGCGATCATCGGCCGCTATATCCTGACCCCGGATATCTTTGAGCTGATCGAGAAGACCGAGCCTGGCAAGGGAGGGGAGATACAGATCACCGACGCGCTTATGGCCCAGGCCCAGAAGGGTATGGTGATCGCTTATCGCTTCGAGGGACGACGTTTTGACTGCGGAAGTATCGACGGTTTCGTCGAGGCGACCAACTATTTTTATCATCGAAACAGGGAGGAGTGAGGCTATGAGTACAAACACCGAAAAACTGAAAAATCTGTTGATGAACGAGCTGATGCCCGACCTGGAGGAGGCGATCGACGAGATCTTCGCTATGGTAGAGAAGGAGAAGATGATCTCTCTGGCCGACAGGGAAGAGCTCGAGGAGATGCAGGAGATGCACGCCGAATGTCGGGAAATTCTTATCGAGATTGAAGCGGGTGAGATGGATGAAGAGGAAGCGGCGGAGCTCCTGGAGGATCTGGTGGAGATCAAAAGCGAGGATAGCTGAGAGCGATTCCATGTCTCGCTTTGAGGAGAAGCCGGTACGGAGCTTCGAAGGATTTACCCCTCGCGCCGCCTTGGCCACTGCGCTGATCTTTGGCCTGTTTCTTGCTCTCTTTCCTCTCTACGCGCCCTTTGCCGAACATCCGAGACACGACGACGGGGCGCTGGCTGCTGCGTTCACCCTCTTTTTCTTTGTGGCCAATCAGACCTTGGGCATGATTCACGAAGCAGGGCATGGGGTTTGCTATCTGCTCCCCTGTCCTCAATGGGTGATGATAGCGATGGGAACGGTCTTTCAGCTTGCTTTTCCTCTAGGGGTGGCGTGGTTTTTTCGGCGTCGCGGCAATGCCATGGGCTGGTGGATCGGGATCTTTTTTACCGGATTTTCTCTACGATATACCGCTTGGTATATTTCGACGGTGGATAGAGGTCCCAGAGTCTCGGCATCCGAGAGTTTTCTTGGGGTCGACGGATTGCATGATTTTTATTATCTTCTCGATAGCGTCGGTCTGAGGGAGGCTTATCTTTCTCTCTCTTTTGGGGTAACGATGGTTGCCTATGCCCTGATGCTCTGGGCGGTAGGGGGAATGTTTGCCTACGCTTTTTCTATGAGAAAGAAACGTTGAGGTAGCGTAAAGATGCAATCCATACCAAGTGACACTCTTTATCGCTCTAACCCAGTAGATTTTAGGGAATGTAACGTCGGATAAAGAGATCGATATATTCCCGGGCTGCTGGCAGGAGCTTCGATCCGTGGCCGCTGCCGGGTAGTACGAGGAGAGTCGGCCTCAGGGCTTTGCGATCATAGGCGAGGCTGGCTTTGAGGGCGAAATCGTTGCGGGAGCTGACGAGCATCCAGGCCGTATCGACGTTCTCCACCGCTTCCCAGGCATCGTCGGCATAGGGTTTCTTCGGAGACGCGGGGGATAGGGTGACGACGAGTTTGGGCTCGTAGTCGAGCATCAGGGGCACCAGGGCCCCGCCTCCGAGGGAGGAGCCGAAAAAGACCGGCGCTTCCAGGTCGAGCGCCTTGTTTGCCTCGAGTTTTTCCATCCAGCGCTTCAGATCCTCGGGGATTTTTTCCAAAGCCGCTTCGGGTAGGGGTTTTCCAAAATCCTTGAGCGTTACCGTCACCTTTTCCCCGTTTTTGTCGATCGAGGCTCCGTGGCCCCTGAGATCGGGGGTGAAGGTGGCGTAGCCCTTCTGGCGAAGTTTGGCTGCCATTGTATTCCACATCGTATGATCGGCAGCGAATTCATGAACCAGCAGAGCCAGAGGGTAGGGCTTCTTTCCCTTTTCCGGTAGCGTCAGCCACCCTTTGAGCACAAAGCCGTCGGAGCTTTGGATGGTCAGCTCTCTGCTTCCTGCCGTCAAGAGTAAAGTAATGAGGAAAAATCCTAAGAGAATTCGTTTCATCACCACACCTTTATTTTAATTTTACAAATCATAACATATTTGAAATAGTTATTCTGTATTGGAAGGAGATGAAAAACCGTATCTATATGCCAGGTGTAC
>JALSTG010000149.1 GCA_026983875.1 Campylobacteraceae bacterium
GTCAAAAATCCCGGCGAGGCAAGCTATGACAGCGAAGGCGGCACCCCGGTGCAGAAGTACGATGTCCTCAACGAGGAGCAGTATCAACAGCTCAACAAGCACTTTGCCGATACCGGCTTTGACGCCCGGATGGGAGGCGAAGTAATCCAGGAACTCCTGGCGGAGCTCGATCTGGTCGAGATGCTCGCCACCCTCAAAGAGGAGATCAACGCTACACGTTCGGAGGCCAAGCGCAAAACCATCGTCAAACGTCTCAAGGTGATCGAAGCCTTCCTCGACTCGGGCAACCGCCCCGAGTGGATGATGCTGACCCACCTGCCGGTCCTTCCGCCCGATCTGCGCCCTCTCGTTGCCCTCGACGGCGGCAAATTTGCCGTCAGCGACGTCAACGATCTCTACCGACGGGTCATCAACCGCAATCAGCGCCTCAAGCGACTCGTGGAGCTTGACGCTCCGGAGATTATCGTCCGCAACGAAAAACGGATGCTCCAGGAAGCGGTCGATGCTCTCTTCGACAACGGACGCCGGGGCAACTCCGTCAAAGGTGCCAACAAACGCCCTCTAAAATCTCTGAGCGAAATCATCAAGGGTAAGCAGGGACGCTTCCGTCAGAACCTTCTCGGAAAACGGGTCGACTTCTCCGGCCGTTCGGTTATCGTCGTCGGTCCCGACCTTCGAATGGACCAGTGCGGTCTGCCCAAAAAGATGGCCCTGGAACTTTTCAAGCCTCATTTGATGGCTAAACTGGAGGAGAAAGGCTACGCCACGACCCTCAAGCAGGCCAAAAAGATGATCGAGATGCAGACCAACGAAGTTTGGGAGTGCCTCGAAGAGGTAGTCGAGAGCTATCCCGTCCTGCTCAACCGGGCCCCGACTCTGCACAAACTCTCGATTCAGGCCTTCCATCCTCGACTTATAGAGGGCAAAGCCATCCAGCTTCACCCTCTGGTCTGCGCCGCCTTCAACGCCGACTTTGACGGAGACCAGATGGCGGTCCATGTGCCTCTCTCCGACGAAGCGATCGCAGAAGCCAAGATCCTGATGCTCAGCTCCATGAACATCCTTCTACCCGCCAGCGGTAAGGCGATCGCCGTCCCCAGCCAGGATATGATTCTGGGACTCTACTACCTCTCCCTCGAAAAGGCGGAGGTCAAAGGGGAGCACAAGCTCTTCTCTAATGTTGACGAAGTCTTTATTGCCTATGAGCAACAGACCCTGGATCTCAACGCTCGGATCCGGACCGTAGTCGAGGGCAATATCGTCACCACCACCGTCGGTCGCCTGATCCTCAAGTCGATCATTCCCGACTATGTACCGGAGAATCTCTGGAACCGGATCTTGAAGAAGAAAGACATCGCCAACCTAGTAGACTATATCTACAAACACAGCGGGATCAGTCTCACGGCAGAATTCCTTGATAACCTCAAAGATATGGGCTTCAAGTACGCTACCCAAGCGGGAGTCTCCATCTCCATCGACGATATCAAGACTCCTGAAACTAAAGAGCGTATCATCCGGGAGGCTAAAGAAAAGGTCTACGAGATCCAAAAGCAGTTCGCTGCGGGACTGCTTACCGAGCAGGAGCGCTACAATAAAATTATCGATATCTGGACCGACGCCAACAACGCCATCGCTTCCGAACTGATGACCCTGATCCAGAAAGACAAGGACGGCTTCAACTCCGTCTATATGATGGCGGACTCCGGGGCACGGGGTAGCGCCGCACAGATCCGACAGCTCTCGGGAATGCGGGGATTGATGGCCAAATCCGACGGAACGATTATCGAAACCCCCATTACCTCGAACTTCCGGGAGGGGCTCAATGTTCTGGAGTACTTCATCTCCACCCACGGAGCACGAAAGGGTCTGGCGGATACCGCACTCAAGACCGCCAACGCCGGATACCTGACCCGGAAGCTCATCGACGTTGCCCAAAATGTCAAAGTCTCCATGGAAGACTGCGGGACCCACGAGGGGATAGAAGTTTCCGATATTCTGGTCGGAAACGAACTGATCGAATCCCTTGCCGACCGGGTCTATGGTCGGGTCCTTGCCAAAGATGTCATCGACCCCGTGACCAACGAAGTCCTCTT
>JALSTG010000150.1 GCA_026983875.1 Campylobacteraceae bacterium
CTGGCTCCTCTTCTCCCGCCCCCTCGGCTCCCGTACCGCCAAAGTTTTTTTGGGCTTCTTATTGCTGCTCTGGCCCCTGGCGATCGGATCGAGCCGTCTTGTGCTCAACGCCCATTGGGCTACAGATGTGATTGCAGGCTGGGGACTCGGTATCCTCGTCAGTTGCACGCTCTACCGAGTCATAGGACTGCAGGAGGAGACTCGTGTACACCCTTGAAGTTAAAGAGGTCACGGTCCGTTACGGGAAACGCCCCGCCATCCGACAGGCAAGCCTTAATGCTCAGGAGGGAGAGATCCTTGGCTTTATCGGCGCTGACGGAGCGGGAAAAAGCTCCCTCATACACGCCATTGCCGGCGTCCAGCGCTTTGAAGGAACCGTCCGGTTCGGGCCCCATCTCTGGCACTCCCCTAAAGAGGCGGAAGCTGCCAAGGAGTTGATCGGTCTCATGCCCCAGGGGATCGGCCTCGTCCTCTATCCCGATCTCACCGTCGGCGAACACTTGGAATTTTTTGCCGAGATACGCAACCTCGTCAAGGACCGTAAATTCCGGGAGTACCGCGACCGGCTTCTTCGTATGGCGGGACTTGCGGCCTTCACCGATCGACCGGCCGGGAAACTCAGCGGCGGAATGATGCAAAAACTCTCACTCATCTGTACTCTCCTTCACCGCCCCCGTCTTTTGATTCTTGACGAGCCCACCACCGGGGTCGACCCCCTCAGCCGTCTGGAACTCTGGGAGATCCTCCGGGAGATTCGTACTACGGAGGGGACGATTGCCCTCGTCAGCACCGCCTACATGCAAGAAGCCGCCAAGATGGACCGGATCTACCTCTTCGAATCTGGAGAAATCATTGCACGGGGAACGAGCTGCGAACTGCTCGATTCGGTGCGTCCCTTCACCTACGCCCCGTTTCCCTGTGCCACCCAACGCTGCGTCACTACGGGGCACTACACCTACAGTCTCGATCCTTTGGATGCTCCCCACAAAGAGCCGACCCTCGAGGCCCTCTTCTTCCTCAATGCCTTGAAACGCGGCACAATTCCCCCTCCCGTCAAAGTCAGCCCTCGGGAAAATCCCGAGCCGATCCCTTCCGTCGTCATGGAGGCCCGGGGCCTGACCAAGCGTTTCGGAGACTTTGTCGCTGACGACCATATCGATATGCGCCTCAACGGGGGTGAAATCCTCGGCCTTCTCGGGGCTAACGGCGCGGGGAAAACCACCTTCATCAAAATGCTTCTGGGGCTCTATCCCATCGATGAGGGAGAGTTGACGCTCTTGGGCCGTCCGATTCGCAGTGCCGGAGACCGTCGGGAACTCAAAGCCAGGATCGGATATGTCAGCCAGCACTTCGCCCTCTATCGGGATATGACCATCCGGGAGAACCTCCTCTATTTTGCCCAGATGCATCGCATCCCGCCCCAGACTGCCCGGCGGCGCATCGCCCGCTATGCCGAAGAGCTGGGGTTTTCGCCCTACCTGGATGACCTGCCCGATGCCCTCCCCCTGGGAATCAACCAGCGTTTCTCCCTGGCGGCAGCCCTGCTTCACGAACCGGTGGTTCTCTTTCTCGACGAGCCGACTTCCGGCGTCGATGCCGTCGCCCGAAGCCAATTTTGGCAGCTGCTCCAGAAGCTCAAGGAGCTCTGGGGTATCTCTATTCTCATTACGACCCACTACATGAGCGAAGCGGAGTTTTGCGACAGAATCGTCCTTCTCAAGCGGGGCAAGAAGATCGCCGACGATACCGTCCAGGGACTCTACCGTCGCTTTCCGGACGCCAAAAATTTCGAAGAGATTTTTCTGCACTATTATCGGGAGGATGCATGAAACTCGGAGTCATCAAAGCCTACATGCTCAAAGAGTTCCGGGAGCTGATCCGCTCTCGCCTCATCGTCATCGTCTATCTGCTGCCGACGATGATCATTATCCTCTTCGGCTACGGTATCCGTATGGAGGTCACCCACGCCCGGACCCTTCTCATCGACAACGACGGCAGCAAGCTCTCCATGGAGCTCGCCGCCAAGTTCGAGCACTCCAAATATTTCAACACCCGGGAGGTGACCGTCAGTGAAGAAGAAGCACTTCAC
>JALSTG010000151.1 GCA_026983875.1 Campylobacteraceae bacterium
CGCTCCCCCTCGCGGCGAAGCTGTTGGAGGGATTTTTTGGGCGATGTCAGGAGGGTAGAGGTGTAGCTTTTTTCGCCCAATTCGGCGGCTTTGGCGGCACTGACTTCGAAACGCCGGTCAAAGCAGATACTGCAGCGGCGACCTTTTTCCGGCTCATTTTCGAGACCGCGCACCGCCTCGAACCATGCTTCAGTATCATAGGGACCTTCGATCAAGTCGATCCCCAATTGACGGCAACTGCGTTCGACCTCCAGCAGTCGCAAACGGTATTCGCTGTAGGGATGGATATTGGGATCGTAGAAGAAGCCTATCAGTTTTTCATCGGAATAGTCCTCTCGGAGTTTTTGGAGGAAGTAGTGGCTATCGACGGCACAGCAGATATGGACAAGCATGGCATCAACGACTTTGTGGCGATTCGCGTAGGTATGACATAACAATCATGCGGTTACCCCATTTTCAGACCGGCGAAAAATCCGGCGACGCCGGAGCCGGTGCCGGCAAAGCTGAGGCGTGAGAGGCGCTCCTTAAGAAAACCGGCGAAGTGTTTGAACTCTTCGGTTCCTGCGGCGACGGTATGGGCGAGCCCCTCCTCGTTGATGCTTACGACCTTCTGACTCTCCAGGACGAAGATCAGGATGATACCGACGCCCAGGAGCGCCAAAAGAATTTTGAAGCTCTTTTTGAGAAAATAGCCGACCGCCAGCCCCACGAGAAAGCCCGTTCCCATTTCGAGCCACGGTAACTCCGGTATCTTGTCCATCAAGGTCTCTTTCACGCTCTTCCGGCCTAATATTTTTTCATATTATATCGAATTTTATCTTTGAAGCCAGTGAATGAGATCCCGTGCAAGGCGCTGCATCCCTTCATTGGCAGCCTGGACGAATCCCGGGGCATCGGTGCTGGAGCAGGGGATACGATAGTCGAAGCGGCGGCTTTTGATCAAGCGGCGGTCCGATGCACGCAGAAGCCGGACGCCGATAGAGATCTCGGCGAAAGAGCCCTGAGGGGTGATCCGATGCTCAAAGCGATAGATCGTCGTCTCCAGAAGATAGTCTGCCCCGGCCTGAGAGGCATAGTCCAGTACATGCCTAAAGGCGTGGGAACGCTGAAGGGTTTCGACGAGCTGTGCCATGACGAGGCGGTTGAGAGACTGGCTCCATTGATGGTAGCGGTAGTAGGAGCGAGTAAGGTCGCTGCGGGTGAAGTAGATCCTGGAACTCATAGTGTCGGTGAGGCCCTTGGGGTATTCGACCCGCAGATCGCTGTGGCGGTAGGGGGAAGAGGGGGCAGACTGTGTCGAAGGGACCAGGGTGTACATCTCTATCGTTTTGCTGCTGCAGGCCGAGAGCAGAAGGGTGAGGGCCAGTAGTAACGGCCAGCGTAGATCTTTCATTCACCGGGTCCTTTGGGCGGCCGTGATCCTCCGAAGATGAGGGAGGAGGGGTGGCGGCTGAGATTTTTGAGATCCTCGGCGAGCTCCTGGTAGCGGTAGCTCAGTTCGCTGAGATCCACCTCGAGGGGGCGGACGATCTTCCTGAGGTCGTACTCTCCCCGTTTGAGTCGGCGGTCGATACCCCGGGCGACCCGAGAGATATTCTCTCCGGCGCTGCGGATATTTCTCATCACGGGGGGGAGCTCTTCGTCAAGGGTGACGACAATCCGGTCGATCCCCTTTTTGAGATCTTCCGTACGGCGGTCGAAATGCTGTAAGGTCGTATTGAGTTCGTCGCTCAGTGCGATGATTCTATCTTCGACGGCGAGGGCTTTTTGGGTGGCCGAGGCAGTGTGATCCAAGATCCGGCTTAGTTGGGTCCGGTTGTATGGGGAGAGCAGGGTGTTGAAACGCTCGACGGCCGAGTCGAGTTTGCGGAGCAGTTCGGGCGCTTTTTGGCTGAGTCGATAGCTCAAGGAGTGGCGAGCGGGAATAACGGGAATCTCATGACCGTCGGGTTTCAAGAGAGTTTCTCCCCGTTTTCCCCCTTCGATCTGGACGTAAGAGAGGCCGGTGATTCCCTGGAGTTTCAAGACTGCATACATTCCCCGGGTAACGGGAGTCCCGTGTTTGAGTCGGATCAGGACGCGGATACG
>JALSTG010000152.1 GCA_026983875.1 Campylobacteraceae bacterium
GATACTGCTGCGGCGGATGAGGTTTTGGTCGAAGCGCATGATCCCCATGGAGAGGGAGATGATCGGTGCCATCAGGGGCGCGAGGATCATCGCCCCGATAATGGTGGGCGAAGAGTTTTGGAAGAGGCCGATCGTCGCCATGAGGACGCTGAGGATCAGCAGGGTCAGATAGGGGGCGTCGAGGCGAGCCCCTTCCCGGAGGGTACGAAAGAGCTCGGCAAAGGTCTCCTCGGGGGCAACGGGAACGAAAGGAAGCCTGCGTTTCGTATAGTAGTCGATGAGTTCCTTATCGGTGGGGATATTTTGGACCCGTATGCTCTCTTTGTCGGCTCCGCCGGTGACGCAGGGCTCTTCCGGCAAAAGCAGCGAAGCCTGGAGGGGGGTATTTTCGACGACCACTTCATCGACATATCGGTGTTGGCCGTTTTGATAGAGGGGTATTGCCCCCTCGGGAGAACGGAAGATGAGTTTTTGGCTCTTGACGGCCCCGACGCCCATGGGAAGAGAAGTGTAGCTTTTGCCGGGTCGATAGAGATACATGCGCAGACGAAAAACGGCAAAGAGACTCAAAGGAGCATAGATCAATGCGGCGACCCGGTTGCAGAAGTTTTCGTCGGCGCTGAAAAAGTGGGGACGCAGACGAGAACGGACCCGTTCATGGGCGACGGGGATGATCAAGGCGGCGGTCTCGACGACGCGGCCCTTGGCGGTCTCGATGCGGAATGGATGGAGACGCAGTTCGAGAAAATGGCGCAGGAAGTAGAGAATCCATTTGACGATCGGCAGGCTTCTTAGCCACTCCACCTCCCCGAGGGTCACATCCCCCAGCACCACCTCTCCGTTGCAGAGAGTCAGATTCCGCTGAGGGGTCGTCGGAGTCGTTTCATCGGCCAGGGCAACGGCGTCGGCGAGGTTTTTGGGGATGAGGAAATCTTTTTGCTGACGAGGATTGTCTTGGTAGGGAAGCAGAACGATCCGCACCGGAGTCGAGGCGAGGTCAAGGATATGCATGCGAAACTCTTCATCGTCGAGGAGGAGAAAAAGCAGATCCCCCTCAGCGGGATGGAAGGCTTCGCCGAGGCGATAGGTGCGGTGTGTCTCGGCGCCCAGCTCTCGGATCGCCTGTTGCGCTTCATCGACGATCTCCTCGGGAACCGAAGCTCCGATGATGAGATAAGCGGCTCCGAGTGGAGTGTCCTGCTGCCCATTCTTTGCGACTTCTTCCAAGAGTTTTCCCTTTATAAATAATTTAGGATTATAACGAAGATTGCCCTTGGGAAGTCTCAGGCTTTGTCGAGAGGCGGAATCGAATCGGCGTGGGGTTTTCCCGAGTCTCCGAGGAAGACGGGGAGGGGAGTATCGACGGATCGGATGTGCAGATCTCTCTGTGGGAAGGGAATCTCGATACCGGCTTCGTAGAGGGCGTTATAGATGAGGATCAGAAAGCGAGAAATCGTCCGTTTGGGGCGGAGGGTCTTGGGGCCCTTGATCCAGACGAAGAGAGTGAAGTCGACGCTGCTGTCGCCCATGCCGGTCATGATGACCTGCGTCGAACGATCCGGGGTATTGATGACGTCTTCATAGCCGGAGCGTCCTACCGCTTCGAGAACCGTGGAGATCACTTTGGCCACTTCGGTACCGTAGGCGACACTGAAGGGGATCTCGAAGCGGCGGATCTTGTCGTTCATCGTCCAGTTGACGACCCGGTTCTGGATCAGCTCCTGGTTGGGAACGATGATGTCGATGTTGGCATTGGTGGTGACGGTGATGGAGCGCATCCGTACGTCGGTGACCCGTCCTTTGAGGTTCTCGTCCAGTTCGATGTAGTCGCCGATCTTGATGCTGCGTTCAAACATGAGGATGATACCGGAGACGAAGTTGGAGACGATGTTTTGCAGCCCGAAGCCGATCCCGACGGAGAGAGCTCCGGCGACGAGGGCGATGGAGCTGAGATTGATCCCCAGATAGTGCAGGGCGATGAAGAAGGCGATAATGACGATGAAGTAGTAGCCCATGTTGGCCAGGAGGGTTTTGGTCGCTTCGGTAAGATTGTGGCTGTCGATGCGGGAGATTCCCCGTTTGTAAAAGACCCCGACCAGAATTCCAAGGATGAAGATCGAGAGTGCCAGAAGGATTTTGATCGGGCTGATAGGGCTTTCTCCGAGCGTGAAGATCGGAGCGTTGAGCCGCTTCCACAGAAGATCTGCCGTATGGGAGATCTCCGCACCGGCAGCGTTTTGGAGGGCAGCGGTGATTCCGAGGCGTTGACGGGCCGCCGTCAGGAACAGGTCGGAAATGTGCGTGACCGCCGAGGGAGGGAGCCCCATGGCTTTGAGGCTCTGTTGAATCCCCTGTACTAATATAAAAGCCTTTTTGTCACGATTTTTCAGCGCAAGAAGGTAAAGAAGGGCTTGATCCTCCGCCTGACGTTTCAGGAGCGCTTTTTTGGCTTCTCGAATGCTTTGAAGGCCTCGTTCTACCTGCCGCAGCTTCTCCTGATCCCCTAAAAGTCTAAGACGCTCTCGTTCCAGAGTCAAATCATTCTCGCTACGCTCCAGCCCTCGAAGCTGCTGTTTGACGGAACGGAGCTCTTGATCAAGAGGCTCGGGACTTATTTGGATATTTTCCAATAGAGCGTTGATATGATCGGGAAATGCTTCAAAGGCTTGCCGGAGCCTTTGCTCCTGCGTGAGATTCCGTTGATGCTTCTTGTAGGTATAGGTATACTGCAGTTGCAGGGTCATATGATCTTTTTTCTCTCCGATAGAGGAGAGGCTCAAATCCCGTTTGAGGGTTTCCAGTTCGCGATTTTCTTTTCTGATCTCTGCCTGGAGTTTGGAGAGAAGTTGTGCTTTATCGAGTATCTCTTCAAAAAGTCGACGCAAGTTTACCGCATTACTGGGGCCGTGGAACAACTGTGCGTCTATGAGAGACAAAGAGGGCGAGGGAGTCTCTTCCAGGAGAATAAGCCGCTTGAGCAGGGCTTGCTGCAAAGCTCTCTGCAGCGGATCGATATCACGCTTCTTCTCGATTTCGGAGAGGAGGCTACGATAGCGGGTGGCGTTGGCATCAAGGAGCGAAGTGTCGATACCCTGAGCATAAAGGGATTGAATGCCCACGATTAAACAGAGCGATAAAAGAAGACTTCGATAGAGTGACATCATGAAGCGATTATATCCCAAAATACCCTATCCAAGAAAGCATATTTCCTATGGTTTTAATTCTACGCTGCAATAATTCATTAATAAAAGAGTCTTAAAATAGATTTGTAAAATAAACAAAAGGAGTAAAGAATGAAAAAAGCATTGGCTATCTCCGTAGTTGCAGCGGGTTTGATAGGTTTGAGCGGCTGTGCTCCTTACGGCGCACCGGTGGTGGGAGAGGAGTCTGTCAATCAGGTGATGCGCTATGAAACCGGGACGATCCGATCCGTGCGTTACGTAGCAGTCCAGAGCAGTACCGACAGTGCCGTCGGTTCGCTGCTTGGTGCGGCCACCGGCGCGGCGCTGGGTCATATGATCGGTAAAGGGCACGGCAAAGAGCTTGCCACAATCGGCGGTGGGTTGATGGGAGCCTATGTGGGGAATCAGGTTACCAGAGCCAACGCTTCCGAACTTACGATCCGTACCGACCGAGGGCGGACCATCGTCGTCATCGTCAAAGGGACGGGATATTATCCCGGCGAGCGGGTCCGCATCGTCAAGAGCGGCAACCGTGTTGCCAGTGTCGAGCCGATCTGATCGGCGAGACTCCATCGATAACCTGAAGGCCGAAGTCTAAGAGGGACTTTGGCCCTTTTCCCTTTTCTCCTGTATAATTTGTATACTTCCATTGAATTGTTTCGTTTGAACAGGGAAGAAAGGAACTTTATGCCAGACTCCCCGGTGGGGTAGTGTCTTGAAACATAGCGAAGTTTGTAGCGGTCGATGCTATCGTTATGGAGCCTCACTCCGGAGAATCTTGACGGACGATTGGCTATGATGCGACTACCTAATCTCCGTGGTCGGAACAATACTTTATGTCAAGAGTTACGATCAAGCGGATGTAGTGGTCGGCAAGAGGATCCTCTCGGAGATGTTTGGCAAAGTGAAAAGGGCATTGACGCCTGACGGGTGCGAAAGGAGAGATAATGGCTTTGGCGATTATGGGTTCGGGGGGTGATGCTCCGGGGATGAATGCGGCAGTCAAGAAGTTTGTCGACTACTGTTTTGAAGTAGGAGAAGAGCCTTGGCTGATCTATGACGGATTGGAGGGATTGATCGACGATCGAATGAAAAAGGCACAACACTCCGACGTCGCGGGGATCTTGCATCGAGGAGGCTGCGTCATCCGCTCGTCCCGCTCGGAGCGCTTCTATGAGTACGACTACCGCAAGCAGGCCTTTGAAAATCTTCAGAAACATGGGATAGGCGGCATGGTAGTCCTCGGCGGCGACGGAACCTTTCGGGGAATGGATCGCTTTTGTCACGAGTTTCCTATCAATTTCGTCGGCATTCCCACCACCATTGACAACGATATTTACGGCACCGACTACTGTTTGGGAGTCGATACGGCACTCAATACTATACGGGAAGCTCTGGATCGGATTTACGATACTGCCAGCACGTTCAAGCGGGCCTTTGTCGTGGAGACGATGGGCAGAGAGTGCGGCTATCTGGCCCTGATCTCCGCGATCAGCTCGGGGGCGGAGGTCTGCGTCATTCCCGAAGTGGAGTTCAACCGTCCCGTGGTGGAAGCGAGGCTGCGGCAGGAGATCGCCGAGGGTCGCAACTATATCCTGGCCATTGTCGCCGAGGGGACGAAGATGACCGAGAAGATCGCCGGTTGGCTGGAGGTGGAGATGGGATTCGAAACACGGGTGACGGTCCTGGGACACGTGCAGCGGGGCGGCTCACCCAGTAGCTTTGATCGGATGATGGCTTTTGAATTTGTCATCGAGGCGATCCAATATCTTCTAACGGGTGAAGCGAGCGATAAAATTGTGGTTTGGAAAGGGGGAGGGTTCTCTCTGCTGGATATCGATACGGTCGTCAATAACAAATACCGGCTCAATCCCCTACACCTTTCGATGCTCAATCTGCTCGACTGATCCGTGCTCTTTTGAAAAAGTAACCTTGAAGGCTCTCGTCGGTGGCTGAGGACTCAGCTCTGACCGTTAAGAGAGGAGGGGAGGGAACTCCTCAGCTTCTACGGCTGAGCTCTTTGCAGAGGGAGACAAAGTATTTGGCGTTCTCCACGGGGACATCGGGCAGAATGCCGTGGCCGAGGTTGAAGATATGGCGCCCATCTCTCATAAGCTCGGCCAGGGAGGAGACGCACTCTTTGGTCGCCTCCTTGGAGTAGAGGCGGGTGGGCTCCATATTGCCCTGAAGGACATAGCGCTCTCCCAGCTTCTCCTTGGCCAGGGCCATGGGAGTGCCCCAATCGACGCCGAAGACGTCGAAGTCGCCGTAGACCCATCCCCGTTCGACGAAGGCGGCGACGCCTTTGGGGAAGAGGATGACGGGGATATGGGGATACTTCTCTTTGAGGTACTCGGCGATTTCGACCATGTATTTCCAGCTGAACTCGTCGTATTTGCTCGGCTCGATCGCCGCGGCCCAGCTATCAAAGATCTGCACGGCGTCGACGCCCGCTTGGATCTGCTTTTCCATATAGAGCTTGACGACATCGGTGACTTTGCGCAAGATGGCATGCAGCAGCTCCGTGTCGGTGTACATCATCTTTTTGCACAGCGTATAGGTCTTGGTCCCCTGGCCCTCGATCATGTAGGTCGCCAGGGTCCAGGGGGCGCCGGCAAAGCCGATGAGAGCTTTGTCGTCCGCAAGGCGTTCGCGCACCAGGCGAATGGTGTCGTAGACGTAGGTGAGCTTCTGTGCCGCCTCTGCGCCCCCGATGAGAGCGTCAAGATCTTCGCGGTTTTTGATCGGCTTTTCGAAGACGGGGCCTTCGCCCTTGACGAAGTCGAGCTTCATTCCCATTTCGTTGGGGACGACGAGGATGTCGCTAAAGAGAATCGCCGCGTCCACGCCGACGATGTCGACGGGCTGGAGGGTCACTTCGGCGGCCAGTTCGGGATTGTGGCAAAGGTTGAGGAAATTGCCCGCCTTGGCGCGCACCTCCATATACTCAGGCAAATAGCGGCCTGCCTGGCGCATCATCCAGACGGGGGTGTAAGGGGTGGGGCGCCCGAAGCAGGCGTCGATAAAGATTTTGTCGCTCATTTATGGGAATCCCCCTTGTGCATGAAATAAAAGGCCAGGGCCAGGAATAGGATTGCCCCTGCAAGGGAGAGCATCTCGATAGGCCCGCTGTAGGTGGTATTCATCGCCCGCTTGAAGAAGCCGACGATCAGGACCATGATGATCACTTTGGCCAGCTTGTCCTTGAGCTCGTCGAGGGAGTGGATCTCGAGGATCTTACTGGCGGCGCTGCGCTCGGCTACGTCGATTTTGGAGATGAAGAGCTCGTAGAGGCCGAAGCCGAAGATAAAAAGCACGATGGCGATCAGATAGAGGTCAATAGCACCGATGAGTTCGGCCACGATTCTCTCGTGAAAATCCTGCAGATGCCCGGAAGCACCGAAATAGTTCCCCCAGATCATCCCGACGACATGCGTCACGTCGACGCTGGCGACGATAAAGAGAGCGATGCCGCCGAGCATGCTGAAGATCACTGCCAGCAGGACGAAGAAACGGGTGTTCCAAAGCGTGTTTTCGAAGGCGGCTTCGTACCAGGGCTGATGGGCTTTGTCCATAGCCAGGTGTTGTTCTTCGGTATGTTGTTCTTTCATCGTTATACCTCCTCCATTTCGATCCACTTCTCGGCAATCCTTACCGCGTTGGTGGCGGCACCGACGCGTAGCTGATCGGCGACGACCCACAGATGCAGGATATTGGGGGCGAAAAGATCCCGGCGGATCCGTCCGACGAAGGTGATGTCGCTGTCGGTGGCGGTGATGGGCATGGGATAGACGCCGTGCTCCAGGTCATCCTGGACCTCCACGTCGGGAAATTCGCTCAGGGCCAGACGGACTTTCTCTACATCGACCTCTACCCCTTCGGGGAAGGTGACGGTGATCGATTCACTGTGGCTGCGTAGGACCGGGACCCGTACGCAGGTGGCACTGACGGGGAAATCGGCATGCATGATCTTGGCGGTCTCCTTGACCATCTTCATCTCTTCCCGCGTATAGCCGTTGGGCTGGGGGGTGTCGATCTGGGGGATGACGTTGAGGGCGATCTGGTGGAGAAAAGCCTCATGAGCGCTCTCGTCCAGCTTGAAGGCGAAGAAGTCCTGCATCTGCCGCACCAGCTCCTCCATACCGCTTTTGCCCGCCCCGCTGGTCGCTTGATAGGTGCTCACATCGACCCGGGAGATACCGCCGTAGAGGTCGTAGAGAGGCTTGAGGGCCAGGACCATCTGGATCGTGGAGCAGTTGGGGTTGGCGATGATGCCCCGCTCCCGCCAGAGGGGGATATCCTCCGGGTTGATCTCCGGGACCACCAGGGGAACGTCGGGGTCCATGCGGAAGTGGGAGGTGTTGTCGATGACGACGGCGCCGGCTTCAACGGCGAAGGGGGCGAAGCGGGCCGAGACGCTTCCTCCGGCACTGAAGAAGGCGATATCGATCTCACGGCCTTCGAAGACCGTTTCGGTCAGCTCTTCGGTCTTGATTTTGCGTCCGAAGCATTCGATCTCGGTACCGGCACTGCGTGCGCTGCTGAGAGGAAGAACCTCGCCGACGGGAAAGTCGTGTTCTTCCAGGACCCGGAAGATCTCTTCCCCGACGGCACCGGTGGCGCCGACGACGGCAATGTTGTAACGTCTGCTCATATCAGGGTTCCTTGTTCGTTGTTGTTTTCGGTCGCTGCGTCCGTCTCTTCGGAAACGGTCTCCTCTTCTTCTTTCTCCTCTTTGGGACATTTGGCGATGCTGACGACCCGGTCCTTGCCCTCGACGTTGACGATCTTGACCCCGCTGGTGGCCCGTCCGGCCCGGCGGATACTCTGCATGTCGACCCGGATCATCTTGCCGACGCTGGTCAGGCACATCAGATCCTTGTCCTCTTCGACGAAGACCACGCCGACCACGTCGCCTGTCTTGGGGGTGAGCTTCATGGCGATGACGCCCTTGCCGGCTCGGCTCTGCTCCCGGTATTCGCTGGCAGGAGTCCGCTTACCCAGCCCCTTTTCGCTGACGATCAGCAGCTCGTCCTCTTCGCTCTCGATAGTGGTGGCGCCGCAGACGAAGTCTCCGTCGATCTTGAACTTGATCGCCGTGACTCCCCGGGCGACCCGGCCGATCTCCCGGACGTCGGTGATGGGGAAGCGGATACACATTCCCTTTTTGGTGACGACGAAGAGCCATTTCGTTTCGGGTCGGACGATCTTGGCGTCGATGAGCTCGTCGTCTTCGTCCAGGTTGATGGCCCGGACCCCGACGCTGCGGATGTTGGAATACTCGCTCAGATTCGTGCGCTTGACGATGCCGTTGCGGGTGAAGAAGACCAGGCTCTTATCTTCATTGAAATCCTGAGTGGGAATAATTGCCTTGATCTTCTCGTCTTTGTCCAACTGGATCAGATTGACCACCGCTTTGCCCTTGGCGGTGCGGGAACCTTCGGGGATGCGGTAGACTTTGAGCCAGTAAAGCTGTCCCCGGTCGGTGACGAACATCAGCGTATCGTGGGTGTTGGAGATGAAGAAACGCTCGATGAAATCGTCTTCGTAGGTCGTTACGGCGGTTTTGCCCTTTCCTCCGCGGCGTTGCTTCTCGTATTGTTTGACGGGGACGCGCTTGATGTAGCCCCGGTGGGTGATGGTGACTACCATCGGCTCGTTGGGGATCAGGTCCTCGATATCGATATCGTCGTAGTCGTCCACGATCTCGGTGCGGCGTTCGTCGGCGAAGGCCTCTTTGACCTCCAGGAGCTCGTCGCGGATGATCCCCTCGATCATCGTCTCGCTTTTGAGGATGCTCTCAAGATATTCGATGGTTTTGCGAAGCTCGGCCAATTCATTCTCGATCTTTTCGATCTCAAGGCCCGTCAGGCGGCGCAGGCGCATCTCCAGGATCGCCCGGGCCTGGATCTCGCTGAGATCGAAGCGGCTCATGAGGTTTTCTCGGGCTTCGGCATCGTCGGCACTGGCCCGGATGATGCGGATCACTTCGTCGATGTTGTCCACGGCGATCTTGAGTCCTTCGAGGATATGAGCCCTGGCACGGGCCTTCTCCAGGTCAAAGATGGTGCGGCGGATGATGACCGTCTTGCGATGGTTGATGAAGAGATCCAGAAGCTCGGGCAGGGTGAAAATCTTGGGCTCTTTGTTGACGATCGCCAGCAGAATAATCCCGAAAGTGGTCTGCATCTGGGTCGATTTGAAAAGGTTATTCAGCACAATATCGCTCATGGCGTCGCGCTTGAGCTCGATAACGACCCGGATCCCTTCCCGGTCGGATTCGTCCCGGATTTCGCTGATCCCTTCGACCTGCTTGTCCCGGACCAGCTGGGCGATGGTCTCGATGAGTCGGGATTTGTTGACCTGGTAGGGGAGTTC
>JALSTG010000153.1 GCA_026983875.1 Campylobacteraceae bacterium
AGCCGCTTCGGGCACTGAAGATAAAGATCAGAAGATATCCGATCAGGGTCAACTGCACCAGCATCCGGGCAATGGCGTAGGGAGCGTTTGCACTCTCCACTCCCCAGCGCCGGAGGATCCCTATAACGACCAAGACCAACGGCAGCAGCATCGCCAGATGCCCCCAGCCGATCGTCACCATCTCCGTCTTCATTCTCTCTCCTCTTATTGGGAGCCAAAGAGCATCATCCCCACCGACAGCACCAAAAGAATCGCCATCAGCCGATTGAAACGGCGAACGCTGCGGGGCCGGTGCAAAAAACGCTGGATTACCCGCCCCGAAACCGCCCAGAGGCTCACGGCGGGAAGAAGCATAAAAATCGTCACGAAGGCCGCGGCAAAAAGATCGCCCGTAAAGTGTTCCGGCCGGGTATAGAGGGTCACGATGCTCAGAGCGCCCGCCCAGGCTTTGGGGTTGACCCACTGCAGCAGCAGCGATTGGCCGAAGGTCACGGGCGCCCTGCTCTGCTGCGTAGAGCGCTCCTGCGCGACCGGAGCGGTCGCTACGTTCCAGGCCAGATAGAGCACGAAGGCCAGACTCGCATAGCGCAGCAGCTCGAACAGTAGCGGCATCCGCTCCATCAGCGGACGCACGAAGAGTCCGATCGCCAGCAGCATCAGAGGAAAGCCGATCGTCACTCCCATGATATGGGGAATCGCCCGTCGAAAACCGTGGCCGAATCCAATCGCCAGGGCCAGCAGGTTATTCGGCCCCGGAGTAAAGCCCGTGGCGAATTCGAAAAGTACCAACGCCGCCAGCCAGTCCCATCCGGGCATCTCGGTCTCCTTCTATTTCGATATCGCAAGCACGATGGAGTCTCTTCTATTCCTGCGCGAAGAGTTCGTAATGCATCACCTTCTCTTCAAACTCCAGCAAAAACGCTTCGTCTTCGGGGTAGTATTTCGCCTTTTCGAAATCCTCTCCCGCAAAGTTTTTGATCACCTCCATATTTTCCCAGAAGGTAATCAGCGTAAAATGGGCCGCCTCCGCCTCTATTCTGCGTAGAAACTCCAACCGTACAAACCCTTCGGTCCCCCGGTAATCCGGAATCGCCCGCTCTTCAAGAAACTTGCTGTAGGCCTCGTAATCCTCCGCCCTCGTCCGACCGTGCCAAATCCGTGCGATCATTTCAGCTCCCTTGTTTCGTTCCTATCATCATGCCACATTCGATACTCATAGAAGCTAAAATGATTGAAGCCGATTGAATATCGCTATACAGACAATGGTATTTGTCCCAATTTACGCCAACGAATACGAAACTTGATATCATAAGCCAAAAAAGGAGCGACGATGGCGATCAAGGAAGCGATACTCGGAGGCGGCTGTTTCTGGTGTCTGGATGCGGCCTTTCGGCAGATCGAGGGGGTCGAGGATGTCGTCAGCGGCTATGCCAACGGCCATGTGGATAATCCAAGCTACAAGGAGGTTTGCACCGACACTACCGGCCATGCCGAGGTGGTCAAGGTGCTCTACGACGATGCCAAGATCTCCTATCGGGATCTACTGGAGATCTTCTACGCCCTGCACGATCCGACGACCCTCAACCGTCAAGGGGCCGACTACGGGAGTCAGTACCGCTCGACGATTCTCTATCAAAACGACGAAGAGCGGCGCATCGCCGAGGAGGTAACACAGGAGCTCCAGCAAGAGCTCGATCGCAAGATCGTCACCAAGATCGAGCCGCTAAGCAGCTTCTGGCCGGCCGAGGAGTACCATCAAGACTACTTCGCCAAAAACCCCAGCCAGGGATACTGCCGGGCCGTCGTCGCCCCCAAAGTCCTCAAAGTCCGGGAGAAATTTATCGAAAAGTTGAAAAAAGCCTGATACTCTAGGCATTTGCTTCAGCATAACATGCCATAATGGTACTTATCAAACTCAAAAGGCAGAATCAATGGCACTCGTAAACCTGACAGCGGAAAACTTCAACGACGAGGTGCAGAAGCATCAAATCGCGATCCTTGACTTCTGGGCCCCCTGGTGCGGACCCTGCAAATCCTTCGCACCCATCTTCGAGAAAGTCGCTCAGGAGTATCCCGACATCCTCTTCGGCAAGATTAACACCGAAGAGGAGCAGGCCCTGGCCGGACATTTCCAGATCCGTTCCATCCCTACGGTGATGATCCTCAAAGAAGGAATCGTCGTCTTCAATCAGGCGGGCATGCTTCCCGAAGAGGCCCTCAAAGATCTCATCACTCAGGTGATCGATCTGGATATGGATAAGGTCCGTGAAGAGATCGCCAAAGAAGAGGCGGCCCAAAAAGGCCAAGAGAGCTAATAAGCTTTCAAGCCTTTATTTCCCATCCAGAGGATTGTCGCTGCGCTCTTTCTTTTTCCTTCTTTCAAAGGCTTCATTGGAAGGGGTACTACTGACGGCAAAAAGCCCCGCACCGTAGAGGACACATCCCTTGCAGCCCGGTTCACATGGGTGCGAAAGCAGCCGACACCAGTCGGCGATTCCCTCGTGAGTGGTCTGATGCTGACATCCCCAACCGCTAGCCATCATTCACCTCCTAATAGCGTATCTCAAATCCGTCATAGATTAAATCGTCCTCATCCAAGCTCTGGGTGACGATCTTCTCCACTTCGCTCATAGGCGAGCCTTCTTTGAGCGTCTCAAGCACGGCAGGCATCTCCTCCTCCACTAATCGCGCCACCACTTCTACCCTCCCGTCGGGCAGATTACGCACATAACCCTGGATACCGAGAGCTCTGAGCTTTTGGGCGACAAACTTCCGATAGAAAACTCCCTGAACTTTCCCGCTGATGAGAAATCGATAACTCTCCATACTTTTCTTTCGTGCTATAAGACTAGAGGAACATTATACAAAAGTGAAAGAAGAACTGGGAAAGAAAAAATTTTATCTCTAGAAGATAGAGGAGTAGATGCCTCCAACAGAAGCGGAGGCACTTAGAGTTTGGGGCCCGCTCCGGAGTAATCGAACTCCGCACCCCGATCGTTGTAGCGCTCGAAGTTTTCGATAAACATCGCCGCCAGTTTACGCAGCTGCTCGTCGTAGGCCATCTTATCCTCCCAGGTATTTCTGGGATTGAGGACGGCGTTGTCGGCAACTCCGGCAAGTGCTTTGGGGATTTGGAGGTCAAAGACCGGCAGCGTCTCGAACTCGGCATCGTTGATAGAACCGTTAAGGATGCCGTTGATGCAGGCACGGGTATCTTTGATGCTCATGCGCTTGCCCACGCCGTAGGGACCGCCGGTCCAGCCGGTGTTGACCAGATAGACGTTGACGCCGTGCTGATCGATCTTCTCTCCCAGAAGCTTGGCGTAGACCGTCGGATGTAGGGGGAGGAAGGCTTCTCCGAAGCAGGCGCTGAAGGTCGCTACCGGCTCGGTAATCCCCCGCTCGGTTCCTGCAACCTTGGCGGTATAGCCGCTGAGGAAATAGTACATCGCCTGCTCTTTGGTGAGCTTGCTGACCGGAGGCAGGACGCCGAAGGCATCGGCGGTGAGGAAGATGATGTTCTTGGGATGGCCGCCCATGAGGGTACACTCATGGTTTTCGATATGCTCGATGGGATAGCTGACCCGGGTGTTTTCGGTCTTGGAGGCGTCGCTGTAATCGACGTGCCCCTCTTCGTCGGCGACCACGTTCTCCAGTAGTGCCCCGGGGCGGATCGCCTGGAAAATCTCCGGCTCACTTTCGGCATCGAGATTGATCACTTTGGCGTAGCAGCCGCCTTCGAAGTTGAAAACGCCCTCATCGTCCCATCCGTGCTCGTCGTCACCGATCAGCGCGCGATTGGGATCGGTAGAGAGAGTCGTTTTACCGGTCCCCGACAGACCGAAGAAGAGGCAGACATCCCCTGCTTTGCCCACGTTGGCGGAGCAGTGCATGGAGAGTTTGCCCTCCAGGGGAAGCCAGTAGTTCATCATCGTAAAGATTCCCTTCTTGATCTCCCCGCCGTACCAAGTGCCGCCAATGATGGCAGTATCCTTCTCGATATTGAAGACGACGTAGACTTCGGAGTTGAGCCCGTGCTCTTTGAACTTCTCGTTGGTTGCTTTGCAGGCGTTGTAGAGGGTGAAGTCGGGCTCGAAATTCTCCAGCTCCTCTTCGGTGGGCATGATAAACATGTTTTCGATGAAGTGGGCCTGCCAGGCGATCTCCGTAACGAAACGGATCGCCTTGCGGCTGGAGGGACTCGCCCCGGCAAAGGCATCGATGATATAGAGATCCTTACCCGAGAGCTGCCCGGTTGTAATCTCAAAAAGCTCTTCGTAGATCTCGGGAGTCACCGGCTGATTGATCGATCCCCAGGCAATGTGCTCGTTGGAAGGAGGCTGATCGACGAAGTATTTGTCTTTGGGACTGCGGCCGGTGAAGATCCCCGTATCGACCATTGCTGTACCGTTGTCGGTGAAGCGGCACTCTCCCCGCTTCTTCTCGTCTTCGGTCAACTGGGCATAGTCCGGATTGTAGATCACGTTTCCGATGTTACTGATCCCCAGTTTTTCCAGACCTTTGGGTTCGATTTTGCTCATCATATCCTCACTTATCTAAAGATGGAAAGCAGCACACCTGCTGCCACAGCCGATCCAATAACTCCTGCGACATTGGGACCCATCGCATGCATCAGTAAGATATTGCCGGGCTTGGCTTCCGCCCCGACCTTGCTGACGACCCGGGCCGCCATGGGTACGGCGGAGACCCCCGCCGCACCGATGAGGGGATTGATCGGGTCTTTGGAGAGTTTGTTCATCAGTTTGCCCATCAGTACTCCCGCGGCGGTACCCGCGGCGAAGGCCA
This sequence comes from Campylobacteraceae bacterium, assembly GCA_026983875.1. Lineage (GTDB taxonomy): Bacteria > Campylobacterota > Campylobacteria > Campylobacterales > Sulfurovaceae > Nitratifractor. The sequence goes on from JALSTG010000153.1 coordinate 4,807, forward strand.
GGAGACCGATGATCATGATTCCCAGGGTTTCAGGGACCAGGAACTTGTCCGCCCGCAGCGTCGAGCCGACTCCCAGGCCAAGAAAGATCGTCACGATATTGATCAGGGAGTTTTGCATCTCGTTGGAGAGGCGGTCGACGACCCCGGACTCTTTGGCGAAGTTGCCGAAAGCGAAAGCACCGATCAGGGGCGAAGCCTCCGGTAGGAAGAGGATTGTCATAAACATTACCACCAAGGGAAAAATCAGCTTCTCACGCTTGTGGACCTTCCGGGTGGTGGTCATAACGATCTGCCGCTCCTCGGGCGTAGTCAGCGCCTTCATGATGGGAGGCTGAATCACCGGAACCAGTGCCATATAGCTGTAGGCCGCCACGGCAATGGCACCCAGAAGCTCGGGAGAGAGAGCCGAAGCGATGAAGATCGAAGTCGGACCGTCGGCTCCTCCGATGATGGAGATGGAGGCGCACTGTTTGAGGGTAAAATCCACCAGAGGGGTATACTGGCTCAACATCGCCGCCCCGACGAGGGAGCCGAAAATTCCGAACTGGGCCGCTCCGCCCAGCAGTGCGGTCTTGGGGTTGGAGAGCAACGGACCGAAATCGGTCATGGCCCCGACCCCCATAAAGATCAGCAATGGGAAAAACTCGTTGGCGATTCCCATATTGTAGATGATTCCCAGCATTCCGTCGGGGCCGGTCATATCCGCCAGAGGAATGTTGGCCAGGAGTCCCCCGAAGGCGATGGGGAGCAGAAGCAGGGGCTCAAAGCCCTTGGCGATCGCCAGATAAAAGAGCAGGCCGATAATCACGAACATGATAATCCGGCCCCAGGTCTGGGCGAAGAAGCTCACGGGCTCACCTTTTTCGTTTTTCAAGCCCGGTTCCCCCTTGACCAGAGCATAGATCCCGGTGGTCTTGAGAAAATCCACCATCATCTGCCCGACACCCTTGGACTCGAAACTGGCTGCCTCCGCCGCTTTGCGGTCCGCCTGGCTCATGTAGGTTTTGGAAGGGGTTTCCGATACTCCGGCATGCTCGCTCGCCGTCGAGGCTGCAGTCATACCGAACCAGGCGATCACCATCGCAATAAAGATCCTTTTCATAAGCGTCCCTACTTCAGCGTGGCGAGCAGCTGCCCATCCTCGACGGCATCGTTGACTTTGACGTCGATAGAAGCGATAGTCCCGGCCTGAGGTGCGGCGATATCGATCTCCATCTTCATCGCCTCGAGGATCATGATCACCTCGCCCTCTTCGACGGGGTCACCCGGATTTTTGATGATCTTCCAAACGTTTCCGGGTGTCTGAGAGCGAATCTCGACTGCACCCTTCTCATGCTCTTTGACTACAGCCGTGGGTTTCTCAGCCGCCCCTCCGGCGGGGGCTTCGCTTACTTGGATCTCCGCGTCGCCCTCGGCGACCTGGACGCTATACCTCTTGCCGTCGACCACTACCGTATAGTTACCTGCCATTGCTTCTCCTTCGTTGCATTCTTTATTCATTTCGCTGACCTTGCGCACCATCAGGGGGCCTTCGCCTTTGAGGAAAGCGATCCCTTTCTTGTCACAAGAGGCGGCGATGAAGATGTTCTCTTCCGTTGTCTCCAGCCCCTCCTCTTCCAGGACCTTCTTCCAATGTTCAATGGACTTGGCGGGATCCCGGTCGGCGATGTCCAGAGGATTCTCCGTCGTCGGCTCAAGGCCCAGTTTTTCACTGGCGAGTTTGACGATCTCGGGATCGGGCTCGACGGGAGTGCGGCCGAAATAGCCCAGGACCATGCGGCCGTATCCGGGAGCGATCTGCTTCCAAGGACCGAACATGACGTTGGCATAAGCCTGCTGCCAGTAGAACTGACTGACGGGAGTGACGGAGGTACCGTAACCGCCCCGCTCGACGACCTCGGTCATCGCTTCGATCACCTCGTCGAACTTCTCCAGGTTGCCGGCATCCCGCATCATCTGGGTATTGGCCGTCAAGGCGCCTCCGGGCATGGGGGCGAAAGGGATGATAGGATTGACCTGGGTCGCTTCGGGGGGAATGAAGTAATCCTTGAGGCACTCTTTAAAGACCGACTCGTATTTGCGGATCTTCTGGAGCTCCAGACCGCCCAGGTCGTACTCCGTCCCTTTGGTGGCGTGCATCAGCGTCAGGATATCGGGTTGGGCCGTACCGCCGCTGACGGGAGCCGCCGCCAGGTCGATCCCGTTGGCCCCGCCTTCGAGAGCCGCCAGATAGCAGGCGACGCTGACCCCGGCCGTCTCGTGGGTATGCAGACGCAGATGGACATCCTCCCCCAAAAGCTTGCGAGCCATTTTGATGGTCTCATAAACCTTGTTGGGATTGGAGGTGCCGCTGGCATCTTTGAAGGCAACACTATCAAACTCGATACCGCTGTCAAGAATCTGACGCAGAACTTTTTCATAAAAGGGCACGTCGTGGGCTCCCTTGCATCCGGGAGGAAGATCCATCATCGTCACGACCACTTCGTGGTTCATCCCGTGCTTTTTGATGCACTGGCCGCTGTATTCGAGATTGCGCACATCGTTGAGGGCGTCGAAGTTGCGCACCGTCGTAGTACCGTGCTTGGCGAAAAGTTTGGCGAAGAGATCGATCATCTCCCGGCTGGCCGTATCGAGCATCACCGTGTTGATCCCCCGGGCGAGGATCTGAAGATTGGCCTCAGGGCCGACGATCTCCCGGAAACGGTCCATCATCTCAAAAGCATTTTCCCGAAGGTAGAAAAACAGACTCTGGAAGCGGGCACCGCCGCCAAACTCGAAGTGGTTGATACCGGCCTCCTTGGCCGCTTCGAGCGCCGGGAAGAAATCCTCCATCAGCACCCGGCCGCCAAAGACGGACTGGAAACCGTCTCGGAAGCTAGTATCCATAATATCAATATACTTTTTCGCCATGGTCAACCTTTGGAACTGGATTTAGTTTTGCGGAACTCCGCTACCGCGGCGATAATCGCCGCCACCCGAGCCTTCTCATCCTCTGCTGGACTCTTGGGAGTCGGAGGAGGAGACATGGGAGTCGGATCGGGAAAGTAGGTGTCGATGATATACGCTTGGAGTTTCATCAACTGCACCAGCACATAGAGGAAGACAAAGACCACCGTCATTCCCAAAATCATAAACTTAATACTTTCGCCTACAAGATCTATTTCCATTCACTGTCCTCTCTTACGGGATAGGCAATTATAAAACGCCTTTGCTTGCTTCAGCATAAAAATCTCTCTTAACGGCGTCTTTTTCTCTTCTTGCCGTTACCGGATGCCTTCTGTTCGCGCTCATAAGCCTCCAACATCGCTTCAAGTTCCGCTTCGTTGTAGCCCAGGCGCTCGCCTCCGGCGAAATTCTCACACTCCAGGATATAAGAGAGCGCCTTTTTGACGAAGCTCACGTGATCCATCTCGGTAAATCCTTCCAGGATTCGGTCGATCTGGGGATGTATCGCCGTCTCGTCCAGGCGTTCTCTGAGTCGGCGAATCGCCTCTTCATCCAAGCTGCCTCCCTCGACTTGGAGGGTCGCCAGCTGCATTTCGGCTCCCACCTCTTTACGAATGCGCTGCAGCTCTCTAAACTCCTCGGTAGAGACCAGGGTGATCGCCCTGCCCTGCTTGCCCGCCCGGCCGGTCCGTCCAATGCGGTGGACGTAACTCTGGGGATCGAAAGGAATATGGAAGTTAAAGACGTGGGTAACGTTTTTGATATCGAGTCCCCGGGCGGCAACATCGGTAGCGATGAGAATCCGCGTCTCGCCCCGACGGTAGGATTTGACAATAGCGTCACGCTCCATCTGGTCGATATCTCCATGAAGTCCGGCCACGTTGAAGCCCAAGGCCTGCAGGTGCTCCGTCAGACGGTCTACCTCCCGCTTCATCCGGCAGAAAATCAATGCTTTATCATAATCCTCTGTCTCCAGGAGCCGGACGATCGCTTCATCCCGCTGGTTTTCGTTGATCACATAGTAGAGCTGTTCGATATCGATATTTTTCGTCGTCTCCTCTCCGACGACGGAGATGAACTCCGGCTCATAAAGGAGCGTATCGGCCAAATCCTTGATCGGCTCAGGCATCGTCGCGGAAAAGAGTAGCGTCTGGCGATTTTGGGGAATATACTCGAAAATCTCCCGCACGTCATCGAGAAATCCCATATCGAGCATCTCGTCCGCTTCGTCCAGGACCACTACTTCAGGGTTGAAGACGTCGATTTTCCCTTTCTGATAGAGATCCTTGAGCCGGCCGGGGGTGGCAACGACGATCTGAACTCCCCGATGAATCAGAGCGATTTGCCGACCGTAGCCCACGCCTCCGTAGACTGCCAACGTTCGGATCCCGGCGAAGCGTCCCAAGTGGTAGAGTTCGTCGCTTACTTGGGTCGCCAACTCCCGCGTCGGCGTAATGACCAGCGCTCGTTCGATCTCTCCCCGGGCGATGCGATCGAGAATAGGCAGACCAAAAGCCGCCGTTTTACCCGTTCCCGTATGGGCTTGGCCTACCAGATCTCGCCCCTCTAGGATAATGGGAATCGCCTCCTCCTGAATCGGACTGGGCTCCTTAAAGCCTGCAATACGCACCCCCTTGGCCACATCGGGATGGAGGTCAAACTCTTTGAATGTCATGGTCTCTTTCCTTCTTCATATTCGGAACCTCGGAGGCTCCTCTTTCGTCGTCCGAATCGAAATATCCGAACCCGTCCCAAAGGCCTGTGGGCCCCTGGAAAGGATCCGTATATTTTAAAAT
>JALSTG010000154.1 GCA_026983875.1 Campylobacteraceae bacterium
AGGCTTCCCTATCCACGGAGAGAAAGGCCTTTCTCACTGAGGGACTGAGGGGAAACTTCTCCTCGATCTCATCAACCATCCGACGCAGATGCATCTCTTTGACCATGACGGCTCCAGACTTGGGGCAGAGCCCATATTTTTTAATAAAGAATTATAGCCTTTTCCCCTTAGAACTCGCTGTATCGGGTCATTTTGGCATAAAATGAACAAATGTTCATATAAATTTGGGGCTTCATTTTACTTTAATATAACGGCGGATTTTCTTCACGAGCTCCAGGTCGATCTCTCCATGAATCACTGTATTCATATCTTCTAATATTAATCCTCCGTTCGGAGAGGCTATCAGGCTGGAAGCCGCCATATCCTCCCGAGCGCTGTTGGCCACTGCCACATAGCACTGGTTCATCACCGCCAGTGCCCGGGCGAGTATCTCCAAGTGCCGTTTACGCGGCAGCCCCCACTGGGAGGGCAACAAGATCACGTCGCACCCTTCCAGTCGCTTCCAGAGTTCTTTGAAACGCAGTTCGAAACAGATCATTAGACCGTAACGGACACCGTTGATCTCGAAGGGAACGATCTCATCGATCGATCCCGGCACCAGATATCGATCTTCTTCTCCCAAGGAGAAGAGCTTATGCTTCGCCTGACGATGCACGACCCGATGGCTATGGATGACAATCGCCTCGTTGACATATCCCTCCGCCCGTTTGGCCAGCCGTGTGAGCGCCAGGGTCTTCTCTCCCGTCGCCTCACAGAGAACACTCTCCGCCTCCTCGGAGAACTCCACGGCTTCCGCTAAGTGCTCATAGTCGTAATCGGTCAGACAGACCTCGGGGGCGACAATCAGATCCGAGGATTCATGCTCCAGCGCTTCCAATATTTTCTTGAGATTTCTTTCGTAAGGTCGCAGGTTCTGCATCTGGAGCAATGCGGTGGCGATCCTCTTCATCTTCCCCCTCCTTGCGTAGATTAAAGCAAAAGCATTATACTACGATGAAAAAGAGAAGGAGATCGGAGATGGAGAGAGCCGCTATAACCTTCGAAAAGCTGCTCGAATCGCTCCAACCCTATCCGCAGATGCAATTGTTGCTCTTCAGTGAGCAGTGGGGTCCTCTGGAAGAGACGCTTCTCGACTACGCCGAGAGAAACGATCACGAAATACTGCTCTATATGATAGAAGCGTTCCCCGAAGATGCGCTCCCTGACTCTGCCCGCCTGAACCGTCGCCCCTACCGTAGAGAGCAGCCCCGCTACAATCTTCAGGGCAAGCTCTACAATCACGCCTTTGTCTTCGGCGAAATACCCGACGAGCCCGAGGCCTTCGCCCGCAAAGTCTATACCGGTGTCGCCAATGCAGGAGGGCTCTACCTCCTAATGGATACAGAGGAACCCGCCAAGAAACAACACTGGGAAACATCTCTCATAGAGAGCAACTATGTAGCGACTAGCACCATCGACCTTGACAAGAAACGACTCTTGCTCTACGCCCGAAAGATGCACGGCTGGGGCGGATAACTCCCAATCAAAAGGATCAAGATGGCCAAGGTACGATTTCGCGATGTCAAACAGGGCAGAAGACCCTCTACCGAGACAAAAAAAAGGGCAAAAAACCCCCTCCATTCCTCCAGAAATGCAACTCTGAAGGAGCGGTCCAAGGCCTTTATCACTGACAGTTTTATGCTTCTGATGCCGATTATGTATATCGTATTCTATCTGATCTTCGACGGCAGAGAAGGATTCGCAGCCCACAAACTTCTGGGCTGGCTATACATCCTCATCCCCTATGTAGCGATTACGACAATTTTCATCGTCAAAACGGGTCAAACGCCAGGAATGCGCGCCTATGAAATCCGTGTCGTCGATATCGCAAGCGGAGAAACCCCTCCCGCGGGCGCCGTTCTTCTGCGCCAAATCCTTGCAGTCTGGGACTTTTTCCTCTTTACCTGGGTCTTACAGTTTTTTCGAAAGGATCACCGCACCCTTCATGAGATTCTCAGCGGCACGGCCCTGATCCATGCTTCAGCCTCCACCCAAAAGGCCGCCCCTTGAGCTTCTCCCGCTCCGGCATCGCCTGGCTGCTCGGCTTTTTCTATCTGAGCTACTTCGCCCTGGTGGGCGTCTATATCATCTTCCTGCCCAAGATGCTGACGCTCTACGGCTACAGTGCCGCACAGATCGGTGCGATCTTCTCCGCCGGCCCTCTCATGCGCTTTTTGCTGCCTTTTATATTCCGACATATCGGGGGCGTTAGCCGGCAGGCCTATCTGGGGGCACTGCTTGCGGCACTGGGGGCGAGCGGACTCTTTTTCCTCACCCTGGATCATTTCCTGCTCTTCTTCATCGCCAACCTCCTCTATGGAGCTGCCATGGGGGTGATTCTCCCCTATGTGGACACCATCGCCCTGCAGCTGGTCAAACGGGAACACTACGGCAGGGTTCGACTCTGGGGCTCCATCGGCTTCATGGCTATCGCCCTTTGGCTCGGGCGGGTCCTGGAGACGCCGATGCAGAGTCTGGGCTACCTTCTGGCCCTCGCGATGGCCACGCTTCTGGGCGGCTGGCTCCTGGCCCGCTACGATCAGGGCCATCATCCCACACACTCTGGCAAAGGCGGCACCCTCTCACTCAAACGCCACTGGGCTTTCTGGCTCAGTGCCTTTTTGCTTCAGGTGAGCTTCGGAGGGTTTTACAACTTTTTCACCATCTACGAAACCGCCCACGGCATCAGCCTGGAGATGACCAGCTGGCTTTGGAGCTTCGGCGTACTCTGTGAAATCGCCATGCTCTACTGGCAGGGCCCTCTGCTGCGGCGCAATCTGCTGGGACTGATCGAGTTTGCAACCGCCACGACGATACTGCGATGGGGGCTGCTCTGGCTCTGGCCCGACTCGCTACTCCTGGCCTTCGCCGCCCAGAGCCTCCATGCCTTCAATTTCGCTCTCTATTACACCGCCGCCATCGCCTATGTCTACGATCTCTACGAAGACAAGAAATTGGCTCAGCAGTTTTTCCTGGGGATTACCTTCGGCCTAGGCGGAGCGGCGGGCGCCCTGTTGGCCGGATGGATCTACGAGTGGCGGCCCGGTGATCTTTTTCTTTTTGAAGCACTGGTCGCGCTTGGATCCTCGGTAATGATCCGACTTCATCGTTATCGCAAATCCAGATTGAAGGAAATGGCCAATGTCTGAAATCGATGCCGTTGTCCTCGCAGGAGGCCGTAGCCGGCGTATGGGTCGCGACAAAGCGCTCCTTCCTTTTGGAGGCTATACGACACTGGCGGAGTATCAGTTTCGGCGGCTCGAAAAAATCTTTCCGAGGGTCTATCTCAGCGCCAAAACGAATAAATTCCCTTTTGAGGCCCCCCTCATTCTGGACCAGTCGGACGAGCACTCACCCATGGTCGCTCTCGCCTCCGTCCTGGCCCAAAGTCAAGCATCGTCACTCTTTCTTCTTGGTGTCGATATGCCCTTCGTCTCCTCTCGTCTCATCAAAAGCCTGATTGAAAAGCTCCGGACCCATCCCCATGCTCTGATCGTCGCTGCCCGGACTCCCGCAGGACCCGAACCGCTCTGTGCCCTCTACCGCCGGGATTTGCTTCCGGAGGTCGAAATATTGCTTTCCAGAGGTCTTCACCGTCTCCAGACCCTCTATGAAGCCGTACCGACACACTATCTCGACGTAGAAAATCCCGAAGAACTGAGCAACCTCAACCGGCCCCAAGACTATAAGAGAGCCCAAAAGATCGGGGAGCTATTTCCGAAAGGGAACCGTTAATTCTCTTGACATTCCCTACACTCCATCGACTCTCCAATCATTTTCTTGGAAAACTCTAAAAACTTGCTAAAAAGCTCGCTTCGATACTTGTCCTTGTGATAGATGGCATAGAAGTGACGGGTGCAGTGGAAATTTTTGATCGGCACTTTTTTCAGCCGGCCCTCTTCGAGCTCTTCCCGCACCGCCAGAGCCGAAACGCAGGTTAGGGCTTTGCCGCTCATGAGCAGACTCTTGATCGACTCGGTATGGCCCAACTCCATGAAGATATTTAGATTGGGGACGCTCTCTTTGATATAGTCGAGAAAAGTGGCCCTAGTCCCGCTCCCCTCTTCCCGGAGGATCCATCGCTCCTCGGCCAGCTCATCGATGTAGCAGCTTCGCGAGGCGATCGTTTCGTTGGCCGTGACGACGATCAGTTCGTCGTCTCCAATGACCTCTTTGATCAAATCGGGCTCCTCCACACTCCCTTCGACGAAACCCATATCCAGTTCCCCGTGCTTGACCATAGCGGCGATATCGCGGGTGTTGCCCTCCTTGAGCTGGATTCGTACATCGGGATACTCGCCCATGTAGCGGCAGGCGATACGGGGGATCAGATAGTCGACGATCGTAGTGCTTGCCCCTACTCTGACCGTCCCTTTGTCCGCAGTATTCTGAAACTCATATTCGATATCCTCCATCTTCCGGTAGATCGGCTCGACTGCCTGATGGAAACTCCGCCCCACCTCGTTGAGGATCAGCTTTTTATTAATACGATCAAAGAGCGGTCTTCCCAGAATATTCTCTAACTCTTTGATGGACATGGAGACCGCCGACTGGCTCAGACCCATCTTCTTTGCCACATTGGTCAAGTGTCCTTGTTCTACCACTTTCAGGAAAATCTCGATCTGCCGCAGTGTCAACTTCATCGTCATCCTCTTTCATTTTTTTTGAATACCATCGCCATTTGGATTTATTTGTCATTCTATCAGAAAAATATTATACTTTCTGAAATTTAATAAAATATTTTCATTAAAAGGAGTCCTATGCCCTTTAGTCCCCAAAAACGGAAAGGGACGATCAGCGGAATCGTCTTCGTCGCCCTTGTTGCCGCGTCGGCCACCTGGGTTGCTGCCCTGGAACCGGTCAAAGCCCTTGGGCTCTCTCCTCTCGTCGTTGGTATCGTCATCGGGATTTTCTATGCCAACACCCTGCACAACCACTTCCCTCCCGCCTGGGAGAGCGGTATTACCTTCTCCGCCAAGAAAATCCTACGCTTTGCCATCGTCTTTTACGGCTTTCGCATTACCTTCCAAGAGATCGCTGCCGTGGGGATGGAGGGGTTCCTCGTCTCTTTCATTATGCTGACGAGTACTTTCATCCTCGGGAGTTGGCTGGGAATGAAACGTTTCGGCCTGGACCGGGATACGGCGATGCTCACGGCATCAGGTGCCTCGGTCTGCGGAGCGGCAGCCGTCCTGGCCACTGAACCGGTTCTGAAAGCCGAAGAGCATAAAGCCGCCGTTGCCGTCAGTATGGTCGTTCTCTTCGGGACCGTGGCCATGTTTCTCTACCCTCTGCTCTATACAACAATTTTCAAAGAGGCTTCGGGCTTTTTCCACCTGAGCCCCGAGCAATACGGTATCTATGTCGGCGGAAGCGTCCATGAAGTAGCCCAGGTCGTCGCTGCCGCCGGGATCAACGGTCCCGGAACCGAAATGGCCAACAACGCCGTGATCGTCAAAATGACCCGGGTGCTCCTCATCGCTCCCATGCTGATTCTGCTGGGGCTATGGCTTTCACGCCAGGCTGCACGAAAAGGAGGTCCCGGCGCAACCGTCAAGCTGGTAATTCCCTGGTTTGCCGTCTACTTCCTGGGAATGGCCGCCTTCAACTCCCTCCAACTCCTCTCAGAAAAGCTGGTCTACGGGATCAACTCCGTGGATACCTTTTTGCTGACGATGGCAATGACGGCTTTGGGGATGGGGACCCGTTTCGCCAAATTCAAGGGCCTGGGTATGGCGCCTCTGTACACCGCATTGGCCATGTTCGTCTGGCTGGTCGTCGGAGGATTTCTCGTAGTCAAAGGGGTGACGACGGCGCTGTGAGCCGTTTGACACCCTTGAGATGATCTGTCAAGCGCCTGTTGTCAGAACGATACTCCGTTCTTACTTCCTTCTTCGATAGCTCAGGGCTTCCAAGAGGTGCTTTTTGCCGATCTTATCGGATCTTTCCAGATCGGCAATGGTCCGGGCAACCTTTTTGATACTGACAATAGAGCGGTGGGAAAGGGCAAAGCGTTGGACCGCTTGGCCGAGGATCGTTTCGGCCTCCGGCTCCAGGAGGCAATAGCGCTCGACCTCCGCTTCGTTGAGCTTGCCGTTGAGCTTGCCGTTGAGCCGCGTTTGTCCACGTCCTTTCTGAACGGAAAATGCGGCAAGGACTTGATCATGCATCGTCGCCGAGTCCACGGAGGCCCTATCATCGCTCTCCACCTCCTGCATGGTCACAAAAAGGTCGATACGGTCCAGGAAGGGATCGGAAAGCCGACTGCGATAGCGCTGGATCTCCCGCTCGCTGCAGCGGCACTCCCGGCTGCTGCTGAGGAGATTGCCGCAGGGGCAGGGGTTCATCGCTGCGACAAACATAAAATCCGCTTCGTAACTTACCTTACTCTGGACCCGTGCGATATGGACCCGGCGATCCTGCATCGGCTCTCGGAGCGCCTCGAGAACTTGCTTGGAAAAGTGGGGCAGTTCATCGAAAAAAAGAATCCCTTCGTGGGCCAAGGCCACTTCTCCGATCCGGGCGTTTTGGCTCCCTCTGTCATTTCCAATTAAAAATGGCAAAATAGATGCGAAAATCACACCAAAACATATATTTTTTACAATTAAAAATGATAAAAATTCCAAGTAAAAGCGACAAAAATGACACTTTTTCCAACTAAAAGCGTTAAAAATCTCAAAGGCAGGGAATGAAGATCTCGGCCAAAAACCGGGAAATCGGCTACACCTATCTCAGTCAGTCCGGATACTTCTCCTTCCGCGGGGAAAAGGAGATAGCGTTCGAGTCAAGACTTGAAAAGGATTTTCTTACGTCCTTCGCCTTCAACGGCAACGTGGTGGACATCGAGGGACAGCCGTTCACCCTGACCTATGCGAACTCCAAAGGCAGGGAATCCGTCTATACTCCCGATTTCATGGTTACCTTCAGGCCGGGGGCCTACTCCCTGCCGCATCTGGAAAAGACGATGATCGTTGAGGTGAAACCCAGAGAGGTGCTCCGCAGGGACTTCTGCAAGTTCAGGGAGCGCTTCAAGGCCATGATCTCGTACTGCCGGGAGAACGATATGCTTTTCAGGATCTACGACGAGTCCCGGATCCATACGCCCTACTTCCACAACGTCACGCTGATTACTCGATACAAAAGATACCGATACGACCCGATAGAGCGGGAAAACATACTGAACTTTGTCCACGCGATGGGGCAGGCTACCGTGGGCCTGATTCCGGAGTTTTTCGGGGGGACCGACATGGACAGGGCCGAGATCATCGGCCACGTCTACCATCTGATGGCCAGGAAGGAACTCCTGGCGGACCTGAGCGTTCCGCTCGGCCTCCATACCGAGATCTGGGTCAACGACATCTTCGACTACACGGAGGATATGGGATGAAACATGAAGTAAGCAGGAAAAAGGTCAGGGTGGAGAAAGGTTCGGTCGTCGCGTGCGAAAACGATCTTTACCGCGTCGAGCACTATCTGGACATGAGGGAGGTGCTGGGCGTTAGCCTCAAGACGGGGCTTCCAAAGAAATTGGATATCGCCTCGCTTCGCGCGCCTTCCAGCGAGCCGGCTGACTTCGAGCCGGAGGAGAAGGATATCTCCCTGATTGCTACGGAGGAGTGGGAGGTCGTGGAGACCAGGCTTCACGGCATCAAACCCATTATCCAGGGCAAAAGCACCGAAGAGATCCGGGAGCGCGCCGAGAGTCTCGGCGTCTCCCTCACGACACTCTACCGATGGTACCGGGGCTATCAGAATCACGGAGGGGTCGCGGGACTTCTTCCCAGAAAACGGGGGCGACGGGTCGGGGACAGGATGATAGACATACGCGCCGATGCCGTCATAAAGCAGGTTATCGACACCTTCTACCTGACCCTCCAGCGCCCCTCGGCGCAGGCAGTGATACGGAAAGTCCATCTGGAGTGCTCCAAGCGGAATATCCCCCTTCCAAGCAAAAACACCATCCGGAACCGCCTGAACGCTATCGACGGTCGAACCAAGATATCCGCGAGGCATAGCCGACAGGTGGCGAGGGACACGTTCGATCCGGCGCCCGGGAATTTCAAGGCTCCCTATCCTCTTCATACCGTGCAGATAGACCACACGAAAATGGATGTCGTTCTCGTAAGCGAGGACGACCGGCAGCCGATCGGAAGGCCCTGGGTAACGTTCGCCATCGATATCCACAGCCGCATGATCCACGGTTACTACCTCTCCCTGGAGGCGCCGAGCGCCACTTCCGTCGCCATGTGCATCGCCAACGCGGTGCTTCCGAAGGACGCGCTTCTCGCCGAACACGATATCGACTCGAACTGGGACATCTGGGGTTTCATGGATAACGTGCACGTGGACAATGGCGCGGATTTCAGGTCCGAAGCGCTCAGGCGCGCCTGTATGCTTCACGACATCAATATCGACTACAGACCCCTTGGAAAAACGAACTACGGGGGACATATCGAGCGGATGATGGGCACGGTGATGGCGGAAACCCACCTTATCCCCGGCACCACGTTTTCCACAGTCGGGGAGAAAGGGAAATACGATCCGGAAGCTCACGCGACGATGACCTTCGCCGAGCTGGAGAAATGGCTGCTGTCGTTTATCACCAAGATATACCACAAGCGCGTTCATCACGGTATTGGGATGACTCCGGAAGAGAAGTTCACGGAGGGAATTCTCCGCGGGGACGGGACGGGGATGCCCGCGAAACCGGAAAATCCCCAGATCGTCTATCTCGATTTTCTGCCTTCCTTTGAGCGGACCATCCAGAGAAACGGCGTCAACATCGACGGGTTAAACTATTACGATGGCGTTCTCAGGCCGTTTATCCACGCCGTGGACGAGACTTCCGGGAAAAAGAAAAAATTTGTTTTCAAGCGGGACCCCAAGAACATCGCGGAGGTGTGGTTCTACCACGAGCATGAGAAAAACTACTACCGCGTTCCTCTCGCCGACCAGTCCATCGAGCACCTGACGCTGTTCGAGCTCAACGAGCTTAAAAGGAAAGCGAGGGAGAAGCGAGGCGGAAGAACCGGCGAGAGAGAGGTGCTTATGGCGTATGACGAGTTGCACGAGCATATTGAGGCCTCCAGGGAGAAAACCAAGAAGGCCAAGCGCCAGCAGGCTCGGAAATCAGTCGCCAGAAAGCAGCATGAGGCGATACTCCCCAAGAAGAGCCCGCGTAGCGAGCCGGTAACGGGCGACGAAGACGACCTCTGGGGGGATCTCAGCGATATCCCCGATTTTGACGTGGAATAGGAGCGGACCATGAGCCAGTACGCACACCTTACCCCCGAGACGGCGGAAATCGCGCTGTATGACGACCAGAAACGACTCGAGTTTCTGAGAGAGCCCATCTGGATATCCTACACCCGCGCCGAAAAACTTATCGATCTGATGCAGGAGTATCTTCAG
>JALSTG010000155.1 GCA_026983875.1 Campylobacteraceae bacterium
GATCTACCTCGACGTACAGGAGCACCCGGAGATTGCCGCGCACTTTCAGGTCTTTTCCGTGCCGACGATGATCGTCTATCTCGGGGGACGGGAGTTTGCCCGGGAGGGAAGGGCGGTGAGCCTCTCTCGTCTGGTGGAGAAGCTGCGGCGCCCCTATGAGATGATGATTAGCTAAGGCGGGATCGCAAGCCACCATTTACCCACCCTTTCAATCTTCGGATATAATTCGCTTAATTTTTTTCGATAAGGACATGTGGAGCGATGAAAAGGGATTACGGCCTCTCTATCTGGGGAGAGGATAATTTTCTCATCGAAGGGGAGACCGTCAACGTCAATTACGGCGTGCGTCCTTCTCTGCTGGAGATTACCCGCGCCGTTCGGGAGCGGGGATATCGAGGTCCGCTGTTGCTCCGCTTTCCCCACCTGATCCGCAAACAGATCGATACGCTTTTTGACGCCTTCGAATCGGCACGCGAGGAGTTCGATTACCGAGGAGAGTTTCGGGCGGTTTTCCCCCTGAAAGTCAATCAATATCCCCATTTTGTCGAGTCCCTTGTCGAAGTCTCCAACGGGCGACGATACGGGCTTGAAGCCGGAAGCAAGGCCGAGCTGATCATCGCCATGGCCAAAACCCCTCGCGGCGCTCCCATTACCGTCAACGGCTTCAAGGATAAGGAGATGATCGCTCTGGCCTTCATCGCCGCCAAAAGCGGTCATAATATCACCGTGACTATCGAGGGGATCGGCGAGCTGGAGACGATCCTGGAGGTGCATCGGGAGTTCAACGGTGAAGGCCGTTCCGTCATCGCACCCAAAATAGGCATGCGAATCCGCCTCCACAGCACCGGTGTCGGGATCTGGGCCAAAAGCGGAGGCTTCGGCTCCAAATTCGGGCTTACTTCCACCGAACTGCTGGAAGCCTACGAGATGCTGCGCCGGGAAGCCCTGCTGGACAATTTGGCCATGCTTCATTTTCACATCGGCTCGCAGATGGGAGAGATCGGCCCGCTCAAGAAGGCTCTCAGAGAGGCAGGCAACCTCTATGCCGAGCTCAAACGGCGGGGTGCGGAGCATCTCCGGGCCCTCAATATCGGCGGAGGACTCGCCGTAGAATACAGCCAGCATCAGCCCAACGCCGATCGTAATTACTCCATCAAAGAGTTTGCCAACGACGTAGTCTTCACCATGCAGGAGATTGCTCGCCGGAAGGGAGTGGAAGAACCGGACATCTTCACCGAGTCGGGTCGTTTCATCGCCGCAAGCCACGCCGTGCTCGTCGCACCGGTATTGGAGCTTTTTAGCCAGGAGTATCACGAACGCTCTTTGCGTCTGAAGAAAGAGGGAAGCAATCCTCCATTGGTTCAGGAGCTTTATGATCTCTATCGTTCGATACGCCGCACCAACGCACGGGAGTATCTCCACGATGCATTGGATCATATGGAGAGCCTACTGACGCTTTTCGACCTGGGCTACATCGACCTCGAAGATCGCTCCAATACCGAGATCCTCGTCAACCTCATCATCAAAAGGGCCATTATGCTTCTAGGTGAAGAGGATACCCGGGAACTCAAACGGCTGCAGAACCGTATCCAGGAAAAATATCTGGTCAACTTTTCCATTTTTCAATCCTTGCCGGACTTCTGGGGACTGGGACAACATTTTCCCATTATGCCGCTGCAACACCTGGATAGGCGTCCTACGCGCCCGGCTTCTATCTGGGACATCACCTGCGATAGTGACGGGGAGATCCCTTTTGATCCCGATGCTCCGCTGCTGTTGCATGATATCGACGTGGAAGAAGAGGAATATTTCCTCGGGTTTTTCCTCACGGGGGCCTATCAGGAGGTCTTAGGAATGCGCCACAATCTCTTCACTCATCCTACCGAGGCGACGATCCATTTTGACGAAGAGGGAATCTGGCACATCGATGGAATCATCGAAGCTCAGAACCTAATGGATGTCCTGGAGGATCTCGACTACGATACGGGAGTCATCGACAAGACTCTCAAGATGG
>JALSTG010000156.1 GCA_026983875.1 Campylobacteraceae bacterium
TGAAAAGGAGACCCTGGGCTTTTACGTTTCGGGTCACCCGCTGGACAAATATCGCGAAGAGCTGGCCAAGATCGACTACACCCTCAGCTCCGAGATCGACGAGCTGGCCGACGGCTCCCAGGCGCTCTTCATCGGCAAGATCGAGGAGATCACCGAAAAGATCTCCAAAAAGGGCAACAAATTCGGCATCGCCAATATCATGGACCTTCACGGCAATATCGAGCTGATGCTCTTTGCCGATCGCCTCAAAGAGCTGGAAGAGGAGTTCGATCTCTCCAAACCCATCGCCTTCAAGGTCAAGGTGAACAAAGACGGTGATTTCACCCGCTTCAATATTCTCAAGATCGAAACCCTCAAAGAGGCGAAGAAAGAGAAGGTCAAGGTCAAAAAGGAGCAGCGCCATACCGAAGTCCCCGAAGAGCAGCCGCCTCTGATCCTGGCCTTGGATCTGATGCCCGACCCCAAAATCGTCGAGGAGCTCTACTGCCTGGCCGAACGCCATCCCGGTCCTCATCCGCTACAGCTGCAGATTCGCTCCAAGCTGGCCGATGTGGTGATTGAGTCCAAGATCTACGTCAGTCAGGCAATCCTGGAGGAAGTGGCGGCCCTGGGTATCACGCCGGTGGAGCCCCTGGAACTCAGCGCGTAACCGATCTACCCAGTTAACTTTTCGTACACTTTCTCCTTATACTCCTTTTGCTCGTCTTAGAGAGTGCGCAGCTGAAGGAGTGTATCATTCGGAAACACTCCTGCAAAGTTCCGTTTTCTATCTTCTCGCTTTGAGCTACCCTATATTGTCCCGTCGATATAATAGAGCTGCCAAATATCACAATCAGGAGAACCCCCACATGAGTTCCAAACCTACCATCGTATGGTCCAAAATCGACGAGGCGCCCGCACTGGCCACCTATTCGCTGCTGCCCGTAGTGCGGAAATTTGTCGGTAAAGCCGGTGTCGACGTGCGTCTCAGTGACATCTCCCTGGCCGGTCGGGTCCTGGCCGCCATGGGCAAAAGAGAAGACGAGCTTGCCCAGCTGGGGGAGCTCGTCCTTAAGCCCGAAGCCAACATTATCAAGCTCCCCAACATCTCCGCTTCGGTCACTCAGCTTAAAGAGTGCATTGCCGAGCTCCAGGAACAGGGCTTTGATATTCCCGATTATCCCGAGCATCCCGAAACCGAGGAGGAGAAGGCGATCGCCGCCAAGTATGCCACCTGCCTGGGCTCTGCCGTCAATCCGGTCCTGAGGGAGGGGAACTCCGACCGCCGCTCCGCCCATGCGGTCAAGAAATATGCCAAAGAGCATCCTCATCGGCTCAAACCCTTCGAGGCCGATCCCAAGTGCCGCGTCGCCCATATGAATGGTGACGGCGACTTCTATGCCAATGAGCAGTCGGTGATTGTCCCCAAGGCTCAAACGGTCTCCATCAAGCTCAACGGCAAGACGATCAAAGAGATCGAAACGGAAGTAGACGAGGTCCTCGACGCCACCTTCATGTCGGCGAAGAAGCTTCGCGATTTTTATATGAAAACTATCGAAGAGGCCAAAGAGAAGGGCCTGATCTGGTCTCTACACCTCAAAGCGACGATGATGAAGATCTCCGATCCCATCATGTTCGGCCATGCCGTGGAGGTATTTTTCAAGGACGTCTTCGCCAAGTATGCCGACGAACTGGAGAAGATCGGCTTCAATCCCAACCAGGGGCTGGGCGACCTCTACGACAAACTGAAAAATTCCGAGAAGGGCGAGGAGATCGAAGCGGCGATCAAAGAGGCGATCGTCAATTCCGATCCCGCTCTGGCCATGAGCGACAGTGACAAGCTCATCACCAATCTGGACGCCCCCAACCTGGTGATCGTCGATGCTTCTATGCCTGTCGTTATCCGAGAGGGGGGCAAACAGTGGGACAAAGACGGCGCGGCACGTGAAACCCTGGCGGTCATCCCTGACAGTAGCTACGGACGCTTCTACGAGGCGATGATGGAAGACTGCAAGAAGAACGGTCAGTTCGACGTTACTACCATGGGCCGAGTCTCCAACGTGGGGCTGATGGCCAAGAAGGCCGAAGAGTACGGCTCCCATCCGACGACCTTTGAAGTCGCCGAAGACGGGGTGATGGAGGTCGTGGACGAGAGCGGCAACGTGCTGATGAAACACGAGGTGGAAAAAGGTGATATCTGGCGCCTGGTCCGGGCCAAAGACGTAGCGATTCGCGACTGGGTCCGTCTGGCCGTGGAACGTGCCCGAATCGAGGGGGTGCCTGCGGTCTTCTGGCTGGATGAGAAGCGTGCTCACGATGCCAACATGATCAAACTGGTGGAAAAATACCTTAAAGAGCACGATACAACCGGGCTGGAACTTCCGATTATGGATGTAGAGACGGCGACATACTACACCAACGAGCGGGTTCGTGCCGGCAAAGACACTATTTCCGTTACCGGAAACGTCCTTCGGGATTACCTGACCGACATGTATCCCATCCTGGAGCTGGGAACTTCGGCCAAGATGCTCTCTATCGTCCCCCTGCTGGCCGGCGGCGGACTCTTCGAGACGGGTGCGGGCGGTTCGGCGCCCAAACATGTCGAACAGTTCCTCAAAGAGGGGCATCTGCGCTGGGACAGCCTGGGCGAGTTCCTGGCCCTGGCCGAGTCGCTGCGGATGGAGTATATGAAGTCCGGCGACGAGCGCATCGGCGTCATGGCCGAGACGCTGGACAAGGCCAACGAAGGGTACCTTGACAATGACAAAGCCCCCAGCCGCAAATGCTGCGAGCCCGACAACAAGGCGAGCCACTACTGGCTGGCCCGCTACTGGGCCGAAGCCTTGAGCACCCAGACTGCCGACAGCGAACTTGCCGACACTTTCACCCCCGTAGCCGACGCTCTGGCCAAAAACGAGGAGCAGATCCTCTCCGAGCTGCTTGTCGCCGAAGGGGAAACGAAGGATATCGGCGGATATTATCATCCCGACGATGCCCGGGCCGAGGCAGCGATGCGTCCGAGTAAGACCTTCAACGGGATTATTGACTCCATCTAACCCTCTTTGGTTACGAAACGTTACGGCGACCGTTTCGTAATCGATGTGAGATAGAATCGTCGCCTTAGCTAATATCCAGAAGGCTTCCAAATCCGACCGGTGAGCGCAAGGCATAATTGAAAAGTCCACTTTTGAGTTATGTTTTGCCCGGAAGATTTGGGAGCCTCCGAAATCAAAGGAGCATTATGAAAAGAGGAAAAAAAGTATCCATCATCGGTGCCGGTAACGTCGGAGCTACCGTCGCCTATTCCCTGGCGATGAAAGGAACCTGTCATGAAGTGATGCTTCGGGATCGTCAGCCGGAGATTGCCAAGGGTAAAGCGCTTGATATGTCCCAGGCGGCCAATGCTGCACGTCAACACACCCTGGTCAGTGTCGCCGAGCAGGCCAGCGATATGGCCGGCAGTGATGTGGTGGTCATTACTGCCGGCTCTCCCCGCAAGCCGGGGATGAGCCGTGACGACTTGCTGATGATCAATGCCGAAATCACGAAAGAGGTCGTTCGGGACGTCAAAGAGCACGCCCCCGACGCCATTATCATTATGGTATCCAACCCTCTGGACGTGATGACCTATGTGGCCCTTAAGGAGAGCGGTTTTCCCAAAGAGAGGGTCGTGGGAATGGCGGGGATCCTCGATAGCGCCCGGATGGCCCATTTCATCTATGAGAAGATCGGCTATGGAGCCGGGCAGATCCGGGCTTCGGTCATGGGCGGCCATGGGGACGATATGGTGCCGCTGCCCAAGTTTTCCACCGTTGCCGGGGTGCCTCTGACGGATATCCTCAGCGAAGAGGAGATCATCGACGTAGTAGAGCGGACCAAACACGGCGGTGCAGAGATCGTCGGCTATCTCAAGACCGGTTCGGCCTATTATGCGCCTGCCAAATCCACTGCAATCATGGTCGAAGCGATCCTTAAGGATACGAAACAGATCCACCCTTGCGCCGTCTACCTGGAGGGGCACTACGGATACCGTGACGTCGTCAGCGGCGTACCCGTCGCTCTGGGGGCCAACGGCGTGGAGAAGGTCTTTGAAGTGACCCTCAACGAGGGGCAGAAGAAAAAGTTTGCCAAAAGCGTCGCATCGGTCCGTAGTATGATCAACGTGCTGAAGAAGAACAACTTTTTCAGCAATCCCGATGACAATATCATCAATGAAGAAGCCTAAAGGAATACCATGAGAGAAATAGCTTACGAAGATCTGGTCAAATCGGTCAAAGCGATGGTGATGCACACGGCGTCCCATCTACCCGAGGACGCTCTCAAGGCGATCGAGAAAGCCTACGAGGAGGAACAGAGCGAAGTGGCCAAGTCCGTCCTCAAGCAGATTCTTGACAACGCACATCTGGCCAGCGAAGAGGATCGCCCTCTCTGTCAGGATACGGGACTGGCAGTCTACTTCGTCAATGTAGGCGAGGAGGTCAAAGTTGTCGGCGGTCACATCCGGGATGCCATCAACGAGGCGACGGAACAGGCCTACAAAGAGGGCTATCTACGGGCTTCGACCTGTGACTGCTTCGATCGCCACAACCTCAAAGACGAGATTGGCTACAACCTCCCGGCGATTATCCATTTCGATCTCGTCCCCGGCGACAAGATTGAAATCGAATACGCCGCCAAGGGAGGTGGGAGCGAAAACGTCTCCCGTGCCACCGTCCTGGCTCCTGCTCAAGGGAAAGAGGGGATTAAAGCCTTCGTCAAGCAGGTCATCAGTGATGCCGGCCCCAACCCCTGTCCCCCGATTATCGTCGGCGTCGGTATCGGAGGGACTTTCGAAGTGGCGGCCAAATCCTCCAAGCATGCGCTTTTCCGGGAAGCGGGCACTCCCAACCCCGATCCGGATCTGAACGCTTTTGAGCAAGAGCTCAAAGAGGAGCTGAACAAGTTGGGAATCGGTGCTATGGGGATGGGGGGGACTCAAACGGTCTTGGCAGTCCATGTAGAGAAAAATCCCTGCCACATCGCTTCGCTGCCCGTGAGTGTCAACGTTCAGTGCCACAGCTCCAGACACAGTCACATTACCCTTTAAAGGATCGATCATGGCAGAGTATCATTTGACCACGCCTCTGAGCGACGAGGATGTCAGTAAGCTCAAGGCAGGCGACATCGTCTATCTAAGCGGCACGATCTATACCGCTCGTGATGCGGCCCATAAGCGCTTGGTGGATCTTATCGAAGCAGGCAAAGAGCTACCCTTTGACCTCAAAGGCAGTGTGATCTATTTCGTCGGACCGACGCCCCCCAAGCCGGGAGAGCCAATCGGCAGTGCCGGTCCGACCACCAGCTACCGGATGGACAGCTACTCTCCGATCCTCATCGAGCATGGCCAGAAAGGGATGATCGGCAAGGGTAAACGCAACCAGGCGGTCAAAGATGCCTGTATCAAGCACAAAGCTGTCTATTTCGGCGCTACCGGAGGTGCGGGGGCGCTGATTGCCAAGGCGATCAAGAGTGCCGAAGTGATCGCCTACCCTGAACTGGGCCCCGAGGCGATACGCAAACTCGAAGTGGAAAATTTCCCCGTCACCGTCATCAACGATACCTACGGAAACGATCTCTACGAAATGGGTAGGGCGAAGTATGAAGTGAAGGATTAATCTACCTTCCTTCCAAAGAGGCCTCTTTCGCTACGCCCAGCGAGAAGACTGAGTGTAATATCTTAACACTTCAAAGTATTTTATCTGTTATATAACCCGCTTTCACCCATACTTTCCTTAGGCTTAACTATAATAAAGGACTTCAACCCGAAAGGAGAATATCGTGAATATTCATGAGTATCAGGCGAAGGAGATTTTCCGCAAGTACGGCGTACCCGTCCCTCGCGGCCGCGTTGCCTTCACCGTCGACGAGGCGGTGGAAGCGGCCAAGGAACTGGGAGGATCACTCTGGGTGGTCAAAGCTCAGATCCATGCCGGAGGACGGGGCCTGGGCGGCGGTGTCAAATTGGCCAAATCCCTCGATGAGGTTCGGGAATGGGCCGACAAGATTCTGGGGATGACCCTGGTGACGCACCAGACGGGTCCCGAAGGAAAGGTGGTCCACAAAGTCTATATCGAAGAGGGCGCCGACATCCAAAAGGAGTTTTATCTGGGAATGCTGCTGGATCGGGCTGCAGAGATGCCCGTGATGATGGCTTCGACCGAAGGGGGAATGGAGATCGAGAAGGTCGCTGCCGAGACACCCGAAAAGATTGTCAAAGTCACGATCGACCCCACCGTGGGATTTCAGGGCTTCCACGGCCGTAAGCTCGCCTTCGGTCTGGGACTTCCCAAAGAGGAGATCGGTACCTTTATCAAGTTTGCCAAAGCCCTCTACGAAGTCTATATGGACAACGATGCCGAGATGATCGAGATCAATCCCCTGATTAAGACGGGTGACGGCAAATTCCTCGCCCTGGATGCCAAGATGGGCTTTGATGACAATGCGCTCTATCGTCATCCCGATATCTCCGAGATGCGGGATTTGGAAGAAGAAGAACCTACCGAGCTCGAAGCCAAGGCTCACGGATTGAGCTACATCAAGCTCGACGGCAACGTCGGCTGTATGGTCAATGGAGCCGGTCTGGCCATGGCGACGATGGATATTATCAAGCACGAAGGGGGCGAGCCGGCCAACTTCCTCGACGTGGGAGGCGGAGCCAATCCTGAGACAGTCGCCAAAGGATTTGAAATCATTCTCAAGGATCCCAACGTCAAAGCGATCTTCGTCAATATCTTTGGAGGAATCGTCCGCTGTGATCGGGTCGCAAACGGAATCCTCGAAGCGACCAAGATCACCGACGTTAATGTCCCCGTCGTGGTCCGTCTCGACGGCACCAATGCGGAGGAGGCCGCCGAGATTCTCAAAAATGCCAACATCGAAAACATCATCGCAGCAGAAAATCTTGCCGACGGTGCCCGCAAAGCCGTCGCCGCGGCGAAAGGAGAGCTATAATGTCCATTCTCGTCAACAAAGATACCAAAGTCA
The DNA here is from genome assembly GCA_026983875.1 of Campylobacteraceae bacterium. Lineage (GTDB taxonomy): Bacteria > Campylobacterota > Campylobacteria > Campylobacterales > Sulfurovaceae > Nitratifractor. Next base: position 7,003 of record JALSTG010000156.1, read on the forward strand.
TCGTTCAAGGCTTCACCGGGAAAGAAGGAACCTTCCATGCGTCCCAGTGTATTGAATACGGTACGCAGATCGTCGGAGGGGTCACTCCGGGCAAGGGGGGACAGGAGCATCTGGGCAGGCCGGTTTTCAATACCGTCGAGGAGGCGGTCGCAACGACCGGCGCGACGGTCAGCATGATCTTCGTTCCTCCTGCTTTTGTCGCCGATGCAGTGATGGAAGCCTCCGACGCAGGGATCGAGCTTGCGGTGATCATCACCGAAGGCGCTCCCGTGCGGGATATGATGTTTGCCAAGATGTACGCGACCAAGAAGGGCATGAGTACCATCGGCCCCAACTGTCCGGGTATCATTACTGCCGAAGAGTGTAAGATCGGCATCATGCCCGGCAATATCTTCAAGAAGGGCAACGTCGGCCTCATCTCCAAATCCGGAACACTGACCTACGAGGCAAGCCATCAAGTGGTCCAGGAAGGCTACGGCATCACTACGGCAGTGGGAATCGGAGGAGACCCGATCATCGGGTTGAGTTACAAGCAGCTGCTTCCGATGTTTGAAGCCGATCCGGAGACCGAGGCGATCGTGATGATCGGCGAGATCGGAGGGGATTTGGAGATCCAGGCGGCAGCCTATATCAAGGAGAATATCTCCAAGCCCGTCGTCGCCTTTATCGCCGGACAGACCGCTCCCAAGGGCAAGCGTATGGGCCATGCCGGAGCCATTATCAGCGGCGGCAGCGGTACGGCAGCCGAGAAGATGGCGGCTCTGGAAGCCGCCGGAGTCAAAGTCGTCGTCTCCCCTGCAGATATCGGCAAGGCGGTCAAAGAAGTGCTCGGCAACTAAAGCTGCGGAGACTCTCTATCCGCCTTTTCCGCGGAACGAGTAGGCTGTTTGCTTCTCCCTCTTTTCTGCTTCATGTATTCATTTGTTCTTTTCAATACTTTAAAGATAGATACTCATTCATCAATCTAAAAAATATATACACACACTTTATATCAATAAAATATATCAAACTTAGAATGATGATTTATAAAAAATTAAATAATATTTTTTGTTCCGATAAGTAACAGCAGAAATAGTCAATCATCGATTTTTCTCTATTTATATTAAATTTAGTTATATAGCGTTATACTGTCGACTGACTAATCGAGGTCAAAGAACTATGAGAAAGGAGATTATTCAATGATGAATGATAAGGACCGTAAGGTCCACTCTCCGACAACTGCCGAGATGATCCAGGAGGTCGCGAAGCAGCTGGAGGAAGTACCCAAAGAGGAGCGCCGCGACTTCCTGAAGCGTGGCGTCGCCTTCTCCGTCGGTGCCGCAGCGGCCATGAGCGGTGCTATCAGCAGCAGCGCGAAAGCGGGTGAGTTCAAGCCCGATCCGGAGAACTTGCCTCCCCATGTACCCAAGTGGGGAAAAAGTTGGGGTCGTGACGTCAATACATATCCTTATGGGATGCCTTCGAAGTACGAGGCTAACGTCGTCCGGCGGATCGTTCCCTGGTTGACTGCAGATCAGAAGGCATCGGTCAGCTTCACCCCCTGGCAGGATCTCGAGGGGACTATCGTTCCCAATGGGCTGCACTTCGTTCGCTGCCACGGCGGTGTCGTGGACATCAACCCCCTCGAGTGGCGATTGATGATCCACGGACTGGTAGAGCGTCCGGTGATCCTGACCCTGGAGGATCTCAAACGCTATCCCAGCGTCACGAAGAAATATTTCTTCTCTTGCCCCGCCAACAGTGCTATGGAAGCACGGGGTCCGGGTTTGAACTCTCTTCAGATTACTCACGGGATGCTCTCTGCTTCCGAATACACCGGTGTGCTGGTCAAGACGATTCTTGAGGATATCGGTCTCAAACCTGAGGCGAAGTGGATGTTCTCGGAAGGCTCCGACCCTGCAGGTGTAGGGCGCTCCGTTCCCATCGAAAAGGTTCTTGACGATGCGATGCTGGTCTATGCCATGAACGGTGAAGCCCTGCGTCCGGAAAACGGTTATCCTGTTCGTTTGCTTCTGCCGGGCTGGGAAGGCGTTATCCAGACCAAATGGCTGCGCCGGCTCAAATTTGACGACAAGGCCTGGTGGGTCAGGGAAGAGACGACCAAATATACCGAACTTCTTCCCGACGGACATGCCAAGATGTTCAACTGGGTCTTCGAATCCGACTCGGTCATCACCTCTCCCTGTCCGGAGCGGGGCTGGGAAGGGCGCAAGCCTGGTCCGACCAAACTCTCCGGTATTGCATGGAGCGGAAAGGGTAAGATCGAGAAGGTCGATGTGACGCTTGATGGCGGTAAGACCTGGCATGAAGCGACGATTACCAGTGAGAAATTGCCCAAGATGATCACACGCTTCGAATTCTATTTCGACTGGGACGGCAAGCCGCTGATTATCGGCAGTCGCTCCACTGACGAAACCGGCTATACCCAGCCTGAGCAGCAACAGTTGCTTGATGCACGGGGTACCGAATTTATTTATCACAGAAATGCGATCCAGTACTGGGAAGTCAAAGCAAATGGGGAGGTGAACAATGTCCAGATTCGTCGCGCGTAATCTCGCACTGTGGACAGGGGCTTTAGCCCTGAGCGCCTCTGTTGCATTGGCCTCCGAAGGCGCAGCAAAGGCGAAGCACTATAAAGTCGCCAATCCGGATCATTATCCCTACCATGGTGTTGCCAAGGACAAAAAAGGTCGTCCCATCAACGTGGACGGAGCCATTATGCGCCCTGTCATTGAGGGGGATGTTGTCAAGCTGAAAAAGAATCAGCTGAAGTACGGCCAGAACGCCACACCTGAGCAGATTGCCGGATGGAATGTCGATGTACGTCCCGACGGCAAGGGTTTGCCTCCCGGACAGATGACGGTGGAAAAAGGGGCTGAGGTCTTCGCCAAAAATTGTGCATCATGCCACGGGGACTTCGGTGAAGGCGTAGGGAAGAATCCGGTTCTAGTCGGCGGCTTTGGTACGCTGACCCATCAGGCTAAGACCGGGGGAGACGAAGGTCCGGAGAAGACCTTGGGAAGCTATGCGCCTTACATTACGCCTTTTTACTGGTATATCAAGATGGCGATGCCGTTACCGACGCCTAAGAAACTGACCAACGATGAGGTATACGGAATCCTGGGTTATCTTCTCCAGCTTAACGAGATCAAGGTTGACGGTAAAGATATTGAGGATGATACGGTCATCAATGCCGAGTTTCTCAAGAAGGTTCATATGCCCAACGAGAAGGGTTTCGAGTACAACAATCTGAGAGTACCCGATACCCACAATACTCGGTGTATGAAGGGGTGTATCGATCCGAAGAAGGTTAAAGTGATGCACATCAAAATTGATGCCACCGAGAGCATCACGCCGACCGTCAAGGTACCCCGCTATGCAATTGGAGAGACACCTGAATTCAATACGGCGGTAGAAAAGCCGGTCCTCAAAGCTAAAAGCGGGGGAGGCAATGCAGCCGAAGCGGACTACAAGGCCAATTGTGCTGCATGTCACGCCACAGGCGCGGCGGGTGCGCCGGTTGTCGGGAACAAAGATGACTGGGCACCTCGCATCAAGCAAGGCAAAAAAACTCTTTATGAGCACGCCATCAAGGGATTCAACGGTATGCCTCCCAAGGGAGGGAATATGAGCCTGTCGGACGATCAAGTCAAAGCGATCACCGACTACATGGTTGGAAAAAGCAAATAAGGAGTAGAAAATGCAGAGAATAAAACTGCTGGCAATGGCTTCGGTACTGACTGTCGCCCTGAGCGTATCCGTCAGTGCGGGCAATGCCGATCTGGTCAAAGAGGGTGAGAAGATCTTCAACACCAAAAAGATCGGCAACTGCCTGGCCTGTCATGCCGTCAACGGTAAAAAGATTAATAACCCAGGAAATCTTGGTCCCAAATTGCAGGGACTCTCTGCATGGCCTGAGCAGGCGCTGTACGATAAGGTCTACGATCCCTATGCGACCAATCCGATCTCGGCGATGCCGCCGTTTGGTAAGAATGGGGTGTTGGATGACCATCAGATCAAGGCTGTCGTCGCCTATCTCAAGACGATCAACTAATCAAACTCCACGAAAGAAAGGAACGAACATGGAAAGAAGAAAATTTTTGGGTATGGGTGCAGGACTGCTGGCGGTAGCGGCGGCAACTCCTTCTGCAGTTTTTGCTACGAACTATCGTGAAAAACTTCCTAAAGTTTGGAAAATCAAAAACGATGAGAAGGCCAAGGGCGAGGATATGAAGGGGGTCAATGAGGCAATCAAGGCGATCTTCGGCAGCGACAAAGTCGAAGAGGGCAAGATCAAACTCAAAGCTCCCGATATCGCCGAAAACGGTGCGGTTGTACCCGTAACGTTTCAGGCCGAAGGCGCCAAGAAAATCGCTCTGATGCAGACGGCGGATCCCGAAGCGGTCGTCGCCATCTTCGACGTTCCCGAGCGTGGAATCCCCAATTACTCTGTCCGGATCAAGATGCAACAGACTGGGCATGTCGTTGTCGTCGCCGAGATTGACGGCAAGCTCTACAAAGCTGATAAAGTCGTAAAAGTCACCGTCGGCGGTTGCGGCGGCTGATGACCGGAGTAATTTAGAATCTAGTGAGCGTTAAAGAACGGAACAGAAAAAAGTACGAAAAGAAATGAAAGGATCCATACTATGAGAATCAAAGCAAAATCCAAAGGCGATAAAACCGAAGTCAAGGTGATGATGAAGCATCCCATGCTCAGCTACCGGGAAGCGAAGAAAAAAGGTAAAGAAGCCAACTTTATCGTCTATGTCACCGCCAAGAACGAGGGAGCGCTTGTCTACGAAGTCTCTACAAGCCAATTTCTCTCCAAGAACCCCTACATGAAGTTCTACTTCAAAGGCGGGAAAAAAGGAGAAGAGGTCGAGATTACCTGGGTAGACCTCAAGGGTAAGACCAAGACCGGCAAGGCCAAGATCAAGTAAACCGACCTGCGGGTCCCGTCCTCAGAAAGGAGTAAAGATGAAGAAGAGTATCGTCAGGGCATCCGTATTGATGCTAGTCGGAAGTGTTTTCCTGGTCGCTGGGGGCTACAATGCCCAAGCGGAAAAAGACCGTAAAGCACTGGTCCAGTATATGGAGAAGAAGTTTTCCGATCCTGCGAAAAACAAAGCCATGTTCTTCCCCTATGCGACGGATGAAGACATCAACAAGCATCTCAAAAAGGGTGTGAAGTTTGAAGAATTTCGGCTAGGATCCTACGCCATCGACAAGGGTGGCCGCGACCAGTACGAAGAGATCAAAGAGATGCCTCCCTATGAGGACAATATCGACGCGGGAGAGGAGCTCTACAAGAAGTACGCCTTCTTCAAGAAGTGCTTCCCCGATCCCGCTATCGCCGGCGAGTATCCCAAATTCGACGACAAAAGCGGCAAAGTCGTTACCCTGACCCGGGCCATCAACCAGTGCCTCGTCGCTAACGGCGAAAAGCCTTGGAAGATGACCAAGGGCAAGATCGCCGACCTGGAAGCCTATTTTGCCGCCAAGAGCGCCGAAGCGGGTAAAAAGGTCAATATCCAGATTAACTCCAAGGCGGCGGCCGATGCCTACGAGCGGGGTAAAAAAGAGTATTACAGCCAGCGGGGTTATCTGAAGCTCTCCTGCGCCAACTGTCATGTCCAGGGAAGCGGAAACCGCGTTCGTAGAGAGTACCTCTCACCTCTGCTTGGGCATACGACTCATTTCCCCGTCTATCGCCTGAAGTGGCAGGGGCTGGGCACGCTGGAGCGCCGGATCAAAGGATGCGAGAAGAACCAGGGCGAGAATCCCCACAAGCCTTCGAGCGATTGGACGGCGGAGATGCTCTATTTCATGTCCTATATGTCCAACGGACTGCCCGTCGATGGGCCCGATGTCAGAAGATAAGGAGTCCAGGATGAACAGCATTAAGAAAATAGCGACAACTCTCGGCCTAGGGCTTGCCCTCACGGCAGCCGCTACGGCGGGCGATGCGATGAAGATGGTGGACGAAGCGGCCAAACTCGATGTCAAAAAGGTCTGCGACGTCAAAGCAAACGGAGCTGCCAAGGTTCTGGCGGTCGCCGAGAAGTACAATCCGGCGGCGGTCGAGTTGGGAGTGGAGTTTAAGCGTCTGGGAATCCGCAACAGCGTCTATATCAAGGGACTCAAAGAGGCGGTCAAAGCCAAGAAGCCCGAAGTGACCCTGAAATACAAGGCCAAGGGTAAAGAGAAGAAAAAGACCTTCAAGACCGACTACGCTGCGTGGAGAGCCTGTACCTTCGCCGTACGCGCTCTGCAGCAGGTCAAAGAGGCGGACAAGACCTATCGCCTGGCGATTCCCGGCGACGGGTTTAAGTTCTGATTTCTCCCTCCGGAGGAATCGGATTTAATGCAAAGCACAAAGCTGAAGGCTTGAGCGCAGAGCTTTTTGCTTTTAGCTTTCATCTATACAAAAGAAAAGGATCACAATGAACAGACGAGAATTTGTCTACATGATGGCAGTTCTGGGATCGGCCCCGCTTTTTGCCAACTCTCACATGCGCATCTCTCCCAACGGCGATTTGAAGGACTACTACAAGCTCAAGCCCTTCGGGAACGCTCGGATTCTGCACATGACCGACAGCCATGCTCAATTGATGCCGGTCTATTTCCGGGAGCCCAGCGTCAACCTTGGAGTGGGCGAGAATTTCGGCAAGCCTCCCCATATCGTCGGTGAGCACTTCATGAAGTACTACGGTATTACCGGCAACAAACGCCTGGAGTATGCTTTGACCTGCCTGAACTTCGACAAACACGCCGAAGTGATGGGCCGGGTCGGCGGCTTTGCTCAGCTCAAAACCGTCGTCGATTTCCTCCGGGGAGACTTCGGCAAAGAGAAGACCCTTTTCCTCGACGGCGGAGACACCTGGCAAGGAAGCTGGACTTCGCTTCAGACCCGCGGTAAAGACATGGTCGGTGCCCTGAACCTCTTGGGAGTGGACGTCTGTACCGGACACTGGGAGTTTACCTATACCGAACCCGAGATTCTCGAGAACATCAAGCTCCTCAAAGCCGAGTTCGTTGCCCAGAACGTCAAGGTCAAGGAAGATGCCATCATGGAGGAGAAGTTCACGCCCTACGATGAAGATACCGGCTGGGCCTTCAAACCCTACACCATGAAGAAGCTGGGCAACGCCCGCGTCGCTGTGATCGGCCAGGCCTTCCCCTATACGACCATCGCCAATCCCCAACGTTTCATCCCTGACCTGACTTTCGGGATCAACGACGGCGATATGCAGGAGCTGGTCACCTATATCCGCAAGAAGGAGAAACCCGATGCCGTGATCGTCATCTCTCACAACGGTTACGATGTCGATAAAAAGATGGCCCAAAACGTCAGCGGTATCGACTTTATCATGGGCGGCCACACCCACGACGGCGTTCCCGAAGCCTATCCTGTCAAGAACAAAGGCGGCGTGACTTACGTCTGCAACGCCGGCTCCAACGGCAAGTTCCTCAACGTTCTGGATCTCGATATCCAAAACGGCAAGGTCAAGGACTTCAAATTTACCCTGCTGCCGATCTTCAGCGACCTGATCCCCGAAGACAAGCAGATGAAAGAGTATATTGCCAAAGTCCGCAAGCCTTATGAGAAGGATCTCAATCGCGTCATCGCTACGACGGAGGTGACCCTCTTCCGCCGGGGTAACTTCAACGGAAGCTGGGATCAGATCATCTGTGACGCGCTGCGGGAGGTCAAGGGTGCGGATATCAGCCTCTCCCCCGGCTTCCGCTGGGGAACGACGGTAATCCCCGGTCAGGAGATCACCTTCGACGATCTGGCGACCCAGACGGCGATGACCTATCCCGAGACCTACCTCCGGGAGATGGACGGTGCGACGGTCAAGATGATTCTCGAAGACGTGGCCGACAACCTCTTTAACCCCGACCCCTACTATCAGCAGGGAGGGGATATGGTCCGGACCGGAGGTATCAGTTACAAGTTTGATCCTCTGGCTAAAATCGGAAGTCGCCTGAGCGACATTACTCTGGCCAACGGCCAGAAGCTCGACCCCAAGAAGAAATACAAAGTTGCAGGCTGGGCGACCGTGGGCTCCAAATCTCCCGGCGAGCCCATCTGGGAGACCGTGGAAACTTATCTCAAGGCTCACAAGCATATCAAGCAGGTCAAAGTCGACACCCCCGAACTTATTCACGTTAAGAACAACCCCGGCATCACCTACAAATGCAAGGGCTAAGCCCTTCTGCCTCCCCTTCCGGGGCGGAGTTTAAAGCAGTGTTTGTTTCTCCCTCAAAGTCTTCATTTTTGCGTTAAAATCAGCTCCTAAAGACCGATCGATGTTTAAGATACCACTCAAAACGCTTTTTGTTTTTCCTCTTTTTCCCCTGACGATTCAAACAGTTTGTGCCGGTTTCCAGGAGGGACAGAAACTCTTCGAGGCTCGTTGCAGCAGTTGCCATCTTAGCTATGTCCCGGAAAAGCAGATCAAAGAGAACTTTTTTGAAAAGAACAACACGATGCTGAAACTGAAAGCTCCCACGGCCAATATGCTGGCTTGGGCAATTACCGAAGGGCCGAGGAAGATCGGGGATCCCGAAGATCCAGAAATGCGTCAGGCTGAGATTGAAGAGTACCTGAGGGATGCATTGGAACACCCCGATCCGGACGACTCCATCTGCAATCGTTCGGTCATGAAATATTATGCTACCAAAATGCCGATCTTAGGTCTTAAAGATCGAGAAATTGCAGACTTGGCTAGCTATTTTATGGGCTACAAAGTTCATCGGAAAGCGAAGCATCCCAAGGTGAAAAGGCGATTGGGCAAGGCGTTTAGCCTCAAGAAGCTGCTGGCCGAGGCGAAAAAGAGCGGCAAGACACTCATCGTCGAGGCCAGTTCTCCCACTTGCCACTACTGTAAAAAGATGGAAAAAGAGGTCATCGACGATCCCGAAATCCGGGCGAAGCTCCGTCAGGGATTTCTCCTGACGGAGCTCAACGTGGACGAGACCCGACTGCCGCCGAAACTCTCGCCGGTCTATCAGCAGATTACCCCCAGTTTCTTTTTTCTCTCCCCCCAAGGTGAGTTGCTTGGCCACTACCCCGGCAGTTGGAACAAAAGCGATTTTTCCCGTATGCTTGATCAGTTCGCACCGAAAAAGCGTCGTTAATCCTCCAAAGCAATCCCCCTCCCTTGAGGCTTGCTTCCTACGGTAACAACCTCGGAGCCTTCTAAATAAAATAACCTTCCTTAATAGGCGACTTATTCAAACTTGGTTATGCTAATCCCATAGTGATACTTCACTGCAAACCATTGAAAAAGGGGAAGAGTATGTCATTGATGAAAGCTCCTGAAAATACGCCGGTCTGGACCAATGAGGCCAACTGCAAAGCGTGTGACCTTTGCGTCTCCGTCTGTCCGGCGGGCGTTCTGGCGATGCGCTACGAGCCGCATTCCGTTTTGGGGTCGATGATTACGATCATTGCGCCTGAGGATTGCATCGGCTGTAACGAGTGTGAGCTGGCCTGTCCTGATTTTGCCATTTATGTGGCGGATAAGAAGGAGTACAAGTTCGCCAAGCTGAGCGATCAGGCTAAAGAGCGCGCGAAAAAAATCGCCGAAAACGATTATATGATGCTCGGCGCATAACTGAAGGAGGTTGTATGAGCAAAAAAAGAGAAGTGATTGCTTCAGGTAACGATCTGGCAGCTATGGCAGCTGTCGACGCCGGATGTATGTTTTTCGGAGGCTATCCGATTACCCCGTCCAGTGAAGTCATGCACACCATCTCCGACCTGCTTCCCAAAGTGGGAGGCGTGGCGATCCAGATGGAAGACGAGATCGGCGGTGTCGCCGCAGCGATCGGCGCCTCGATGAGCGGTGTCCGGAGCCTTACGGCTACATCGGGTCCCGGAATCAGTCTTAAGGCGGAGAACCTGGGATTGGCACAGATGGCCGAGGTTCCCCTGGTCGTCGTCAACGTGATGCGGGGCGGTCCCTCCACGGGGTTGCCGACCCGCGTCAGCCAGGGAGACGTCGCTCAGGCCAAAAACCCCAGCCACGGAGACTACAAGTCGATTACCCTCTGCGCAGGCAACCTGGCGGAGTGTTATACCGAAACGGTTCGTGCCTTCAATCTCGCCGATCGCTTCATGCAGCCGGTTTTCGTGCTTTTGGACGAGACCATCGGCCATATGCACGCCAAAGCGGAGCTGCCGACGGTCGAAGAGGTCAAGGCCAGTATCAAACCTCGTAGAAAGTTTGAGGGGGATCCCAAGGATTACCATCCCTACGAAGTGCCTCAGGATGAGCCGGCGATTCTCAATCCCATGTTCCAGGGGTATCGCTACCATTTCACCGGACTCCATCACGATCGCGATGGTTTCCCGACAGAGGAGAAGGAGACCTGCCGCAAGCTGATCGATCGCCTCTTCCGGAAGGTCGACGAGCATCGTGACGAGATCGAACTGAACGAAGAGTATCTGCTCGATGATGCCGATATTCTCTTGATCGGCTACGGATCGGCATCACTGGCGATCCGTGAGGCGATCGACCGTCTCCGAGAACAAGGAATCAAAGCCGGAATGTTCCGTCCCATCACCCTCTGGCCCAGTCCCGAAGAGCGCCTCTTCGAGCTGGGACAGAAGTTTGACAAAGTGCTCTCCATCGAGCTCAATCAGGGCCAGTATCTTGAGGAGATCCAGCGCGCCATGGGCCGCAAAGATATCCAGAAGCTGACGAAAACCAATGGACGGCCCTTCTCGCCCCAGGATATTATCGATAAAGTCAAGGAGGTATTCTAAGATGGCATTTAATTACGACGAATATTTACGCACCGAAAAGATGCCCACGCTCTGGTGCTGGGGCTGTGGAGACGGAGTCATTCTCAAAGCCTTCATCCGTGCGGTTGACAAGCTCGGATGGAACAAAGACGATGTCTGCGTAGTGTCGGGAATCGGCTGTTCCGGCCGTTTCAGCTCCTATGTGGATTTCAATACCGTTCATACGACCCACGGTCGGACCGTCGCCTTTGCCACGGGGATCAAACTGGCCAATCCCGACAAGCATGTCATTTGCGTCGCCGGCGACGGCGATGCCCTGGCGATCGGCGGGAACCATACGATCCACGGATGCCGCCGCAATATCGATATGACACTGATCGTGATCCAGAACTTTATCTACGGCTTGACCAATTCCCAAACATCCCCGACCACTCCTCGGGGCTTCTGGACCGTCAGCCAGAAAGCCGGAAACATCGATCCTACCTTCGACGGCTGCAAGCTGGCCGAAGCAGCCGGCGCCTCCTTTGTCGCCCGTGAAAACGTCTCCGAGCCTCGGAAGCTGGAGAAGGTGCTCTACAAGGCGCTGGCCCACAAAGGCTTTAGTTATGTCGAGGCGATGTCCAACTGCCACATCAACCTGGGACGGAAGAACAAAATGGCCAGTGCGATAGAGAATCTCGATTGGATCGACTCTATCACGATGCCCAAGAAAAAATGGGACGCGCTGAGCGAAGAGGAGAAGATCAATTACCTGCCTACCGGTGTGCTCAAAGAGGATACCGAGGCGGAAGAGTACTGCGATATGTATGAAGAGGTCAAAAAGGTGCATCAGGGTCTGCGGCCCAAGATTACACCCGACGATTTCAAGAAAAAAATCTAAGGGGCAGGAAGATGAGCAGAATTGTCATGCGATTTACCGGTGTCGGCGGCCAGGGTGTCCTCCTGGCGGGAGAGATTTTTGCCGCGGCAAAAATCAAAATGGGAGGATACGGTGTCAAGACGGCGACCTACACTTCCCAGGTTCGTGGTGGCCCTACCGTGGTCGACATCCAGCTCGACGACAAAGAGATCTATTATCCCTACGCCATCGACGGCCAGATCGACTTTATGCTCTCCGTCGCCGACAAGAGCTATCAGCTCTTCAAAGACGGCGTTGCGGAGGGGGGCACGATCGTCATCGACCCCAACCTGGTCTATCCTAGCGAAGAGGATAAGAAAAAATATAAAATCTACGAGATCCCCATTATCACCATCGCCAAGGAAGAGGTGGGTAACGTCATTACTCAGAGCGTCGTCGCTCTAGCGATTGCCAACACGATGACGAAAGCTCTGCCCGACGATGTGCTGATCGAGACGATGTTGAGCAAGGTTCCCAAAAAGGTTCATGAAGCTAACCTCAAAGCCTACGAGCTGGGTAAAAAATACGCGTTAGAAGCGCTGGAAAAGGGCCCCGCTAAATAAGCTTCTCCTTCCGGTCCTTTCGGGCCGAAATCTCTCTTTTTCACTATTTCAAGTATAATCTTTCCAAAAAGCGGAAGGATAAATCAATGAAACTCTTATTAATTGGTGCGGGCAATATGGGGGCTGCAATGATCCCCGGACTTAGAGACTACGATTTGACCGTCGTCGAGGGGAGGGCGGAGCGACGGGAAGAACTGGCCAAGCGTTATCCTAATATCTCACTTCGTGGCGATATACCCTCCCTGGAGGGGTATGTCGTGATTCTGGCGATTAAGCCCCAGTCCCTTGAAAATCTGAGCACTCAGGGGGAAGCGGAAGCATTGGTCTCGATTCTCGCCGGTACTCCTCTGAGTAAGTTGCGGGAGCGGATCGTCGCGAAAGCCTATATCCGTGCCATGCCCAACATCGCCGCGCTAAAAGGTAAATCGGTCACCTCGGTTACCGGGGACAGCTCCTTCAAAGCCCAAGCTCTGGAGATTCTCTCCTCTATCGGCAAGGCGATCTGGCTTGAGAACGAGAAGCAGCTCGATATCGCTACGGGCCTGGGAGGCTCTGCGCCCGCATGGTTGGCACTTGTGGCCGAAGCCCTGGCCGACGGAGCCGTCAATCTGGGCCTTCCCCGCTCGGTAAGCTACGAATATCTCTCCGGGTTGATGGAGGGGATGGGTGCCTTGCTGGCCGACGAACATCCGGCCCTGCTCAAAGACCGGGTCATGTCCCCGGGAGGTACCACTGCCGCCGGCTATCTTGCCCTGGAAAAAGGTGCCGTCCGTGATGCTTTTATCGAAGCGATGGAAGCGGCTTATCGCCGAAGCGAAGCGTTGGGAAAATGATATAATCCCCCATTTAATTCAACGGAGCAGAGGATGATCGATCTCAAATATCTGCAGAATCATTTCGAAGAGGCATCCGAGCGTCTTTTGAAAAAAGGGGTCACCCGAGAGATTCTGGAACATCTCAAGGAACGCTTTGAAAAGCTCAAAGCGACAATGCGCCACTATGAAGAGGCCAGGGCAGAACAGAACCGACTCTCGAAACTTTTTGGTCAGTACAAGCGTGAAGGAAAAGATACCACGGAGTTGCAGGAGCAGGTCGGTCGGATGAAGAGGGAGGTCGCGTCTCATCAAGAAGAGGTGCGAAAGGCGGAAGAGGCTCTGGCCGCCCTAGCACTGGGAATTCCCAATCTCCCCGATGCATCGGTCCCCGAGGGTGCCGGAGAAGAGGAGAATGTAGAGATTCGGCGCGTTTTGGAGCCGCGTCGTTTCGACTTTCAACCCAAGGAACACTGGGAACTGGCGGAGCAAAACGGTTGGATAGATTTCGAGCGCGGGGTCAAGCTGGCCAAGAGCCGCTTTGCCCTCCTCAAGGGAGAGGGGGCACGACTCCAGATGGCACTGATCAACTACTTTTTGGAGAAGAACATCTCCAAAGGCTTCGAAGAGTATGCCGTTCCTTTTATGGTCAACAGTCGTATGCTGGAGGGAACGGGGCAGTTGCCGAAATTCGAGGATGATCTCTTTAAAGTGTGTGATGAAGATCTTTATCTGATTCCTACGGCGGAGGTCCCGCTGACCAATATTTTCCACGATGAAATCCTCTCCGCCGAAGAACTTCCCGTATTGATGACCGCCTATTCTCCCTGTTTCCGTCGTGAGGCCGGGAGTGCAGGCCGCGACACCCGGGGGATCATCCGTCAGCATCAGTTTGCCAAAGTGGAGATGGTAGCCATTACTCGTCCCGAGGAGAGTGAGGAGATTTTCGAGATGATGGTCCAAAATGCTTCGGAGATTTTGACGGAGTTGGGGCTGCCCCATCGCTTGGTGGAGCTCTGCACCGGAGATCTGGGCTTCTCCGCCGCACGGACCGTCGATCTGGAGGTCTGGCTACCGGGTCAGGGGAAATATCGGGAGATCAGCTCCGTCTCCAATACCCGGGATTTCCAGGCTCGTCGGGCGAAGATTCGTTTCAAAGACGGTAAGAAAAACCGTCTAGTTCATACCCTTAACGGCTCGGCACTGGCCGTAGGCCGGACCATTGTGGCGATCATGGAGAATTATCAAAAGGAAGACGGAAGTATCGAGATCCCGAAAGTACTTCAAAAGTATATGTAGCTTCCCACGACTTCCGCCTTGAGCCTTACACTTCCTACAACAGATTCTGCATTTTGATCAGTATGCCGTAGAGAAGGGTCTCTCTGTTTTCGGGTTTGCAGGATTTGAGCCGAAGCTCGGAGCCCAAGAGATGTTCGTAGATTTTGATCCATTTGGCGGGTGTGACTCGCGCGGCAAGGGCTGCTTTTTGCTCCTCGATCTGGCGGGGGAGTTTGTAACCCAGGATCGCTTTGGAGTCGGCGACGCCGTGGAGACGGATGTAGGCGTGAAAGAGGAAGATCTGATTGACAAAGAATTGGGTGGCGCGGAGAATGTCGGTTTCATCTTCTCCAAGTTCCAGTAGCTTTCCGATCGTTTCGGTGATCGGCTTTTTGGCGAAAAGATCGATGAGGAGGTTTTCGACGGCCAGGGGGGCGGTGGAGTAGACCAGAGTGTCGATCTCCTTGTGGCCGACGGGTTCTCCCGAGATGGCAAGCTTCTCAAGCTCTTTGGCCGCGAGGGCCAGATTGCCGTTGAGGAGGGTCAGGAGATGTCCTAGAGCGTAATCGTCTATCTCCATGTGGAGTTCCAAGGCTTTTTGTCGCAGCAACACGACACCCTCGCGAGGATTTGGCGGGAAGAAGCGGACCCAGATTCCCCCCTTCTTCTCCGTAAAACTGCTCTGCATCGCCTTGGCATCCTTGGCTGCTCCCGTAAAGGCGAAGAGGAAGTAGTTGTCGGGGTTTTTAACGGTGAGGGAGATCAGGGCATCGAGCTCCTTCTTGGGCAGTTTCTTTTCCCGGCGGATCAGCAGCAGGTTGGTCCCGCCGAAAAGCGAGCTCTGGGAGAGATAGGCCTTTGCCTGCTCAAAATCGTACTCGTCGTGATAGAGAGTCAACATAGACTCGGTTGCATCGAGATCTCTCTTGTAGCGGTCAAGATAGAAGTCGATGAGGTAATCGTTCTCACCGTAAAGAAGTACACTTCGGGGAAGGCTCTGCTTGAGGCGCTGTTCGAACTCTCGCTGATACATTAAAATCCTCCAGTGGAGGATGTTTTAGTGAATAGTGAATAGTGAATAGTGAACAGTGTCGGTATGCACGGCTCGGCCGTGCCTTTATTGATAATACTTTCGACTTGTGTCTTGCGACTCGTGACTGTGCCGAAGGCACCCTCAATAACCATCACTATCCCTCCCGTTCCAGCTTTTTTATCTGGGTTCCCAGAATGATCGCCTGGGGAATATTGGCCTCGGTGATTTCCACTTCAATCCGATCAAAGAGAAGGGCATCGTAGGCTTTGAGATGGACGACGATTCCCTGCATTTCACACTCCAGGATCGCTTTAGCGCCCCGGGTCGGGTCGTCGGGGTCGATTTCGATCAGCTCCGCAGCGAAGCGTTCGCCTAAGTGCCTCTGGGCCCAGCGGGCGAATTTTCGGTCGCGGAAGTCCCATTCGGCCTTGGTGGCGTTTCGCTCCAGTTCGCTGACCCGGACGCAGAGGGGCTCGATGTTGCGCAGGAGATAGGCGTGGCGCTCTTCATCTCGATGCAAATCGGCCTTGATGAGCCGGTGGAGGATTAGGTCGCTGTAGCGTCGGATGGGGGAGGTGAAGTGACTGTACTTCTTGAAGCCCAGGCCGAAGTGACCTACATTGAAGGGCGAATAGCTGGCCCGACGCAGGGACTGGATGATGAGGGCGTCGACCTCCGCTTCGATTCCCTGGGCGGCGGCCTCTTTCTGGATGGCTCGGATCACGGTACAGGCGTCGGCTTCTTCAGGAAGATCGACGAAGATTCCTACCGTAGCCAACTGTTCCAGAAGCTCCTCGATCTTGCCCATTTCCGGGGCTTCGTGGATCCGGAAGATTGCGTCTCCATCGCCTTCAAAGCGTTTGGCGGCGGCTTTGTTGGCTAGGAGCATGCACTCCTCGATGAGGCTATGGGCCGGAGTGCCGGTCTCGATAGTGGTCTCCTTGAGCTCGTGTTCGGGGTCGATGGCCAGCTTGACTTCGTCGGTGCGGAAGTCAAAGCCCTTTTTGAGCCGCTGTTTTCGTAGTCGCTGGGTGAGCTTCTGCAAAGGAAGAAGCCATCGGAGAATCTCCTGCTCCGTTTCGCTAAAGTGCGTGCGTTTCCCTTCTAGTATCGCGTCGATTTCGTCATAGTTAAAGCGGCGTTTGGAGTGAATGACCCCTTCGAAAAATTCCTCTTTGATAGGCTGGAGGTTTTTGGGATCGAGAGTGATCTTCGCGATAAAGGCGAGGCGGTCGACATGGGGCTTGAGAGAGCAGATATTTTCGCTCAGTTCCCGAGGCAGCATGGGGAAGGCCTTGTGGGGAAGGTAGGTGGTAAAGCCCCGGAGTTTTGCCTCCTTGTCGATAGGACTGGAGTAGGGGACGTAGTGGCTGACGTCGGCGATAGCCACATAGAGGGTATGATGTTTCAGATCCAGATAGATTGCGTCGTCGAAATCCTTGGCGGTAACCGGATCGATGGTGCAAAAGCTCAGATCCCGTAGATCGACGCGCCCTTCGATCTCCTGGGGTAGGACCTGGCTGGGGATTTTAAGAGCTTGTTCCACGCAGTCATCGGGGAAGGTATCATCCCGGCGTTCATAAAGCAGCAGGCTGATGCGCTCGTCGACTCTCGGATCGCCCAGATGGCCCAGCACTTCGATCACTTTGGAGCTCATAGCGTCGATGAGTAGCACCGTGCCCAGCTTGAAGGCCTTCAGATCCATCCCCGGCATCTCGGCGGCGATGGGCTGGGCGGTTTTGATATGAAGTACGGCGAAGTTTCCGCTCTCATCCCGGTGGGTGTAGCCGATGAGGTGGAGAGCCTCAGGACGGGTGACGAGAACGACCTTTGCCGCCGGCCGTCCCCGTCTGGCGATGATGCGCTTGACGACTACTTCGTCACCGTTTTTTGCCTCATCCAGATCCTTGGGTTCGATGAGCAGATCTTTGTCCCCTTCAAATTCGCTTTCGACGTACCCTTTGCCCTCCTGGGAGATCCAGAGCCGTCCCACCCGGTAGAGAGAACGCAGACGAAGCAGTTCCCGTTCGTCCTTCTCCAAAGCTCCTATACGCTCGAGCTCCTCATACTTGGGATAATCCTCGGGCTCCAGATCGGAGGGGAGAAATCCGCGGGTGAGTTGGATGCCGAAGGGAGACATTCAAAATCCTCCAACGGAGGATTTTGAAGTGAAGAGTGAAGAGTGAAGAGTGAAGAACTTTGGTATGCACGGCCTGGACGTGCTTTTATCAATACTTGCGACTTGCGACTTGCGACTTGCGACTCCTCCCCCCCAATGACCAATGACCAATAACCAATAACCAATAACAGCGCCCATCAGGCGCCTTTCAGTTGATATTTAATCTCTTCGAGTCGCTCGATCCGCTCTTCGGTTGTGGGATGGGTGCGGAAAAGATTGGCTACCTGACCGCCGATGCCGGCGAAGGGGTTGACGATGAACATATGGGCCGTAGAGGGGTCGGCATCGTGGATCACGGCACCGCGCCGGGCGTAGTTGTCGAGCTTGGTGAGGGCTCGCTGGAGCCATTCGGGATGGCCGGTCATCAGTGCCGAGCCTTTGTCGGCTTCGAACTCCCGGCTGCGGCTGATGGTCATCTGGATGACGGTCGCGGCCAGAGGCATGATGATCATCAGGGCGATGGTAACGATGGGATTGCGGTCCCGGTCGCCTCCGAAAAACATCCCGAAATTGGCCAGCATACTGATAGCTCCGGCGATGGTAGCGGCGACGGTGCCGATGAGCATATCGTAGTGTTTGATATGGCTCAGCTCATGGGCGATGACTCCTTCGATCTCTTCCTCGTCCAGCAGGTCCAGCAGCCCCTTGGTAACCGCCACGGCGGCGTGTTCATAGTCCCGTCCGGTAGCGAAGGCGTTGGGAACCGGATCGGGGATGATGTAGAGCTTGGGCATCGGCAGGCCCGCGCGTTGGGTAAGGCGCCGGACGATGCCGTAGAGCTCAGGGGCGCTTTGCTCGTCCACGGGCACTGCGTCGTAGTGGGCCAGGACATGCTTGTCACTGTAGTAATAGGCGTAGAAATTCATTCCTGCGGCGATGAGAAAGGCGAGGATCATACCCGTCTTCCCGCCGATGAGTCCACCGAACCAGATAAAGAGTAGGGTCAGGCCGGTCATGAGAAAATAGGTTTTGAATTTTTCCATAACTATCTCTCCTTCTTTTTCAATTCTATTCAATAATTTTGGGCTTCATTATAATATATTCCCCGTTTACTCTATGCAATTATGGTCGCATCGATGCAGTGGATGGTTTCCTCTTACCGATTCTTCGATATAATCCCCCCAAATCACGATGCAAGGATAGAAAATGGCACTCAACGTATATTACGATAAAGACTGCGACATCAATCTCATCAAGAGCAAAACCGTCGCCATGATCGGCTTCGGCAGCCAGGGGCATGCCCATGCCGAAAACCTCCGGGATAGCGGTGTTACCGTCGTCGTCGGCCTCAAGCCCGGCGGCAGCAGCTGGAAGAAGGCTGAAGCCAAGGGCTTCGAAGTCCTCACCGTCGCCGAAGCGACCGCCAAGGCCGACGTAGTGATGATTCTTCTGCCCGACGAGACCCAGGCCGAGGTTTACAAAAACGAGATCGAGCCCAACCTCAAGAGCGGTGCGACCATCGCCTTCGGCCACGGCTTCAATATCCACTACGGCCGGATCAAGCCCGCCGCCGACATCAATGTCATGATGGTCGCCCCCAAGGCTCCGGGTCATACCGTCCGCAGTGAATTCGTCAAAGGCGGAGGGATCCCCGATCTCATCGCCGTCGCCCAGGATCCCAGCGGGATGACCAAAGAGCTGGCATTGAGCTACGCTTCTGCGATCGGCGGGGGACGAACTGCCATCATCGAGACGACCTTCAAAGATGAGACTGAGACCGATCTTTTCGGTGAGCAGGCGGTCCTCTGCGGTGGTGTCACCGCTCTGGTGCAGGCAGGCTTTGAGACGCTGACCGAAGCCGGTTATGCTCCCGAGATGGCCTATTTTGAGTGCCTCCACGAACTTAAGCTCATTGTGGATCTGATGTTCGAAGGAGGCATCGCCGATATGCGCTACTCCATCTCCAATACCGCCGAGTATGGAGACTATGTCAGCGGTCCCAGAGTCATCAACGAAGAGTCCCGTAAAGCGATGAAGGAGATCCTCAAAGAGATCCAAAACGGCAAGTTCGCCAAAGACTTCATCCTCGAAGGTCAAGCCGGCTATCCCCGTATGACTGCCGAGCGCAACAACATGAAAGATTCTCTCATCGAAAAGACCGGCGAGAAGCTTCGGGCGATGATGCCCTGGATTCAGGCCAACAAGATTGTCAATCAGGACGAAAACTGATCGCTCGGTTTCCGGACGTCTACCGAAGGTACAAGGTGCCTTCGGCGATCTGCGCTAGCTTCCCTCATTCATAATCCCACCGTCGTCCGATCGGTTAGTAAATCCCTTATTTCTTTTCCCTCTGCTATATAACTTCGATGCTTTTTTACTTTTGGATAAAATATCTCCAAAATAACCGGACGAAGGATTGGGGTGTCGACAAACAAACATGGATCGGCGAAACGGCGGGTACAAGTAAAACGCCAGAAGCAGAAAAAAACGGTACGGCGTCGGCTTTTTATCTCTGTCTTGGGCTTTCTCGGTCTGAGTACTTTGCTGGGATTTGCCTTCCTGCTGGGAGGAGGGGCACAGCAGGATCAGGGTGCCAAGAAGCGTACGCCAAAAGCGACAACCGTTACCGTGAAACCAAAAGAGAAAGAAAAATATAGTAGACCTTCCGAAGCTGTCGTCGTCGCGGAAGAGTATCCCCAAGAAGAGGAGAAGGTCGGCTTCGGTCTGGAGGATTTGATCCGCAAGACGCAGCACTCGAGACCTGAAAAGGAGCCAGTAACCGCAGTCAAGGGGAAAAAACCTCAGCTGGTGTTGATTATTGACGACGTATCACAGGCTCGACAGCTTCAGGCGATTCGAACACTCTCCTACCGTATCACTCCCTCGATTTTTCCTCCCTCCCAGATCAACCGTCATAGTAATCTCTTGGTAAAAAATCTGAAGCATTATTTGATCCATCTTCCTCTGGAGTCGGGAAGCAAAAAAATGAATCGTTTCGCCAAGACGCTTTTCGTTGATGATGGGCCGGCGAAGATCCGGGCACGGGTCAAGGAGATCCGTCGCCTCTTTCCCAAAGCGCGCTTTGTCAATAACCATACCGGCAGTGTCTTTACCTCGAACTATCCGGCGATGAATCATCTTTATGGAGACTTGAAGCGTGAGGGCTTCGTCTTTCTCGATAGCCGGACAACAGGGCATTCGGTGGTGCCCAGAGTGTCGAAAGAGTATCATACTCCTTATGTGGCTCGTGATGTTTTCATCGACAATATACAGAAACGCTCTGCGATCCTTGCGCAACTGAAGCGCGCCGTACGTATTGCCGAAAAACGGGGCTACGCCATTGCGATCGGGCACCCTCATCCGGCAACGTTTGACGCATTGCGTCATGCAAAGAACTTACTCGCTCCGGTAGAGACGGTCTACTTTGACGAGTTTTACCGAAGCCGTTTCGGAAAATAAGGGGCATCATGGCGGAGAGACTCCTCGATGAGATGCCCGAAGCCTTCGCTCAGCTGAAAAAACCGCCGGAACGGATTTGGTATCGGGGGGACCCCTCTCTCTTGCGACGCCCGAAAGTCTCCATCGTCGGGACACGACGTCCCTCGAGCTATACGCGGGAGATGGTACGAACCCTCGCTTCGGAGTTGGCACGTCGGGGCGTGGCGGTGGTGAGCGGTGCGGCGATGGGAGTCGATGCCCAGGCCCACATGGGAGCAGGAGCGGCCCATACGATTGCCGTGGTAGGCAACGGGGTGGATATCCGCTATCCCGCTATTAATGCTTCGCTGATCGAATCGATCGAAAGAGAAGGACTTGTTTTGAGTCGTTTCGAACCGGGTTTTCGGGCGACGAACTGGAGCTTTGTCGTACGCAATGAACTGGTGGTTGCTCTGGGAGAACTCTTGGTCGTCGCGGAGGCAGAGGAGAAGAGTGGATCTATGCGCAGTGCAGAATATGCATTGAAGCAGGGCAAAGAGATCTGGGTGCTTCCCCATCGACTTGGGGAGAGCGGCGGTACCCGCTATCTCCTGCGTGAAGGCCTGGCTCGTCCAATTCTTGATATGGATGCATTCTTGGAGCGTTTTGGCATCCTTCCCTCCCGCTTGACGGAGTATGACGACTTTCTACTCTTCTGTCAAAAGCGTCCGACGGTCGAAGAGGCGGTAGCAGCTTTCGGAGTGCGGGTTTACGAAGAGGAGTTGGAAGGGAGAATCGTCGTGAATAACGGCAGGATCTCCCTGGCGTAGAGGGGAGTCGCAGACTATTATCTAGTCGTATTTTCTTCTTTAGCGGGGGTAGTGGGAGCTTTGGCGTTCTTCGATTTTTCCATTTTATGGAGTTGTTCGATGACGCCTGCAAGGGCTTTCTCCGAGAGGAGACCGACCTGGCCGGTGACGAAGCCCCCTTCGGGATCGAGGATGATGAGGTAGGGGATAGAGCCCTCCCATCCGGTACGCTGTGTTATATAGGCAACAAAATCCAAAGCTCCTTGATGGGCGACAACATTGTAATTGATCCCTTTGGCTTTGACGAAGGCTTTGAGGGCTTCGGGAGGGGTCGCTTGAACCTCGATGGCGACCATGGCCATTTTGTCTTTATATTTCTTGTTCAAATCGATATAGTGCGGGATGGACATCAGACAGGGAGGGCAGTGGGTTCCCCAAAATTCGAGGAAAACGACTTTCCCTTTTAGCTCTTTAAAGAGCAAACCGTTTTTAAGTCCCTGTACGTGGAGCGTTTTCCCGTCAATCGTCTGAAGTGTAAACTTATCAGGCTGTTGAGCAGCCTGGACAAATCCAAGAGAAAGAAGTGTGAGCAGAAGCCATTTAAGCACTATTTTCATATCGGTTATTCCTTTACTTTGATTATGTTTGCGTCGGCATGTACCGGTGTGGTAGGATTATAACATAGGGGATTTATCGGAGATTAATGAGCTTCAGATGAAAATCCATTCGATGATTTTCCCCACTTCAGAAGCGACAAAGCATTTGATGGAACTTTTTTCCAGGGGCTTGGAGGGGAGGACCGCCTTTTTGAAGCCCTGGGTCTCCATCTCCCGAAGGCGCTGGGCGAGAGCAGGCACCTCCCGTATCTCGCCTGTGAGGCTTACTTCGCCGAGAAAGAGAGTCTCGGCACTGAGTTCACGATCCCGGAAGCTGCTGAGGATGGCGGCAATGACCGCCAGATCGGCAGCGGGCTCGGTAATACGGATACCGCCGCTTACATTGATGAAGACGTCGTAGGTACCCAGAGGCAGATCGAGCTTCTTCTCTAAGAGGGCCAGAAGCATCTGGAGGCGGTTGTTGTCGTAGCCCGTGGAACTGCGTTTGGGATGGCCGTAGGCTTCGGCGACAAGGGCCTGGATTTCGATGACGATGGGACGGCTTCCCTCCATAATAATCGTCAGGGCAGAGCCTGCGGAGAGCTTTTCCTTGTCGAAGAAACGGCCGGCAAAACTCTTAGCGTCCAGCAGCCCGTCACGGCGCATCTCGAAGATTCCTACCTCGTTGGTGGAGCCGAATCGGTTTTTGAATCCCCGGAGCAGCCGGAGTTCCGAGTTGGAATCTCCTTCGAAGTAGAGGACTGTATCGACCATGTGCTCCAGAACCCTGGGGCCGGCGATAGAACCCTCTTTGGTGATGTGGCCGATGATAAAGATGGGGATCTGACGGTTCTTGGCCAGGCGCATCAGCTCGAAGGTGATGGTGCGCACCTGGGTGACGGAGCCTGGAGCCGAAGGGGTTTCGTCGGAATAGAGAGTCTGGATCGAGTCGATGACAACAAAATCGTAGTCTCTTCGGTCGATTTCGTTGAGGACGCGCTCAAGGTTGATTTCACTCAGGAGAAAGAGGCGTTCATGGTTGGCATTCAGGCGGTTGGCCCGGAGCTTGATCTGTCCCGTGGATTCCTCGCCGCTGACATAGAGGACGCTCTTGTCGACGGAGGCGAGATTGCCGGCAATCTTAAGCAGCAGCGTCGATTTGCCGATGCCGGGGGAGCCGCCGATAAGGGTAAGAGAGCCGGGGACGATGCCGCCGCCGAGGACAAGGTCCAGCTCCCGGCTGCCGGAAGGGAATCGGATGAAGTTCTCTTCGTCGATCTCGGTAATGGGCTGGGCCTTGGCTTTGGTTCCTGCCGGAGAGGATGTGGTGCTGCTCTCCTTGAGAAATTTGATCTGCTCGGCGCTGAGTTCGATGAGACTCTCCCACTCCCCGCAACTGGGGCACTTCCCCATCCACCGCGGGGTCTGAAAGCCGCATGCCTGACACTCGAAGAGAGTTTTCTTTTTTGCCATTGCCGAATCCTTTGTCCTATATCCGTAGAGACCTGGAACAATTTTTGATATTTTAGTAGTTTTTTAGCTTGGTATTCAAGAAAACTTCGTTTTGAAAAAATCGATAGATTGTGAAAGTGAGTCTTGTGCTATAATCCATATAATATAGCAAAGATCCTACCTTGTGGCACTAAGCAAGCAAGAGGGTTGGAGAAATTTTAAATATTTCCCCACGGCAAAACGACAGAGAAAAAAAAGATAGATTACGGAGACTCTCAATGCTCTTTGAGAGACGGGGTGAAGTAAAAGGGAAGAGATGAAATACATTGTTTTGGGATTTTTATTGGAGACGATAGTAGTGCAGGCGGGGATTACTGCTCCGGAAACGACGGAGGATCTCTTTTGGTATTGGGCAGG
Organism: Campylobacteraceae bacterium; assembly: GCA_026983875.1. GTDB lineage: Bacteria > Campylobacterota > Campylobacteria > Campylobacterales > Sulfurovaceae > Nitratifractor. The sequence continues at coordinate 31,153 of JALSTG010000156.1, forward strand.
GTTGATTGCTCTGGCCATCGTAGGGGTAATCATACTTTTTGTTTCGTCGGAGCAGCTTCGTAGACTGAAGAGAGTCTACGATCAGATATTGGAAAAAGAGAAGAAGCTTGAAGAGAGTCAGAGCAAATTTCTCGACGACCTGGGTGAAAATATCTATGAAACGCTCCAGGCGACGACTCGAACGACGAACGAAGTCATTGAGAAGGCGAAGGAATTGGTGCCGGAGAGCCAGATCGAGAAGATCAGAGAGGGGGAGCAGCAGCTACTTACCAGTACGAAAGATTTGATATTTTTTCTCAAACTCAAATCGAAGCGGGTTAAAATCCTTCCCCGGGATTTCGAACTCCGGCAGCTTATGGAGGATATTTCGGAGGTATTGCAGAGTAAATACGGCGATAAGGGACATCATTTTGATCTGGACATCGACGATTCGTTACCCAAGGTGCTCTATGGAGACTCTTTACGATTGGGACAAATTATCGTGAATTTGGCCGGAAATGCGGTCGAAGAGGTCTCTGAAGCAGTCGAGATTCACATCGATGTCCACTCGGCGGAGTTTGGCGAACCCAAAAGAGAGGGAATAGCTATCTCAATTCGTGATGCAAACGAAAAGAATGTTCACCCGGCGTTTCAAAACTTTGAACCCTATTATGACGATACACGTAAGGAGTTTGTCGGCCTGCGTCTTTTTGTGGCCAGGGAACTAGTCGAATTGATGGGAGGTACGCTGAAGACGGAGCAGCGGAAGGGAAGCCATGAAGTCCGGCTGTTTCTTCCGATCTCGGCTCCGGAGGATCAAGAGGAGTTTTTAAAAGAACTTCCTCTTTCCTGTGTGCCTCAAAGGGTTTTGATCTATGATGATCGCGGGGAAGAGGTGGAGGTGATGCAGAGGGTCTTTGGGCACTACTGTTGTCCCGTGACCTATTTTGACAGTGAAGTGTGTAGCGAGGCCGTTCCAAATTTTGCTCTTTTTGAGCTGGTCTTTATCGCCGATGAGTATTTCGGCCCCCTGCAACAGAAGATGCTTGAAGCTTTGCGAAAAACGGAAAATCTGAAAGTGGTTTTGATAACGAATCATGAAGAGCAGATAGTGCGTCGGGATCTGATCGATGCTTATCTTCTCCGTCCGATTACCAGCGGGGAGGTCACGATCGTGCTTTCGAAACTCTTGGACGAAATAAGTCCTGAAGTGGAGAGTGACGAAAGGGATCCGGAGCAAACTCGTCAGGAGCATGAGAATGTGCTCGAAGCCCAAAAAGTGGTTTCTCCTCCCTCATTTGTCGGCAATGTTACTGTAGTGGATCAGGAAGAGAAGCTGCAAGAAAAGCTGACCGAAGAAAGTAAGATAGAAAGCAGTGTAGAGTCCGAGTCTGGAGAGGCGCTTCATTCCCTCTATCTTCCCCCGACAGTCCCGGGAATTACCCGTGAGAGTTTTGCTCCATTACGGGGGAATATATTACTGGCTGAAGACAATCGAATCAATCAGAGGGTCATTCAGGATCTACTGAAAAATTCGGGTATCGAGCTCACGATTGTTTCCGACGGCTACGAAGCATTGGAGGCGATCGAAAGCCCAGAGAAGACCTTTGACCTGGTTTTACTCGATAATGGTCTCCCGATGATGACCGGTGAAGAAGTTGCCAGGATCGTCCGTCAGAATCCCGAACATGAAATGCTTCCTCTTGTCGCTTTTACCGCCACGCCTTATGCGGATGCAAAAGAGAAATATCGTGAGATCGGATTCGATGCATTTTTACCCAAACCCTTTCAGGTCTCGCAGCTGTATAATTTACTGCTTCGTTATTTGACCAGGGAAGCAGCCGAAATACCGTCTTCCTCTAAAACAGAGCAGGATACCGTTCTGGACGAAGAAAAAGGATTGGCCTTTGCCCATGGGAAAAAGGAACTTTATCAGGAGTTACTCAAAGAGTTTCTCTCAGTTTATGCTCCCAGTTGGTCTCTCCTGGAAAAGTATCGCCGTGAAGGCAGTCTGGATCAGGCTCGGAATTTTCTCCTGGATATCCGAGGGCTTTCCGCGACAATCGGGGCAGAGGCCCTCTACCGACTCGTCGATCGCCTGTTTCGTAAAGTAGGTGAAGAGAGAGAACCTTTGTCCGAAGAGGATGTGGAAGCTTACGGAAGAGAACTCGAAAGGCTCAAAGCTGCGGTAGAGCGTTATCTGTTGAAACAGGTCTGATCCGCGGATCATCAAATCCTATTTTTCGTAAATCTCATCAAGAATCATATTGACATAGTCGTTGGCCCGGAAGGGGATGAGATCGTCGGGACTCTCACCGGTGCCGATATAGTAAAGGGGCATTTTGAGCTCGTCGGCGATGGTGAGGATAGCGCCGCCCTTGGCGGTGCCGTCCAGCTTGGTGATGATGATACCGTCGATGCCGATCATCGCGTCGAAGGCCTTGGCCTGGTTAAGGGTGGAACTGCCCTGGGTACCGTCGAGAATAAGCATCTTGCGATGGGGAGCACCCGGGAGAGCTTTGTCGGCGACTCGGACCATCTTTTTGAGCTCTTCGGCGAGGTTGGTCTGGGTGTGGAGGCGTCCGGCAGTGTCGATGATGACCCGGTCGATCTCTTTGGCCAGAGCAGATTTGATCGTGTCGAAGACTACGGCGGAGGGGTCGTGTCCCTGGCGGGTCGCAACGATGGGAACGTTGAGCTTTTGGGCCCAGCGGCTCAACTGCTCGATCGCCGCGGCCCGGAAAGTGTCCCCGGCACCGAGAACGACGCTGCGGCCCTCTTTTTGGTAGAGTCTGGCGAGCTTGGCAATGGTTGTGGTCTTGCCCGCACCGTTGACGCCGATGATCATCTCCACGAAGGGGTGATGGTCGTCGGGGTTGATCCATCGGGCCTGATATTGGAAGACGGAGATGAGGGAGTTGAAAGCCTGGGTGCGGGAGATAGTCTCTGGAAGCCCTTCCAGGAGCCTTTCGACGAGTTCGTAGTCCACATCGGCTTCTAGGAGAACCTCTTCCAGTTCATTTTTTTCCAGTGTTTTCTTCTTTTCCGGGACGGTTTCTCGGATTGCTTCATTGGTTTTACCGAAGGCTTTTTTCAAAAAATCAAACATCTATCTATCCTTCTTTTTTCTTGATTTCGCGTAATTGGTCGATAAGACTCTGGAGCATTTCATAGGGAACGGCCCCTTGAATGTTCATAATATATTTACCATCTTTAAAGATGAGAGTCAAAGGAAGGGGGTAGTCCGAGCCCTGCTTTGCCAGACCGGCGAGATAATCTGCCAGGGCGTCGTTGTCCGGGGCCCGGGAGATAAAAAAATTGCTCTCGTATCGGCGCATGAGCCGACGGAGCCTCGTAGGATCAAGTTCGCTATGGACCAGGAGGCCGATGACGAAGAGTTGATCCTTGTTGGCGGCTTGTAACTTTCCTAGATAGGGGAGCATTCCCCGACAGGGCGGGCACCAGTCGGAAAAAAGGACGAGCATGACCAGAGGCTGACGGATGCGCTGGAAACGGGCTTCGTGGTCGGTGAATTCCAATATCGTCTGCCGGCCGTCGATATCGCGGATCGTAAAACGTTTGGTCCGAGAGGCGGTTGAAGTTTCTTTGGAAACATGAACGGTCATAGGCTCGGAAGGCGAAGGTGTGGCGTTTGCTTCTTGCTTCTGCGCTTTCTCTTTGTCGCTACAGCCGGCGACACCGAAGAGGAACGATAGAAGGATCACCGGAATGATATAAGGGTAACCGTTCACTCTTCCGAGCTCCTCTTCGATATAATTTTTAGATCATTAAGCACGGGATTATATCTAAGGAAGGGTAAGAAGCGCGGCATGAAGCAAGGGAAAAGAGAGGAGCTTAAAGAACATTTTCGCCGCTGGGCGATTGAGCGCCTGCGCTCCGTACCGCCCGGAAGAGCTCGAATGGAGGATCGAAAACTGCGGGAACGCCTGAGAACCCATCTGCAGAAACGAAAAATCAAAAGGGTTCTTTTGTACCTGCCTTTGACGCTGGAAGTGGATTTGCGACCTCTGATCGCGGAACTACGCCGTAAAAGGGTAGAGGTATATGTCCCTTTTATGGAGGGTGCAAGTTTCCGTCCGGTAAAATATAGATTGCCACTGCATAAAAAGCGTTTTGGCATTTATGAACCTAAAAACTCAAGACAATATAGAGCACGGAAGATTGATATCGCGGTTGTGCCCATCGTGGGTACCGATCCGACATTGCGTCGGATCGGGTTTGGCAAAGGCTTTTATGATCGTTTTTTTGAAAAAGAGAAGCCGCATATCAAAGAGATTATTTTTATACAGCGGCGGTTTTGCCGCACCACTTTTGTCGTCACCGAGCGCCACGATATTCGAGCCGATGTCCTGATCGCAGGCAAAAGTGCCGGAGACTTTCCTTTCCCGGGAGAGTAGCGCTGCCCGGTGACGCTGAACCCATATCTCTGATAGATCCCGTTGCCGTGTTGTTCTAAAAAAGGACAGACGAATGGAGTTGTACTATCTTTGGATTACCCTGGCAGGGCTTTTGGGAGGGGGAATCGGTTTTGCCGCCGGACGCTTCTCCCTTGCACGGCGTTTTGACTATTTGAAGCTCGAAGCCGAGGCGAAGGCCCGGGCGATCGAACAGGAGGCGCAAAAGCTTCTGCATGATGCAGAGGCCGAACGCCAGAGCCGGGCTTTGGCACAGGAGCGTCGTTTTGAAGAACGCCTGACGGAATTGGAAACCCGATGGCGGGATTTGAATCAAAAGGAGCAAGAGCTAGAAGAAGAACGGGGAAAGCTTCGGCAACTGGAAAACCGTCTGGAGGAGAAGTATCGCCATGCGGAAGAGCTTGCCGAACGTCGCCGTCGTCTTCTGGCGGAGGATTTGGAGCGCCTTGAAAACGTCGCATCCATGACAAGGGGGGAGGCGAAAGCGTTTCTCATCAAAAAGGTCGAAGAGCAAAGCGCTTCCGAACTGGCGGCGGTAGTGCGCAAACGAGTGAAACTGGCCGAGGACGAAGCCCGTCGCCGGGCCCATTACATTCTCGCCCAAGCGACGACTCGCTATGCCGGAGAGTTCGCCGGAGAGCGCCTCATCAATACCATCACGCTACCGACCGATGATCATAAGGGACGGATCATCGGCAAGGAGGGGCGCAATATCAAGGCCTTGGAGCAACTATTGGGCGTCGATATTATTATCGATGAGACTCCCGGCGTCATCGTGGTCAGCAGCTTCAATCTCTATCGTCGTGCCATTGCCACCCGCGTCATCGAACTTCTGGTCGCCGACGGTCGGATCCATCCGGGGAGAATCGAGGAGGTCCATGCCAAGGTCCAGGAGGAGTTTGAACGGACGATCTACGAAGAGGGGGAGAATGTCCTGATCGATCTGGGACTCTTTCCTATGCACGAGGAGCTTATCAAACTCATCGGTCGACTCAAGTACCGGGCCAGCTACGGTCAAAACGCTCTGGCCCACTCCCTGGAAGTAGCCCGCTTGGCGCGGGTCATGGCGGCGGAGATGGGCGGTGATGAGAAGCTGGCGATGCGTGCCGGGCTTCTGCACGATATCGGCAAGGCTCTGACCCAGGATTTCGGCGGCAATCATGTGGATCTCGGCGCGGAGCTCTGTCGAAAGTACAAAGAGCACCCGACGGTGATCAATGCGATCTATGCCCATCACGGACACGCCGAGCCCGACAGTGTCGAGAGCGCCGCCGTCTGTGCCGCCGACGCGCTCAGCTCGGCCCGGCCCGGGGCTCGACGCGAAGTGCTGGAGAGCTTTACGCGCCGGGTGAAGGAGATCGAGGAGATCGCCAAAAAAGAAGAGGGGGTCGCCCACGCTTATGCGATCAACGCCGGCCGGGAGCTGCGGGTCTTCGTCGATGCAGGAAAGGTAGATGACAATCAGGCGGCCCGCTTGGCCCACGAGATCGCCCGGAAAGTCGAGGAACAGGTCCAGTACCCCGGGGAGGTGAAGGTCAATGTGATTCGTGAGACCCGGGCCGTAGAGTTTGCCCGCTGACTCAGCCGACTCTAATCCCTCCTTGCGATAGAATAATTTTATGAAACCACAGGAAGGATAACCGAATGACCCAATGCATCAAAGCCCATATACGGATGGAAGAGCGTTATGAAGGCCTGAGCCTCACCTATGGAGATAATCCGGAACTCAAAGCCCAGGTTTTTGAAGCGATCGAAGCTGCGAAAAGAGAGACGGGACTCGATCCGGATATCTTTGGTAATCCTGCCAAGGAGCATCCCGAGAAGGAGGGGGTCTATATCGAGTTTCACGAGGACGCCCAACGGGAAGCGGGAGATTTCTTCGAGCGAGTGCTACATCGGCTGGGTGTCGTCTGCGAGAAGGACGACTGATGGGAAGGATCTTCCTGGCGCTTTTGGTGACGGTGCTTCTGGCTTGTGCCCAGGCTCCCCGGGTAGTCCTCAAAACGACGCAAGGCGAAATCATGCTCAAACTCTTCCCCAAGGCGGCTCCCCTGGCGGTGGAGAACTTCACGAAGCTGGTGAAGAAGGGCTACTACGACGGGACGATCTTTCATCGGGTTATCAAAGGTTTCATGATCCAAGGGGGCGATCCTAGCGGGACCGGAAGAGGAGGAAGCTCGATCTGGGGAAAAGAGTTTAAGAATGAATATGCCCCCAATCTGGTCTTCGATCGTCCTTATCTCCTGGCCATGGCTAATCACGGTCCCAATACCAACGGCAGTCAGTTTTTTATCACCGTCGCTCCCGCCCCCTGGCTCAACGGCGGCTATACGATCTTCGGCGAAGTGGTCAAAGGCAAAGAGGTGGTCGACGCCATCGACCGGACACCCACCGGTCCCGGAGATCGGCCTCTTAAAGAGCCAAAGATCATCAAAGCGATCGTCAAGTAGATGCATCTCGATGACCTGCGGGCCGAACGGCGCCGATGGCTGAGGTGGAAAAATATTGCGCCGCTCGTTGAAGCGATCGATGCGCTGCCCGAACCTGTCGTGACCCGGCGGAGCTATGAGGATGTCGTGACGGCGGAACTGGATCCCGACTATGAGACCCGCTGGGGCGCGGAGATCGAAAAGACGGCCCGGATGCTCATGCCCTGGCGCAAAGGGCCCTTTCATCTGGGCCGACTCTTTATCGACAGTGAGTGGCAGAGTCAGATCAAGTACAATCTTCTGTACCCCCATTTTGACCTACGGGACAAGATGGTCGGCGATATCGGCTGCAACAACGGATACTATCTCTATCGGATGCTTGCCCAAAAGCCGGCGAAGCTCGTGGGCTTCGATCCGTCGGCTCTCTACTACAGCCAGTTTCGCTTTCTGGAGCGTTTCTTTTGCAGCGGAATCGGCTATGAACTTCTGGGAGTCGAGCATCTGGAGTATTACGAAGAGCCTTTCGATACGCTTTTTTGCCTGGGAGTGCTTTACCACCGCAGCGATCCCGTCTCTACACTGAAATCCCTGAAAAAAGGGCTCAAAAAAGGGGGAGAGCTCTTTCTGGATACTTTTATGATTGAAGGGGAGGAAGAGATTTGCTTGACGCCGGCGGGACGTTATTCCAAGATTCCCAACATCTACTTCATCCCGACGATTCCTGCTCTTAAAAACTGGTGCTATCGGGCGGGATTCGGCTCGGTGGAAGTCCTGGCGGTCAAGCCCACCGACCGAACGGAGCAGCGCAAGACCGAATGGATTGCCACCCAAAGCCTGGAGGACTTTCTCGATCCCGAGGATCCTACCCGAACGGTGGAGGGGTATCCGGCCCCGAAGCGTGTCTATATCAGGGCGATCAGAGCGTAGTTTTCTCTCACCACTCTATTGTCGCAACAAGAAGATAAAAAATATCCAAACTTTTCTGAAAAAGAGTTTTTATTTTTAAATAAGCGAGCTTTCGCTATAAATACGCTATGAAATGAGGGGCTCTATTTACAGAAAGCCCATATAATGGCTTCTCTCAGCAAATTTTGAATGGACATGTGATCAGGGATGAGGATTTTAACGGTAGGATTCGACGAAGAGTTTGCCAAAGAGGTAGAAAAAGAGATCGGGAAATATTTTATCTGCATCGTCGATAGTGCAATGGATCTATACGATGCCAGCAACTTCACCTATTTTCGTCACTATGAGCTGATTATCATTGTGGATGAGGGGGTACAGTTCTCCCTGGAGCGTTACGTTCACGAGATCAAAAAAAAGAAAAAAGAGACCAAGATTATCCTTCTGACTGACAAGCCCCAGAAGCAGCGGGCCTTTTTCGCTTTGGGGGTCGACGACGTAGTTTTCAATCATATCGGTGAACCTGATCTGATCGCTGCCCGGGTCCTGGCCAATATGCGCAATCTTTACGGCACCAAGGTCGATATCGGCAAACTGTGTATCGACATTGTCAACAAGAAGATCGAATATGACGACAAAATCGTCTCTCTTAACGGCAAGACCTTCGATATCCTTGCCTACTTGGCTTTGCGTAAACAGCGGGTCTTTTCCAAAGACGAAATCATCAATGCACTCTGGGAAGAGCCCGAGTATGTCAGCGACAATACCGTTGAAGTAGCGATCAATCAGATCCGCAAGCGTCTGCGAAGTATTCTAGGCTTCCAGGTGATCCATACCGTTCGGCGGCGGGGCTACAAGTTTTCTTATTGACAAATCTCAAGCCATAGAAGCGTTGCGGATTTATCCAAAATTCTCCGGGCATTAAGCCCCTTTTCTCACCGCTTGAATGAACACTTCTCGAACGATTGATCCTTCTCTTCTGCATTGACTACTGCAAGTTGGATAGCTTTGCCTCTAGAACATATCTGGCAAAGCTTCATGAGGAGTGGGATGTTTGCGGGGTGCGGGACGTGGAGGCCGATAATGGTGCACCGGCCGGGGGCGGGGTTTGACGGCCGGCCGGTGTTTCCGGGCTTTTTGGCGTATCTCCTGACGCTGCTGTCTGAGGAGCTCTTTGATCTTTCGGGTCCGCTCTTGCTGTTTTTTTCTGGCGATTTCACGTCGTTTTTTCTCTTTGGCCAACATTTCGGCTCGCTGTTCCGGTGTAAGATTGGGAGCCAAATAGTTGAGTTCTACTAGATTGTCCACAATGCTTTTGAAGGTGGGTACGGCAGACTGAGAGGCGAAGTATTTGTGATATTTGCTTGCTTCGATGACCAGGACGCCGATCTCGTAGCGGTGACCTTTGTCGTCGTTGGCAAAGCCGAAAAAGGAGCTGTTGTAGCGTTTGACATAACGACCCTTGGTTGCGATGTGGGCAGTTCCCGTCTTTCCGCCGATCTCCAGTCCGGGGTATTGGGCCGCGACGCCGGTCCCCTCCGAGACAACTTTTTTGAGAATTTTCTTCATTGCTCGGGCCGTAGCCGGTTGAATCACCTGCCGGATTTGGGCTTGAGTTTCCCGGAGGCGGAATTTGCGTCCGTCGTAGGACTCCAGATAGTCGACGATTCGCGGTGGGACGAGACGTCCGGAGTTGTTAAAGACGTTATGAGCCTGAAGGAGTTGGATGAATGTCGCTTGCATTCCATAACCGTAGGCTTGATTGGCCCGGTGGGGTTTCTTTTCCAGTTTCCAGGCAGGTTTGATCCGTCCGGGAAGTTCTCGGGAGAGATCGATATCCGTGCGCCGTCCCAAGCCGAAAGCTCTGAAGCCGTCGTACATCTCTTTGCCGCTAAGACGCCAGGCGATCTGGGAGATACCGATGTTGGAGGAGTGGACGATGATGTCGGTGGCGGTCAGGGAGTCGAAGGCCTCGTCGTCGGTGATTTTCTGATGTTTGCCGATATAGAAGGGGCCGCCGTTGTAGGTATTGAACCAAGTCTGGGGCGTGACG
>JALSTG010000157.1 GCA_026983875.1 Campylobacteraceae bacterium
TCCCCAGATCCAAACCCAGGGGCTCCACCGCCTCTCCTTCGTCAAGGATACGGATAGGAAGTCGCGAACGGATCGTGGGGAGGATGGAGGCTTTGGAACGAAAGAGAAAGATAAAGCTCTTCTTGGGCGGCGGCTCCTCGATCACTTTGAGCAGTTTGTTCTGAACCACCTCGCTAAAGCTATCTCCCGCCAGGAGGATCACCTGATGCTCTTCGCTGGCCAGATAGGCCTTCTCCAGAGTCAGTGCCACATCTTCGACCTTGAAATTCCCCTCCCGCACGATGGGGATCAGGGTCAAGCCCGCATCGGCGCACTCCTGTTCCAGACGCTCCCGCTGCTCCTCAAACCGGGAGGTCACGAAGATCTGACTGTTTTGCAGATCCATCAGTCCAGCTCCACCTCGTTAAAGAGTGCCGCTTCCAGCGTTCGATCGAAGAGCCGATAGAGTTGCAGGAGTTTGATATCGAGCAGCGGATCGTGTTTGCGCAGGTTGAAGCTGTTGGGAACCTGTCCGTCAAAGAGCCATAGAAGGTTCTCGTCGTTGCGATAGGCGAGTTTGGCGTAGCGGTCCCCTCCCTCTCCGATGTACCAGAGAAACCAGCCTCCCGGATAGGAGATATCCAGCACATCCTCGAGAGATCTCATCTGCTGGGTCGTCTCGATCTCCGCAAGGTTGGGGAAGTTTCCCTGAAGAGGATAGAAGGGAACAAAGGGGCGGTTGAGCTCGGGGCGGTTGATGTGGCTGACGATATATCGCCCAAACCAGTTTCGCCGAGTGTCGTTGAGGATCAGGACCGTCTGGCCCGCGACGACCTTTCGCAGAGCGTTGCCGATCAACGGCACCCAATCGAAGCGAAACTCCTCCATCCAACTGAAGTCGCTTCCCTCCTTGCGTATCGCCTCAAGCGTCCACTCCAGCAATTGCTGCATCGGTTATTTATCCAGTTCGTAGGCTTCGTGAAGTGATCGGACCGCCAACTCGCCGTATTTTTCGTCGATCACCATGGAAATCTTGATTTCACTGGTGGAGATCATTTCAATGTTGATATTGTTCTCTGCCAAGGTACTGAAGGCCTTGGCGGCAATCCCGCTGTGGGACTTCATCCCCACGCCGACGATGGAGACTTTGCAGATATTTTCATCGTAATCGGCCCCGCCTATCTCTCCACCGAAGCCTTGGGAGATCGCTTCTTTAGCCCGCTCCAGTTCGCTCTGGGGCACGGTAAAGCCCAGATTGGTCGTCCCGTCCTTGCTGGCATTTTGAATGATCATATCGACGTTGATCTGTTCTTCGGCCAGCTTGTTGAATATCTCCGCGGCAATGCCGGGTCGATCGGCGACCTCCCGCAGGGAGACCCGCGCCTGATTTTTGTCCAGGGCGATGCCGCTGACGACTACTGCTTCCATACTTTCATCCTCCTCAGAAATGATTGTACCCGGATCGTCGCTGAAGGAACTCCGGGCGATGATGGTCACCCCCATCTTCTTGGCCAACTCCACGGAACGATTCTGCAAAACTTTTGCCCCGAGACTGGAAAGCTCCAGCATCTCGTCGTAGGAGATATGTTTCAGCTTTTTTGCCCGGGGTTCGATTCGGGGATCGGTGGTATAGATCCCATCCACGTCGCTATAGATTTCGCAAGCGTCGGCTTTGAGTGCCCCGGCAAGAGCGACGGCACTCAAATCCGAGCCGCCCCGTCCCAACGTCGTAACCTCTCCATGCTCGTTGATCCCTTGGAAACCGGCGACGATGACGATCTTACCTTCTTCGATACGTTGTTGAATCATGTCGGTACGGATCTCTTCGATTCGGGCATAGGTATGAGTGCTGTCGGTGCGAATTCCCGCTTGACGGCCCGTCAGTGCAATGGCATCGTGGCCCATCTCCTGAAGAGCGATCGCCAGCAGAGCCGCCGTCACCCGCTCCCCGGAACTCAGAAGGATATCCATCTCTCGGCGGGAGGGATTTTTGGAA
>JALSTG010000158.1 GCA_026983875.1 Campylobacteraceae bacterium
TAAGCGGCATTACCGCATGTCAGCAGAGGCAGACGGATCAAGAGTCTGTCCGGCCTCAACAGCAAAACGCCTTCGTCGTTATCGAAGAGGTAAGCCCCGGCAAATATAAAATTGCCGAAGAGTTCCCTGCGAAAGAGACGCGCATCATCCTTAAAAAACTCGACGGTACCGAGAAGGTGCTGACTCGCGAAGAGATGGATGAATTGATCAAAAAGGAGGCGGCGAAGATCGATGCAGGCACCTCCAATCTCACCAGACCCGAGGGAGCCCAGATGAGTGCGGGCGGCATGAGTATCGGTGAGGCGATTCTTGCCAGCGCCGCAGGAGCAATCATAGGCTCATGGATCGGCAGTAAACTTTTCAATAATCAAAACTATCGACAAAATCGCCGCAGCGGCTACAAAACTCCCAGTGCCTATAACCGAAGCGTCAATAGTTTCAAAAAAGGAGCCCGAAGCTCAGCGAGACGCTCCACGACCCGTCGCAGCGGCTTCTTCGGTGGGTCAAGGACGGGCAGTATGGGCCGCAGCGGCTTTTTCGGAGGTTGAAATGGTCTCTTTGCACCCCGTCGAGCCTCTCGATACCGCCTATCTGGAGGAGCTGGGCTTTACCTGGCATACCGACAGCGACGAGACTCCCTATCTGGCCGATGTCCTGGTCGAAGTGACGGAAGCGGAAGCGGAAGCCTACTACGAGGCGGGTAACCAGCTCTATGATATGTATGTGGCTGCCGGTGAGTATGTCATCGAGCACAACCTCTTCCATGAGATCGGCATTCCCTTCAATCTCGTAGAGCTGATCAAGGAGAGCTGGGAGAGCGAAGTCCATTGGCACCTCTACGGCCGCTTTGACTTGGCAGGAGGGATCGACGGGAAGCCGATCAAACTCCTGGAGTTCAATGCCAATACCCCTACGGCGCTCTTCGAGACGGCCATCGTCCAGTGGGCGATTCTCAAGCGCAACGGCTTGGATGAAGTTCGGCAGTTTAACGTCATCTACGACGCACTTCTGGAAAACTTCCAACGCCTGGTCACTCTGGAAGAGAGCGTAGAGCAGTTTCACGAACGTTACGAAGGGTGGCGCTTTCTCTTTACCTCCGTTCGGGGAAATGCCGAGGAGGAGAATACGGTCCGGTTGCTGCAATATATCGCCGGTGAGGCGGGCTACGCGACGGAGTTTGCCTACATCGACGAGGTGGAGTTCGATGCCGAAGAGGGGATCTTCTTCAACGGAGTGAATTATGAACTATGGTTCAAGCTCATTCCCTGGGAGGAGATCGCCCTGGAAGAGCCCGATCTGGCGAAATTGTTGAGCTTGATCGTCCGGAACCAAAAGGCGATCATCTTCAATCCCGCCTATACTTTGATGTTTCAGAGCAAGGGTCTGCTGAAGATCCTCTGGGAACTCTATCCCCGTCATCCACTCCTGCTGGAGAGCTCCTATGAGCCTCTGAGAGGAAAAATGCAGGTGCGTAAGCCCTTCTTCGGACGGGAAGGGGGAAGTGTGGCGATCTTGGAAAGTGACGGGACTGTAGTAGTGGATCTGCCCGGAGAGTATGATGCCTTTCCGATGCTCTATCAGGAGTATACGGAGCTGCCGGCCGATGCCGAGGGGCGGCGTTATCAGGCAGGTCTGTTTTTCGCCTACGAGTCCTGCGGCCTCGGCTATCGCCGGGGCGGAGAGATCATGAACAACCTTTCAAAATTTGTGGGGCATATCATTGTCTAAGGTGCGCAGTACCATCCATCGGTGGGGTATCGGTCTTCTATTGGTATTTTGTGGAGTGGAGGAGGTAACGGCGGCCGGTCACGCATCGGCGCTCGATACCCTAAAGCATCCGGGGGAGTCCAAGGTCGTGAAAAAAAAAGTGCTGCCCAAGGCCCAGAAGGTCCTGATCATCAAGTCCCTCCGCAAACTCTATCTGATCCGTAATGGAATCCCCTATCGTGAGTACCACATTGCCCTGGGAAAAAATCCGGTCGGCCCCAAGAGGCAGGAGCATGATCAGAAGACTCCCGAGGGCAACTACACCCTCGATTTCAAAAAGAGCGACAGCGCCTACTATCGCGCCATTCATATCAACTATCCAAGTCGGGCCGATAAAGTACGGGCGAAAAAAATGGGGGTCTCTCCCGGCGGGGCGATCATGATCCACGGCCAGCCCAACTGGTTTGGATGGCTCTCCCCGATTCGACAACGTTTCGACTGGACGGCGGGCTGCATCGCCGTCAGCAACGGAGACATGGATGAGATCTGGCAGGCGGTGGATCCGGGGACTGCTATCGAGATTCGGCCATAGTGCATGACGCATTTCGTCGCTCGTCCCAGTCTGACGTTACCTTATCGAACCAAAACTACCTCCCAGTTTTTAAATCCCTGCTCTCCCTCGATACCTTCGTACTCCGGAGGGTAGCTCTCTAATTTACCGTCGGAGTTTTTGAAAGTGACACGCAAATAAAGGCGGGGGAAGGTAATGGACGCGGGAAATTTTACGCGCAGATGAAGGTGCTTATTCTCATCTTCCTTCCATCGGGTCGTCACACCTTCGACCAGAAGGTAGCGTCCGTCGACTCTTTGATGCAACGCTTTATGATAGAGACGGCTCCCCGCCGGATAGCTATGGATCGAGTCAAACCCTTCGGATCCTGCGGTTGAGAGTCGGGAGGCCCGCGGAAGATCAGGGAAGGAGAGACTCAGCCAGCCGTGAGCTTCGGACCCTGCGAGTCGACGGGCATGAAGATCAAGCTCCCAGAAGCCGTCATTCCGTCGTCGGCCATGGATGTCGAGTCGCACCTTATCGGGGACAATGAAGTGAGCTTCAAGTTTTCGGGAAGGGCGGAGTGCGAAGGCGAGCGGTCCTTTTGGATCGATGAGTGGTCTGACGAGTGCGTAAGGGAGCATCAGTGAAGTTTGGCCGGCAGCATAAGGTTTGATTTCATATTGGTTGTAAACGAAGAGCAGTCCCCGGGGGGTAATGGCGAACTCTCGGGCCAGGGTGAAGCGATTTTCGAACCATCCTTCACGGGTCAAAGAAGCATGGGAAGACAGGCCGACACTATGGCGATAATACCTTTCGGCAATGCGACGAAGCGTCCGCTTGGAATCCCTGATGAAAAGATCGGAGAGTGTGAGGGCTTTTTCACCTCCGGGTGTGTAGTTCAAAAACGCGGTGCTGAAAAAGCCGTGGGCTCCTCCCGTATATCCCGAGGAGTTGACGATAAGCGTGTAGGTAGAAGAGGTCTGGGCAAAGAGTGCGACGGAGCGTTTTTCGTACCACTCTCCCGTCATGGCAGGCTCCATATCTTTTAGGGTGTTATAGAGCTCCTTGCGCAGGTCCACGGCGCGATACTCTTTCAGAAAAGGATGAATCCTTCGGGGAAGCTCCGTGGCGTAGGGGAGAGTACTTCGTTCCGTGGCAGGGTATGTGAGGCTCTCGAGCATACAGAACTTTTCTTCCCGCTTGTTGGGTAGACAGAAGGATTTTTCGAGGCGCTCTTCTCCTACTCCCCATGCCCCGGCGTCGAAAAAGAGTTCCTCGGCTTTAGCCGGCATCGCTCCGGCACAAAAGAGGATGGAGACCAGGAGAATATGTCGTAGCACTCTCACTCCTTTTTCGTCTATTTTAGCGAAGGTAGTGTTCGTAGCGGCGCAGGGTGCTACGGCGCGCTTTCCAGTCCGGGATATGCCGCGCTACAATCGCCCAGAATTTCCGGGAGTGGTTCATCTCTTTGAGATGGGCCAGCTCATGGACGATGAGGTAGTCGCGTAGTTCCCGGGGAAGCAGAAGTAACCGGGTATTGAGACTGAGGGTCCCTCGGCTTGAGCAGCTACCCCATCGGCTTCGGTTGCGTCGGTAGATGACTCGTGTGGGAAAGAGTCTCATGATCCGGCTCCACTTGGCGACTTCCGGTTCGAGGATCCTCGGGGCGTTTTCTCGGTAGAAGAGGTTGTAGAGATCCCAGAGTTTTTCGGGGGTTGGGGGTAAGGCCGAGCTGATCACGGCGCTCTCGGTAGGATCGTCTACCTTGAGATGGAAGGTTTCCTCGAGGGATGGGGTGATGTGAAGTTCCACCCGGTACTCCTTGCCGAGATAGGGAAAGTGCTTGCCGAGCCCTTGCAGAGGGTCGAGGGGAGGCTGGGTGTTTAGCTGCCGAAGAATCCACGATTCTTTGTCACGCAAAAAGGCTTCGATCTGTTCGAAAGAGATGCGTGGAGCACAGCGGACTTCGAGGGCATTATCTCTAATGTAGATATAGAGGTTTTTCATCCCCTTTCGTCGTCGTAGAGTATAAAAGAGGGTACTGCCGTCGGAGAGATAGTGGACAAACTCTTCAGTCATCGTCCTCTATCCGGGACGCATCGTGTTCATCGGAAAGCGAGTAAGGGATTCCCCGCTCTTCCAGGGCTTTTCGGATCTTCTCAAAATGCTCCTCCACCTGTCTCTTGTCGCTTCCGGATAGGGAGAGGACGACGCGGGGACCGTCGGAATAGACTCTCGGAAGACTGGAGAGATCCACACCTTTGGGGAGATTTTCCATGAGGTCGATCAGGGCACTTTCACGGCTCAATGCCGTAAGCGTGCGTCGGTGGATGGTTCGCTTTCGATTGTCGAGGATCTGTTCCAGAATCCATCGGACCATGGGGTGGCTCATTTCGGGAAAACCAGGCATGAAAAAGAAGCGGTCATCGAGGTAAAAAGCCGGCATGCCGTTGACAGGATTGTGCAGCAGTTTCGCTCCTCGGGGCAACTCCGCCATTCGTAGAGGGTATTCAGGATTGGGGACTTGCATTTTTTCCAGGCGTTCTGCGATGATCTTCCGGGCTTCTTGATGCATGTGGAGTCGCCCGTCACGCAGGGCGATTGCTGCAGCCTTACGGGTGTGGTCATCGGGGGTCGAACCGATTCCGCCGAAACTGAAGACGACCGAGGCAGGTTGGGAAGCGAGGAATTTCAAGGATTGTACGATAAGTGCCTGGTCGTCCTCGATGACGAAATTGCCCGAGAGTGTATAGCCGTATTTGGCTAGCTCTTTACGGACGAACTCGAAGTGCTTGTCTCTTCTTCGACCATTGAGGATTTCGGTGCCGATGATCAGCGTGAAAAACCGGGGGGTGGCGTGCATAGGTTCATCCTTTTACCAAGATGAGAGAGTACGCATCCGAAGGGATCGGGGACTCACTCCTCGATATAGTTCTTGAGCTTGCGCCCTACCTTGGGATGCTTGAGCTTCTTGATAGCGCTGGATTCGATCTGGCGGACCCGTTCTCTCGTGACATTGAGCTCCTTGCCGATCTCTTCGAGGGTGCGGTCGCTCATGTCTTCCAGCAGGCCGAAGCGCATACGGATGACTGCCTGCTCCCGTTCGTTGAGTTGATCGAGCACCTCGTCGATCTGCTGGTTGAGGTCGTCGTTCATGACCACTTCCGTAGGGCTAAGGGTATTTTTGTCCTCGATAAAGTCGCCGAATCGCCCGTCGTCCTCGTCGCCGACAGGGGTCTCCAGGCTGATGGGTTCCTTGGTGATTTTGATAACGTTTTTGACCTTGTCGACACTCAGTCCCACCTCCTTGGCAATGGTCTCGAGGTCGGGGTCTTTGCCGGTTTCCTGGAGGTGCTTTCGAATGATTTTGTTGATCCGGTTGATGGTCTCGATCATATGGATCGGGATACGGATGGTGCGGGCCTGGTCGGCAATAGCGCGACTGATTGCCTGACGGATCCACCAGGTGGCATAGGTGGAGAACTTGTAGCCCTTTTGATACTCGAACTTGTCCACCGCCTTCATCAGTCCGATGTTGCCCTCCTGGATCAGATCGAGGAAGGGCAGGCCCCGGTTGGTGTAGCGTTTGGCGATGGAGACGACGAGGCGGAGATTGGATTTGGCCATGCGGGTCTTGGCCCGTTCACTTTTGGCTTTGCCGATACGAATCTGTTCGAGGATCTCCTCGAGCTTTTCGGGCGGCAGATCGAAGCTGTTTTTACTTGCCTCTCGGGTCTCGAAGAGTTTTTTGATCTGGACATAGGTGCTGACCATCGTCGTTTCGGGGACGGCGGCGGCAATATCCTCTTTGGACATATTGACGATATTATCCAGAATTTTTTGGTGGTTTTCCCGGAGTTGGTCGTTGAAGAGTTGCAGCCGGTACTCCAGGCGCTTAAGCTCCTTTTCGAAGCCGTCGTCGCTCTTGAGGGCGGTTTCCATCGCTTTGACCAATTCATTGATGAGCTTGGAGGTGGGGCCAAGATTCAAGAGGGCCTCTTTGAGCTGATTTTTACGCACGGCGACTTTGAGTCGTTCGTGAAAGAGCGTCTCCTCCTCAGCTCCTTCCTCCTGGATTTTTATGAGCTTGTTACGCTCTTTCATCCACTCTTTTTTGGCTTTTTCAAGTGCCTTGAAACTTTCAATGACTTGCTGACTGCGTTTGTCGGCTTTTTTGGCTTTGCCGGCCTCCTCGTCAAGCTCCTCTTCCTCCTCATCGCCTCCGACATCTTCGAAGCTTTTAAAGAGCTCTTTGACCCGGCGTTCCCGGTTGAGGAGGGGTTCTTTGTAGTTGAGGATGTAGTCGATGAGGTAGGGGACCGAACAGATGGCGTCGATGATGATGTCTTCGCCCTCTTCGATCTGTTTGCTTAGCTCAATCTCCTCTTCCTTGGTGAGGAGAGGAATCTTTCCCATCTCCCGCAGGTACATCCGTACGGGAGAGTCGGAACGGCTCCACTCGAGAAGTTCTTTCTCCTTGGTGATATCAAACTCTTCTTCGATCTCTCCGTCGCTGAGTTTCTTGCGCTCGGCTTCCCGACGCTCGTGTTCTTTGACAGTAAGATGTTTGGCATATTCGGAAGCGGAGACGATTTTAACGCCCTGCTCCTTGGCCATCTGAAGGATTTTCTTTGCTTGTGCGGCAGTCGGAGCCTTTTCGAACTCTTTGGCAAGGGTCTCGAAGGTGATCAGGTCGCCTTTTTTGCTTTTTTTAAAGAGTGCTTCGATACTCTTCATCGTCTCTTTTTTCTTGGGTTTATTTGCGGCCATGTTTGGAAAAACTCCTTGATAGTTAATGAAAGTTAATGCAGTTTCTCTCCGGCTTCGTACTCGCCGAAAAATCGGGGTTATTTTTCTAAAAGGCCCTTATTATACCGAAAAGTTCTCCGCTTCCTCATCAAGTCCCATGTAACGGCACTTTGAAGGAATGGAGCAGTTGTTGCCTATTTTGCGTGTCCATTTGAGTATAATACTCGGACATTGCGTCAAGCAAAGGAGAAGGATGCGGCCGGCGCTGTTTCTCGATCGGGACGGGGTGATCAACCTCGATCACGGCTATGTATATCGGATCGAGGATTTTGCCTTCGTTCCGGGAATTTTGGAAAGGATGCTTGAAGCCCAGAGACGAGGATATCTGCCGGTGATCGTCACCAACCAATCGGGGATCGGACGGGGATACTACGGACGGGAGGATTTTGAAGTGCTTACGGCCTGGATGTTGGAACGGATGCGTGAAGCAGGCATCGAGATCGGACGCTCACAGGTCTTCTACTGCCCCCATACTCCGGAAGAGAGGTGTGTCTGTCGTAAACCGGAGCCGGGGATGCTCCTGGAGGCGGCGAAACGTTTTGATCTCGATCTTGCCCGTTCCTGGATGGTCGGCGACAAGAAGAGCGATATCCAAGCTGCCAAGGCGGCCGGCGTGGGGCATACTCTGCAAGTTGTGACGAATCAACCTATTGAAGCGAAGGAACTGCATGGACTTTAACGGAAAAACGATACTCATTACCGGCGGAGCCGGATTTGTCGGCTCCAACCTCGCCTTTTGGTTTCAGGAGAACTACCCCGAGGCGAAGGTTGTCGTTTTTGATCTTTTTCGTACGGGTGAGACTTTTGACAACGGCAATCTCAAAAGTTTTGGTCATTACAAAAATCTCCTGGGCTTTCGTGGAGAAATCGTCACGGGTGATATTACCGATCGTGAGGATCTGGCGAGGCTGCGGGATTTCCGTTTCGACTATATCTTTCATGAAGCGGCCATCAGCGATACCACCGTCTCCGATCAGAACATCATGATGCGCACCAATCTGAACGCCTTCAAAGATTTGCTTCAGATGGCCCGGGAGATGGGAGCGGGAATGATCTATGCCAGCAGCGGTGCCACCTACGGCAACGCCCCGGCTCCTCAGACCGTGGGGCGGGAGGCTCCGGCCAATGTCTACGGCTTTTCCAAGCTGGCGATGGATCATCTGGCCTACGAATGGATGAGACGCAGTGATCTGCCCATCGTAGGGCTGCGATATTTCAACGTCTACGGTCCCAGGGAGTTCTACAAAAACAAGACCGCTTCGATGGTTCTGCAGTTCGGCCATCAGATCCTGGCGGGAAAGAAGCCCCGTCTTTTCGAAGGCAGCGACAAGATCTTGCGAGACTTCATCTACATCGACGACGTGATCCAGGCCAATATTAAAGCGTGCAATCCCAAGCGCAGCGGCGTCTATAATGTAGGAACAGGCAAAGCCCGCAGCTTCCAGGCAATCGTCGATATCCTCCAGGAACAGCTTGGGACGAACCTGGAGTGCGAATATATCCCCAACCCCTTTGTTGGGCAGTATCAGTTTTTTACCGAAGCTGATATCGAACCGACCCGCCAATTCCTCGGATACGAACCGGAAGTAAGTCTTGAGGAGGGGATCAAAAGGTATCTGCCGGAGATCCGCCGGCTTTATGACGAAGAGTTTGCCCATGCATAGTTACGCCGCCTGTACACCGCGTATTCTGGTGGTCGGTGATCTGATGATCGATCACTATCTCTGGGGAAAGACCGAGAGGATATCTCCGGAAGCACCGGTACCGGTGATCGATGTGGAACGGGAGAGCGAAGTGCTTGGCGGCGCGGGAAACGTGGTCAACAATCTGGTGTCTCTTGGCGCACAGGTCGAGGTAGCTTCGGTCATCGGCCCCGACGGGAACGGAAAAAGGCTGCGTAGCATGCTGGAAGATCGGGGAGTCGGGACTCAGGCTCTGATCGTGGAAGCGGGGCGCAATACCACCCGAAAGAGCCGGGTCATCGCTTCCCATCAGCAGGTAGTACGCTTTGACAGTGAAACCAGAAAGGCAATCGAACCCGAGAGTGAAGTGCAATTGCTTCAGCGGATCGAGAGGCTTCTGGAAGAGGGAATCGAGACGGTGCTGATCTCCGATTACGGCAAGGGGGTTTTAACCCACGCGTTGACCCAGGAGGTGATCAACGCGGCCAAGAGGCGAGGGATACGGGTCA
>JALSTG010000159.1 GCA_026983875.1 Campylobacteraceae bacterium
CTCTACGATGCTTATCACCGGGTGGAATTTCTCGGCAACGCCGAGGGGCGGGGAGAGGCGACGCCGGCAGAGGTGGTCGGCCCGATCTGCGAGAGCGGAGACTGGCTGGCAAAAGATCTGCCGTTACCTCCGACACAGAGCGGCGATCTGCTCTTGGTTCACAGCGCCGGGGCCTACGGTTTTACCATGGCCAGCAACTACAATACCCGGGGGCGGGCGGCGGAAGTTGCCTGTGAGGGGAGAGACTGCCGCCTGATCCGCCGCCGGGAGAGTTTCGAGGATCAGATCCGCCTCGAAGAGGCCTGTCTGGAGGCGCGACATGAATCTTGACGAGCTGCGTCGGGGCATCGACGCGATCGACGATAAACTGCTGGACCTCTACAACGAGCGTCTGAAGCTGGTGCACGAGGTGGGTCGGCTCAAAAACAGCACCGGAGCTCCGATCTATCGCCCCGAGCGGGAGCGAGAGATTCTGGAGCGGCTCAAGCGGCGCAACCGGGAGCGAGGCGGACTGCTGACCAACGATGCCATTGAAGCGCTCTTTCTGGAGCTCTTCGCCGTCGCCCGCAACTATGAGCTGCCCGAACGGATTGCTTTTTTGGGACCGGAGGCGAGTTTTACCCACCAGGCGGCGGAGATGAAGTTCGGCGCCATGAGTGTCTATCTGCCGATACACAGTATCAAGGGGGTATTCCGGGAGGTCGCCCGAGGCAAGGCAAAATTCGGCGTGGTTCCCATCGAAAACAGCTTCAACGGTATCGTCAGCGATACCATCAGCTGTCTGAGCGATTTCGACCTGAAAATCGTCGCCGAAGTTTTGGTGGAGATCCATCATGTCCTGGCGACCAAGGCGGAAGATCTCAAGCAGATTCGCCGTATCTACTCCAAGGATATCGCCTTTGGTCAGTGCAGCCAGTTCCTGGAGGATGTCGGGCTCGATATGGTAGAGCAGATCCCCGTAGAGTCTACGGCCAAGGCGGCCCAGATGGCGGCGAAAGATCCGGAATCCGCAGCGATCTGCTCGGAGGTGGCGGGACGCATCTACCATCTGCCGATTCTCTTCAAAAATATCGAGGACGAGGGGAACAACCGCACCCGGTTTTTTATCGTCAGCGATTTCGAAAATGCTCCCAGCGGTCACGACAAGACGACGATCCTCGTGCGTCTGCCCAATCGGCCCGGGGCCCTGGTGGATTTCCTTAACGACTTTAAAGAGGCTCAGATCGGCCTGACCAAGATCAAGTCTCACATCGTCGGCGGAGTGTCGATTTTCTTTATCGAGTTTGACGGCCACAGAGAGGATGAAAAGATCCGGAAAATCTTCGAAAAACACCGGGAGTCCATCAAGTTTTTGGGCTCCTATGTCAAAGAGGCCGACGATGTTTGATCGGCAGAAAAAGCGAGGAGGCTTGCATGCGCTTTAGGAAAGTACTCGATGCCATCGAAACCTACGAGGCGGGCAAACCGATCGAACTGGTAGTCCGGGAATTCGGTATCGCCCCCGAGGAGGTCGTCAAGCTCGCCTCCAATGAAAACCCTCTGGGGACCTCCCCCAGGGTAGCGGAGACGATCCGAGCTCATGCCGACAAGGCGCATCTCTATCCCGACGACAGTATGTTCGAGCTCAAAGCGGCCCTGAGCGAGCGTTTCGGCGTCCCTCGGGAGACGATCATCATCGGAGCCGGAAGCGATCAGATCCTGGAGTTCGTCTCCCGGGCCAAACTCGACGAAAAGAGCTCGGTACTCATGAGTCGTGTGACCTTCGCTATGTACGCCATCTATGCCCGACAGCAGGGAGCCCGGATTCTTAGGACGGAGGATTACCGGCACCGGCCGGAGGAGTTTTTGCCGATCATGGAGCGGGAAAAGCCCGAAGTAGTCTATCTCTGTACCCCCAACAATCCGACCGGAGATGCTATGTCTAGGGACGCAGTCTTCAAGATTCTCGAAAGATCCGACCCCGAAACTCTGGTGGTAATAGACGGCGCTTATATGGAGTATGCCGCTGCTAAAGATCCGGCCTATCGGATCGATCCGGCAGAGATTCTGGACTATCCCAACGCTCTGTACCTGGGGACCTTCTCCAAAGCCTACGGTCTGGGCGGCATGCGGGTGGGCTACGGCATCGCTCGGCCGGAGATCGTTCGGGCGCTGATGAAGATGCGTCCGCCTTTTAATATCACGACTCTCTCTCTCGCCGCTGCGATTGCCGCCTGTGGGGACGAAGCTTTTGTGGCCGAGAGTATCGCTCTGCATCAGCAGGAGCTCCCCCGTTACGAAGCCTATGCCAAAGCTCGGGGTTTCGACTATATCGACAGCTATACCAACTTCATCACCTGGCTCTTCCTAGAGAAGATGGACTCCAGCGCGATTGCCGATGCCTTGCTGCGGCGCGGAGTCATCGTCCGGGATCTGGCCTCCTACGGAATGAATGCCCTGCGAATCACCGTCGGTACGCCGCGGCAGAACGACCGACTCTTTGCCGTGATGGACGAGGTACTCGGATGAGACGGGCACGACTGATTCGTCACCCTGAGGAGCGGGGACGTCCCGTGGGCCTTGCAGAGCTGGCGGCCGACGTAGCGAAGGGGGAGACATGGGAGACGATCCTTGATTTTCGCCATCGATACGACGACGAATGGTTTGAGCCGCTCATCGCTGAAGCGGGCTTGAAGGGGAAGCGCCTCAAGCCTGCAAGATTGAGAAAGCTGATCGTTATGGCGCTGGAGCGCCGAAGGGAGGAGTCGTCGTGATACCGGTCCGAGAGAAGAGTCTTCCCGAGCTCAAAAAGCTGGCCGAAGAGATTCGGACAAAGATCCTGGAGACCGTCAGCCGAAACGGCGGACATCTGAGTTCCACCCTGGGGGCGGTGGATCTGATCATCGGAATGCATGCGGTCTTTGACGTGAAAAAAGATCCTTTCATCTTCGACGTCTCGCATCAGGCCTATGCCCACAAGCTTTTGACCGACCGTTGGGAACGTTTTGATACTCTCCGCCAATTCGGCGGGATCAGCGGTTATACCAACTCGAAGGAGTCCCCTTACGACTACTACAAGGCAGGTCACAGTTCCACCTCCATCTCTCTGGCCGTCGGTGCGGCCAAAGCGATTCACCTCAAAGGGGAGGATCGGATTCCCGTCGTGATGATCGGCGACGGAAGTATGAGTGCGGGGATGGTCTATGAAGCCCTCAACGAGTTGGGTGAGAGAAAATACCCCGTCGTGATTATCCTCAACGATAACGAAATGAGCATCGCCAAGCCCATCGGCGCCATCAGCCGGACCCTCTCCAAAGGGATGGCGGGGCCCTTCTATCAGAAGCTCAAGAAAAAAACCGAATCCCTCCTGGAGCATCTCCCCGAAGGTGCGACCTATATCGCCAAAAAGTTCGAAGAGTCTCTGCGGCTTATCACTCCCGGCATTCTGTTTGAAGAGATGGGGATCGAATATATCGGTCCTATTGACGGCCACGATTTGGAGTCGATTATCGAAACCCTCAAGATTGCCAAAGCCATGAGTAAACCGGTTATCGTCCACGCCCAGACGGTCAAGGGCAAAGGCTACAAAATCGCCGAAGGGCCTCTGGAACACTGGCACGGCGTGGGCCCTTTCGATGTCGAAACCGGTAAGCCCCTCAAAAAGAGCTCCAGTACCAAGAGCGCGACCCAGATTTTCAGCGAAACGATGCAGGAGATGGCAGCCGTGGATGAGAAGATCGTCGGAGTGACCGCCGCCATGCCGGGGGGTACCGGCCTCTCACCCCTCCTGGAGCGCTATCCCGATCGCTTCTGGGACGTGGCTATCGCCGAGCAGCACGCCGTGACGAGTATGGGGCCCCTGGCCAAAGAGGGGTTCAAACCCTTCGTTGCGATCTACTCCACCTTTTTGCAGCGGGGATACGACCAGGTGATTCACGACATTGCCCTGATGGATCTGGGGGTTACTTTTGCCATCGATCGGGCGGGAATCGTCGGTGAGGACGGAGAGACCCATCAGGGGGCTTTTGACATCTCATATCTGAGGCCGATTCCAAATATGACGCTGTTGGCCCCCTGGAACGAGGAGAGCATGAAGAAAGCCCTGCGCTTTGCCGCAGCGTACCCCCGGCCCTTGGCTCTGCGTTACCCCCGAGGGGCCTTCCTGGCTGAAGGCCTTACGGAAGTGGGAGAAGTCCCTGACTATGAACTGGGCCGGGCCCACCTTCTGCTAGAAGGAGAGGAGATCCTCTTCGTCGGTTACGGTAACGGCGTTGGCCGGGCGCTGAAGACGGCGGAATTGATGGACGGATGGAAGCCGGGTATTCTCGATCTGCGCTTTGTCAAGCCGCTGGACGAGGCCCTGATTCTGGATCTGGCCAAGCGCTACCGTCGATGGTTCGTCTTTAGCGACGGCGCGCGGCTAGGAGGCGTTGCCTCGGCGATCGAAGAGTTGTTCGCCCGGGAGGGAATAATGAATGTGGAGATGGCGAGCTTTGAATATGACGATACCTTCATCCCCCACGGCAAGACGGTGGAGGTGGAACGCTCCCTCGGGCTACTGCCGGAACAGTTGGCACGGAGAATAGCCCGGATCATGGATGACGCTTCTTAGCATGCCGGGGAACTCGACGAAGATCTTATGGGGTTTTCGTCGAGTTCACCGGAACTATAAAAACTTGAAGGAAAGAAAAATGGCAAAAGAGTATATCTTTACCAGCGAATCGGTAACCGAAGGTCATCCGGATAAGATGGCCGACCAGATTAGCGATGCGGTTCTCGACTATATCATCGAGCGGGACAAGAGCGCCCGAGTGGCATGCGAAACGATGTTGAGCAACGGCTACTGTATTATCGCCGGCGAGCTCAAAACCCATGCTTACGCCCCCATGCAGGACATCGCCAGGGAAGTTGTTCGTGAGATCGGCTACACCGATGCCAGCTTCGGCTTTGATTATCGCAGTGCCGGAGTGCTCAACGGGATCGGGGAGCAGAGCCCCGATATTAATCAGGGAGTCGATCAGGCTTCCGGCGAGACGGGTGCGGGGGATCAGGGACTGATGTTCGGCTATGCCTGCCGGGAAACCGAGGAGTTGATGCCTTTGCCGATATCTTTGGCCCATAAAATCACCGCCCGCCTGGCTCAGGTGCGTAAGGACGGAACTCTGCCCTATCTGCGCCCTGACGGCAAGGCCCAGGTGAGCGTCCGTTACCGTGACGGTAAGCCGATGGCGGTCACGACGGTCGTCGTCTCGACCCAGCACGCTCCAGAAGTGGAGCAAAAGCAACTGCACCGCGATGTCCTCGAAGAGGTGATTCATGCCGTGATTCCCAAAGAGCTGATCGCCGAGGATATCGTCTATCATATCAACCCGACCGGCCGGTTTGTCATCGGGGGTCCCCAGGGAGATGCGGGATTGACGGGTCGTAAAATCATCGTCGATACCTACGGAGGGAGCTGCCCCCATGGCGGAGGAGCTTTCAGTGGCAAGGATCCCACGAAAGTTGATCGTTCTGCCGCCTATGCTGCCCGTTGGGTCGCCAAGAACCTGGTGGCTGCCGACGTAGCGGATCGGGTGACGATCCAGATCGCCTACGCCATCGGGGTCGTCGAGCCGGTCTCCATCATGGTCGAGACCCACGGGACGGGCAGGGTGGAAGAGGCCAAGCTCGAAGCTTGCGTTCGGGATGTCTTCGATTTGCGCCCCGCGGGCATCATCCGGGATTTGGATCTGCTGCGTCCTATCTATCGTCAGACGGCCGCTTACGGACATTTTGGACGAGAGTTGCCCGATTTCACCTGGGAGCGTACCGACAGAGTCCAAGAGATTCGCTCCTGGCTCGGTCTCTGAGCCCTTATATCTGTCACCTTTTGTAACCATCAATACCCGATGAGACGGGAACAAAAGGTTAAAGAGTCGTTTAATCTTCCTGTGATATAGTGTGATTCACAAAACGAAAAAGGAGAACTACATGGCAGTAACGATTACAGACATCTGCATCAATTGTGCGGCATGTATCGATGAGTGTCCCGTCGAAGCGATTGTTGACGAGGACGATAACCCTACCGGTGAGGATATCTACTATGTCTACCACGACAAATGCGTCGAGTGCGTAGGCTATCACGACGTTCCCGCCTGTGCCGAGGCATGCCCCACCGAGGGTTGCATTGTCTGGGATGAGTGTGTCGAGGGAATGCCCTGCCGGGATGATGTTCCTGCTGAAGCACGCGCCAACCACGCTCCTGTCATCGAAGACTGAGGTCTTCCCCGTGTGAGCGGGGAGATTTCACCTATTTCTTGATCGATTCCCCTATTATTTATCCTTTCATTTAAAAACTTTATGATATAATCCCCCTCCAAAATTTACAGCAGGATAATACTCTATGGAACAGACCCTCTCCATCATCAAGCCCGATGCCGTGGCTAAAAATGTGATCGGTAAGATCATCGACCGCTTTGAAAGCAACGGTCTGCGTGTCGCCGCCATGAAAAAGCTGCAACTCAGCCGTGCCGATGCGGAAGCCTTCTACGCCGTTCACAAAGATCGCCCCTTCTTCGGCGAGCTGGTGGACTTTATGGTTTCCGGTCCCGTCGTCGTCTCCGTTCTCGAGGGTGAGAATGCCGTGGCCAAGAATCGTGAACTGATGGGAGCCACCGATCCCAAGGAAGCCGCACCTGGAACGATTCGCGCCGATTTTGCCGAGAGCATCGATGCCAATGCCGTTCATGGCAGCGACTCTTTGGAGAATGCTGCGATCGAGATTGCCTTTTTCTTTGCCAAACGCGAAATCGTTTAATCAGAGAGACCCGAGATGAAAATCGCCTTTGCTAAGGTGGGGCGAAGTCCAGGAGAGTTCCGCTACTGTGAAGGCGGAATGAGCCTCGTGGGAACCTTGAAGAAAGAGGGACACCATCTGGCGATTCTCGAAGGCGAGATTTCCGGTGTTTTGAAACTTCACTGTGACCGTTGTGGAACGGAGTTTGAAGAGGCGTTATCGCTTCTTCTGGAACTTCACCTGACGGATCGCCCGGAGAAAGTTTCGGACAATTTGGATACAATTGAGTTTTTAGGCGGCGAAATCGATATCGCCGAAATTTTGGAGAGCGAACTCGCCTCCTACCGTTTGGCCTATCACTACTGCCCTAAATGTGCAGAGAGTGAGGGCGAAATCGACATTGAATATTGACCAACCCAACTAGAAAGGATTCACTATGGCAGTACCCAAGAGAAGACACAGCAAAACCCGCGCCGCCAAGCGCCGCACCCACTACAAGGTTCAGCTTCCCCGACCCGTTAAAGACGCCGACGGTACCTGGAGAATGCCCCACAAGATGAACCCCACCACAGGCGAATACAAGTCCTGATGCCCCGGAGCGAACGCAGCGTCCGCGTTGCCGTCGACGCCATGGGCGGAGACTACGGTCCCGAACCCATCATCGAGGGCTGCATTCAGGCCCTGGACGAACGAAATTTCGATCTGATTCTTGTCGGGGATCGGGATGCGATCCTCTCCTATCTCCCCGAATACTATCTCGAACGGGTTCAAATCGTCGAATCTTCCGATGTGATCGATATGCACGATCAGGCGACCAATGCCTTGCGTCGGAAAGACTCCTCCATCTACAAAGCGGTGGAGCTGGTCCGAGAAGGGGAGGCGGATGCCGTCGTCTCGGCGGGACACAGCGGCGCGACCATGACTCTCGCGACTCTGCGAATCGGGCGCCTTCCCCATATCTCCAAGCCGGCCCTCGCTACGCTGATGCCCAATATCAACAATGCAAAAACCCTGGTCCTGGATGTAGGAGCAGTCGTCGATTGCAAAGCCAGAAACCTCTACGAGTTCGGAGCCATGGGTGAAGTCTATGCTCAGGAAGTCATGGGGTTGGCATCGCCGCGGGTCGGGCTTTTGGCCAACGGAGAAGAGGCCTCCAAAGGCAACGAACTGACCAAAGAGGCTTTCCCTCTCCTGCAAAAAATTCCCGGATTCAAAGGGAATGTGGAGGGACGAGATATCTTCAACGGCTCGGTCGATGTCGTGGTCACCGACGGTTTTACCGGCAATATCCTCCTCAAGACCAGCGAGGGGGTTGCCGACGCGATTTTTACGATGATGCGTCAGGAGATCCGAAAATCTCTGCCGGCAAAGATCGGAGCGCTGTTGATGAAAAAGAAGGTCTTTGCCCGGCTCAAAAAACAGGTAGATTATGCCGAGTATGGCGGCGCACCGCTGCTGGGGATCGATGGCTGCGCCATCGTCAGCCATGGATCAAGCAATGCCAAAGCGATCAAAAATGCCATTTTCCAGGCGATCAACTTCTCCCGATCCGACGTCAATCGCAAGATTGAAGAACTCTTGGTACGGAATAACGGCCAGAAAAGCTGAGTTCTTTCAAAATTCGCAAGTAGTTTCCCGCTTTTCTCCCTTCCTCCTTTTTCCCCTGAAAGCCCCCTTATGTTAAAATAAGCTCCATTTGTCAGGCCTAAGGAGTTCCATGTCATCATCTACCCCTATCTATGCCTCTATGCGCTCTATAGGCGCTTATGTTCCCCCGAAGATTCTCACGAACGAAGATTTGGAGAAGATGGTCGAGACCAGCGACGAATGGATCGTCAAACGCACCGGAATCCGTGAACGCCACATCGCAGATGCCGGCCAGGCTACTAGCGATTTAGCCGTGGAAGCGGCTCGCGATGCCATCGCCCGGGCGGAGCTGGAAATAGAAGATATCGATCTGGTGCTCTGTGCTACGGTCACCCCGGACTACTTCAACATGCCCGCAACCGCTTGTATCATCTCCGACAAACTTGGAATCCGCAATGTTCAGGCTTTCGATATCTCCGCAGCCTGCAGCGGCTTTGTCTACGGGCTCAGTATCGCCAAGGCCTTCGTAGAGTCGGGGATGAAAAAGAATGTCCTGCTCATCGGTGCCGAGAAGTTCAGCTCCATCGTGGACTATACGGACCGGAGCACCTGCATCCTCTTCGGCGATGGAGCCGGAGCGGCGGTGATTTCGGCGACGGAGGATCCCGACGAGGGGATTATCGATATCCATGCCAGCGCCGACGGCAGCTATGCCGATTTTCTTATGACCCCGGCTCCGGGATCGGTTCATCCGGCGACCTGCGAAGTGATCGAAGAGGGCCTGCAGTATGTGAAGATGAAGGGCAATGAGACCTTCAAGCTGGCGGTCAAGACACTGACCAAGGATGTGAAAGAGATTCTGGAACACAACAAGATCCCTGCCG
>JALSTG010000160.1 GCA_026983875.1 Campylobacteraceae bacterium
AGGGATTGAAGTGTAGCACTTTTTTCTTAGCCTATATCTCTTAAGAGATATAGGGAAATACGCTTATCAAAACAGCGATCCGCTGTCACCGTCCACTCTCTCGGGGGGACGTTTGGGAGGATGGAGGGGATCGATCAATCGATCATTTCGATTAACCGTGCTATCCTCGGGCTCCCCGTCGAGAGGGATCATCTCCACTTCACTACTATTGCTCCCCTCCTCCTCGACAGAACCGCCGGGAGACGAAGAGGAGTCAGCCGTAGAATTTCCGGTGTTGCTCTTCGCAGGAGAAGGGACAAATCCCTCATCGAGAAAATCTCCCGTCCCGCCCTTGGGCAGGGGAGAGATCTTCGTATAGAGTTCCTTGTGTCCGTCCACTTCTCCCACATAGACCCCCTCCGGGACCTTGAACTGTCGGGGCATGTCGGGATTCAGTTCCAAGAGTATTTTGTAAAACCTGGCAAAGGCCGGTGCCGCCACCGAACCGCCGGTGGCGTGACGTCCGATGGGGCGATTGTTATCCCGGCCATACCAGGTAATCGTGGTGACCGACGGAGAGTAGCCGCAAAACCAGGTATCTACGCCGTCATTGGTCGTCCCGGTTTTTCCCGCCAATTCGATTCCTTTGACGGCAGCATTTTTTCCCGTTCCCCGCTTGATGACATCCTGGAGAATGCTCGTCATCAAATAGGCCTGCTCCGGACGGGTAAAGTCGAGGATCTCCTTGGGCTTCGTCTCATAAAGAACGGCATTTTCCTTGGAGAGGATCTTGCTCACCAGCCGCGGCTCGATCATATGCCCGTAGTTGGAAAAGACGGTATAGATCTGGGCCATCTTCAGGGGACTGATGGCCAGGTTGCCCAAGGCGATGGACATATCCTTGGGGATGTTTTTCACATCCAGAAGCATCAGGCGCTTGCGAATCGTCTCGACACCGATATCGTAGACCAGATTGATGGTGGCCAGGTTCCGTGAATGGACCAAAGCCTCACGCAGGGTGATGAAACCTTTGAAATCCCGTTCATAGTTCTTGGGAGCCCAGACTTTGCGTTTACCGTTTTTATAGTACTGGAAGGTTCGTGCAAGGTCGGTAAGTTTACTGGCGGGATTATAGCCCATATCCAGTGCGGTCTGATAGATAAAGGGCTTAAAAGCAGAGCCGGGCTGTCGGCGGGTCATCGTCACCCGATTGAAGGCGCTGCGACGATAATCCACCCCTCCGACAAGCGCCAAGATATCTCCGGTCCGGTTCTCCACGGCGATCAAAGCGCCGTTGAGGCTCGTTTTTTTGGGATTCTCTTTATAGCGCTTCATCAGCCGGTCAAAGCCGTAGCGCAAGGCCTTACGCCCCGCCTTCTGTGCCTCCAGATCGATGGTCGTGTAGATCTTGTAACCGCCGGTACGGATATCTCCCAACTTTCCTTTGAATCGTCGCAGCACCTCGTCGACGACATAAGGGGCCACGTTCTGTGTGAGGGAGGTCCGAAAAATTTTGGGCACCTCTTTGATCGCCGCTTTGTACTCGGCATCGGTGATCCAGCCCAGGCTCTTCATCCGATAGAGGATGGCGTTGGCCCGATTGAGAGCCCGTTTGTAGTGACGACGGGGATTGTAGTAACTCGGGGCGTTGGGCAGACCCACGAGAATGGCGATCTCCTTGAGAGTCAGTTGGCCCAGCTCTTTGTGGAAGTAGCCCTGAGCGGCGGTTTTGACCCCGTAATAGTTGTTGCCGTAGGCAATTTCATTGAGATAACGCTCGATGATCTGCTCTTTGCTAAGGACATTTTCTATCTTGATGGCGAGAATCGCCTCTTTGAGCTTTCGGGCCAGTTTTTTGCGGCTGGAGAGGAGCTTGTTTTTGACCAGTTGCTGGGTCAGGGTACTGCCGCCCTCGATGAAACGCCCCGCCTTGATATCGGCGACGATGGCCCGGAGAATCGCGTCGGGATTGACGCCGTGATGCTCGAAGAAGCGGGTATCCTCCGTAGCGATGAGGGCTTCGACGAGACGGGGAGGCAGTTCGTCGAAGGTCGCATAGAGGCGATGACGTTTTTTGAAGACATAGGCCAGATGTTTGCCGTTGCGGTCAAAGATCTCACTGGAGAGTTCGGGGCGATAATCGATGAGCTGATTGGCGTCGACCTTCACCTCCTGATAGGCATAGACAAAAGCCCCGACCAAAGCAATACCGAAGAGAATCGCCAGAATGATGGAGCCTTTGATGAAACGACCGATCATGTTCGAAACTCCCTGTTGGCAAAACTCGCTTCGACAAGGCGGCGGGTATACTCCTCATGGGGATGACTCAAGAGTCTCTCGCTGGATCCCGACTCTACAGCCCGTCCCTCGCGGATCACGAGCATCCGGGGACAGATCTTTGCCGCCAGGTTGATATCGTGGGTGACGAAGAGCATGGCAAAGCCGAAACGTTGTCTCAATTCTACCAGAACCCGAGCGACTTCCTCCCGTAGATGGGGATCAAGCGCCGTAGTCGGTTCGTCCAGAAGCAGGAGCCGGGGATCGCTGGAGAGTGCCATGGCAAAACTCACGCGTTGAAGCTGTCCTCCACTGAGTTGCGGCGGATAGCGCCTAAAAAGCGGCCACTCCAATCCCAGGAGCTCAAAGAGCTTTTGTGCCTTCTCCTCGGAAGCGAACCACTGTTTGCAAATCTTTGTCATGGGCGAGAGAGCCGTAAAAGGATTTTGGGGGATGAATGCCACCGTCTCGCCACGATGCAGGGCGAAGGGCGCTTCGATCTCCATTTGAGACGTCAGCGCTCCGGGAAGCATCCCCAGCAAAGCCCGCAGAGTCAGGGATTTGCCGCTGCCGCTCTGGCCCACCAAGGCCAGAGCCCCGTCGATCTCGAAGCTCAAATCCACCAACGGCTTGGACTCCGATTCGATCCGAAGCTTCCTGATACGAATCATTCCAGCTCCTTGATCCTGCGTAGGAGCCGTCGCAGCGCTTTTTTGGAAGATCCAAGCCTTGGAATGATCCTCAGTATCGGCTGCTCCACCGTGGGCTGGCGGATCGCACCGACCAGAAAGCCCTCTCCCATCAGATCTCTTTGAAGTTCCAAGGCCTGTCGGTTACTCTTGACCGGCACGGGAAGAATCTGAGAACCCATCTCCAGCCCCAGCTCCTCGGTGACGATCTTTCGGCGCGCTTCGAGACGCCGGTGAAAACGAGCCGCCCGCTTTCTCAAGAGGCGAAAATTTACCAACGCCAACGCTGTATCCACGACTGAGGGTGCGGTAGAATAGATGATAGGCTTGGCCCGGTTCTCAAGATAGCTGACAATCTCCTTCGAAGCGAGGATATAGGCGCCGTAGCTGCCGTAGGCCTTGCCCAGTGTTCCCATCTTTACATGAGCCAGGCCGGGTTGGATGCCGTAGTATTCGAAGATCCCGAGGAGCGTCTCTCCCAGGACTCCGGCACTGTGAGCCTCGTCCACAATCAGCAGGGATCCCGCTTCCTCGGCGACCCGGAAGATCTCGCGCTCGAGTAGATCGCCCCCCATGGAGTAGACCCCCTCCACGGCGACGATCTTTCGTCCTCCCGAAACGCGGCGTAGCCGACGGCGCAGATCCTCCGGGTCGTTGTGGCGGAAGATCTCCACCCGCTCCCCAAAAAGCCCTGTGGCCATCATTCCGCTGGCGTGGTATTCTTCGTCGATGAAGAGCCGATCCTTCTTTCGCACCAGCGCTTCGATCAGAGAGAGATTGGCCAAAAATCCACTGCCGACCATCAACCCCGCCTCGAAACCGTTGGCCGCGGCCAACTCCTCCTCCATCTGTCGGTGGATCGGATGGGTGCCGTTGACCAGCATGCTGGCCTTGGGGCCGTGGCTCTCATATTTATCCAGAAGGCTCACTGCCTGATGGAGTTGTTCCCTTTTCTGCGCCAAACCGAGATAGTCGTTGGAGGCAAAATCGATCAACGATTCAGGATAGAGTCTGCGTTTACGGAAGCGGCCGGCCCGGCGAAGGGCTTCGAGTTCTTTAGCATAGCCGGGAAAGGCGGCAGTCTTTGCCGTCGGATCCTCTTCCCAGAAAGGTCTCATCCCGTTTCCCTTCCCCACGGCTAATCCTCGATCCAGGGGCGCAGGATCTCCACCTGCAAGCCCATCGCCGTACTCTCCAGCCCACGGACTTCCCGGATGTAGGGTTTGCAAAAGCCTTCCACCATACAGGCTCCCGCCTTGCCCCGCCACTCTCCGCTATCGAGGTAGTGCCGCAGCGCCTCTTCATCGAAGGGGGCAAAACGATAATGGGTAGCGGAGAGATCGAGAAAATAACGCTTTGGAGACTTGAGATGCACACAGCTGACGATGGCGATCTCCGCTCCGCTTTGCAGCCTCAAAATCCTCTCGGCGTCAGCCCGGTCTTTCGCTTTTCGCAGCAGAGCTCCGTCGGGCCCTGCGATGACCGTATCGGCCACCAGTAACGGCAGATCCAGGCCATAGGCCGCTTCCGCCGCTGCCAGTTTGCCTTTGGAGGCGTGGTAGACAAATTCCCTCGCCGTCGCATAGCTTAGGCTCTCTTCGTCGTATTCGACAGGGGACTGGACAAATTCGATACCGAACTTTTTTAAAAGCAGCGCACGGCTTTGGGAAGCGGAACAGAGGCGGATCATTTTTCGCTCCATTGGAGTGTAAGAGTAAAAACTAGTTCGATCATGCCTTTAGGCAATTCCTCTCAGCGTAATTCCCAGCCAAAGTGCGATCACTCCCAGGAGGATGTTGATCGGCAGTAGGAGGTTGGGGATGTTGGCGACCCAGGCTTTGGCGGCGCTCAGATCGCCGGCTTGGAAGAGCTTCCAGGCTTTAGAACGCTTGAAGACCATATAGAGATAGTTGACCGCCATCAGTGTCCAGATCATCTCCTTGGCGATAAAGATTCCCTTTTGAGATCCCTCATGCCCTTTCAGAGCGATCGCCATGATCAATCCCGTCAAGAGGATCAAGACGATAAAAGGCGCCACCAGGGCAAAAAGCCGTCCGGTGATCTCCAGGGTCTTTCCCAGCTTAATCTTGGGGTCGTCAATGCTCTGCATCACCGGATGGACCGCTACGCGAATGGCGATCATCCCTCCGACCCAGACAAAGGCACCCAGGACATGAAGGAAGATAATGATATGGGCATAATTTGCATAAAGTGTACTCATTTTTAGCTCCCTTTTAATTCAGAGTGATTTACTCAGAAATATGCCCGATCTTTCTTAACCGATACTAAACTGCCCCGCTCCTGCACTCTCACTCTCAAAGATCGATCGACCGAAAAATTTCATCCAGATAGGCCCGGGCCGCTCTCATCGCCTCGGGAAGTTTGGAGGCATCCTTGCCTCCGGCCTGGGCAAAGTCGGGACGTCCTCCCCCTCCGCCGCCGAGGATGGGGGCGATCTGCTTGATCCAGTCGCCCGCTTTGACGGGGGTGTTTTTACTGCCGGCGGCCAGCAGGACTTTGTCGCCTTTTTTCATGAAAAGCATCACCGCCACTTTCTCATGACGATTCTTGATCTCGTCGATCATCTTTTTAATGTCTCCTCCGGAGACTTCGTCCACAATCACCGTCACCTCGCCGATCTTCTCTTCGGCCAGCTCTTTGCTTCCGGCAGCCAGGGCGGCGTTGAGTTCGGCTTTGAGGCTTTTGAGCTGTTCTTTGAGCTTGCGTACACCCGTCAGGGGATCGGGATTTTTCAGTTCGGTGCTGAGCTCGTTGCGCTCGTGACGGAGCTTCTGCACCTCCCGCTGAGCCGCACGGCCGCAGACCGCCTCGATCCGGCGGACCCCGGCGCTGACGCCGGACTCTTTGGTGATGAGAAAGAGTCCAACTTCTGCCGTATTGTGTACATGAGTCCCGCCGCAAAGCTCGATAGAGGCTTCGCCCATCTTTACCACCCGTACTTCATCTCCGTACTTTTCGCCAAAAAGCGCCATAGCTCCCGCTTTTTTAGCCTCTTCGATGGGCAATACTTCCGTGTGGGCGGGGATTGCCCGATCCACCTTATCGTTGACCCAGGCTTCGATACGGCGCAGCTCCTCGGCGCTCAAAGCCTTGGGGTGGGAGAAGTCAAAGCGCAGACGCTCCGCCTCTACCAAGGATCCCGCCTGGGTTACATGCTCACCCAGGATATCCCGCAATGCAGCGTGGAGCAGATGCGTAGCACTGTGGTGCTTGGCGATCTGGCGGCGGGAGTCGTCGACCTTGGCCGTCACCGTCTCGCCGACGCGAAGAAGGCTACCTTCGGTATCGACCAGGGAGAGGTTGAGCTCGTTGAACTTGCGGGTATCGAGGATTTTGATATTGGGACCTCCGTCAAAGACGATCAATTCCCCCCGATCTCCCACCTGACCACCGGACTCGGCATAAAAAGGCGTGGGATCAAGAAGGACCCATCCCATACCGCTGAGCGCCTCGGTCTCTTTGTAGCTCTCGTCCAGTAGAGCTACGACTTTGGTCTCGACCTCCGTCAGATCGTAGCCCACAAAGCGGTTGACGCCGTGCTTCTCCTCCAAGGCTTTGAAGTCGCCGCTGACCGCCGCATCGCCGCTGCCCTTCCAGGCCGCCCGGGATTTGGCCTTCTGCTCGGCCATCTTGGCTTCAAAAGCCTCCAGATCCAGGTCGATCCCCTTCTCCCGGAGCATATCCTGGGTCAGGTCCAGGGGGAAACCGTAAGTATCGTAGAGTTTGAAGGCCACCTCTCCGCTGAAAGTATCCGTGGTACGCTCCAACTCCTGGGCGAAGAGCTTGATCCCCGCTTCGATGGTCTCAAAGAAACGCTCCTCCTCCGTCTGCATCGCCTGCTTGACCGCCTCGGCCCGCGCAGGGAGGTAGTCGTAGTGCGTCCCCATCTGCTCGACAAGGGTATCGACCAGCCGGTGCATGAAGGGTTCCCGTAGGCCCAGAAGATAACCGTGGCGGATTGCCCGGCGCATGATCCGACGCAGGACATAGCCACGCCCCTCCTTGTCGAAGCTCACCCCTTGGGCCAGAAGGAAGGTTGTCGAGCGCAGATGGTCGGCGATGACCCGATAACTGGCGACGGTATCCTCGGTAGGTGCACGACCGACGATCTCGGTAATCTTTTCGATCAGAGGACGGAAGAGGCTGGAGTCGTAGTTGTTGTAGACCCCTTCCTTGATCGCCACGACCCGTTCCAGGCCCATGCCGGTATCGATGCTGGGTTTGGGGAGGGGGTGCAGTGTACCCTCAGCGTCACGCTCATACTGCATAAAGACCAGGTTCCAGATCTCCAGGAAACGATCCCCGTCGCCGCCCATATAATCCTCTGGACCGTGGAAATGCTCCTCCCCCTGATCGTAGAAGATTTCGCTGCACGGCCCGCAGGGACCCGTATCGCCCATCTGCCAGAAGTTGTCCTTGTCTCCGAAGCGTTTGATCCGCTCTTCGGCAATATGCGCTTTCCAGTACTCATAAGCCTCGTCGTCGCTCTCATGGACCGTCACCCAGAGTCGATCGACGGGCAGGCCCAGGTACTCGGGGGAGGTAACGAACTCCCAGGCATAAGCGATCGCCTCTTTCTTGAAGTAGTCGCCAAAGCTAAAGTTACCCAGCATTTCAAAGAAGGTGTGATGCCGCGCGGTGTAGCCTACATTGTCCAGGTCGTTGTGTTTGCCCCCGGCACGGATACAGGTCTGGGAGCTGGTGGCTCGGGGAGGCTCGGGAATCGGCGCTTCGCCGGTAAAGATGCTCTTGAACTGCACCATACCGGCGTTGGTAAAGAGCAGCGTCGGATCCTCGGGCACCAGCGGAGAGCTGGGGACGACCTTGTGGCCCTTGGAGGCAAAATAGTCGAGATAGAGTTTGCGTATATCCATAGTCAATTGATCCTCGGTGGAAAATTGGAGTTATTTTAGCGAAAAGGGGGACAAGGGTTATTGGTTATTGGCAATAGGTTATTAGAAAAAGGATTGAAATGGTACTGCACAGGCAATATTCCGCCTACACAGCCAGAGTTTTGAGCAGCTTTGCGATCTCTTCGGCGCCGCTTCGGGGAGTGAAGTCAATGAGCCCTCTACTGGGGATGGAAAGATCTTGCTTCATCAGGTCCAGGACCTTCCCTCCCTCAAGCTCCTCTTCTCGTAGAACCCAGGCGAGGTTACGTGCAGCCAAAAAGAGAGCGTTGTGATACTGATGATCTCCTGCCGCATAAGGATAAGGGACGAAGAGCGTGGGCAGACCGTTGGCCGCCAGTTCCCAAAGGGTCGAAGCCCCTGCCCGGGCCACGGCAAAATCGGCCCGTTCCATCAGCTCGGGAATCCGATCGCTGAAGCCGAAGACCTCCGCTTCGATTCCCATCGCTTCGTAAGCACGACGCACCGCATCGATATTGCGTTCACCGGCCTGATGAAGGATGGAGATATTCCGCGCTTTCAGTGCCGGGGCCAGCTCCAGGGCGAGATTATTGATCGCCACTGCCCCCTGAGAGCCTCCCAGAAAAAGGATCGTTCGGGGTGCGTGGCGCACCCGGGCTTTTTCAAAAAAGATCGATTTGACCGGATAGGCCTTCACGGGACTATTTTCGTCGTAGGAGGAGAGAAAGGCCTTGGCAAAAGGGCGCAGAAGTCGATTGAGGCTGCCGGAAACCGCGTTTTGTTCATGAATTACAAGAGGAATGCCCGAAAGGATTGCCGCCACCGCCGCCGGTGCCGCCGAGTACCCTCCGACGGAGAAGACGACGGTCGCCTGATGTTCCCTGAGTAGGCGACGGGCCCGAAGGACCGCTTTGCCCAAGAGCCCCAGTGAGCGGACCTTTCCTGCAAGTCCCTGATTGACGACTCCCCGGGTCTCAAGAAAATATCGGGCGACAAAACCTGCATCCTCCCCAAACCACTGTCGGTCCTGGCCGCCGGTTGAGCCGATATAGACCGGCGACTCGTCCAGAGCCTCCTTGACCGCTCGCACGATCGCCAGATGTCCGCCGGTCCCGCCTCCCGTCATGACGATGCTACCCATGGGTTCTCCTTTTGGATGAGGGAATGGTTTTGGAGACCATCAGCACCATGCCGATGGCGACCGAACTTGCAAGAATCTGTGAGCCTCCGTAGCTGAGAAAGGGTACGGCGATTCCCTTGATGGGAGTAATTCCGGAGATTCCGTAGCTGTTGACGACAAAAGCAAAGAGAATCAGAAGTGCCACGCCCACGGTGAAAAGATAGTGGGAGGGCCGCTCCAGCCGCGAAGCGATCTGAAACAGCC
>JALSTG010000161.1 GCA_026983875.1 Campylobacteraceae bacterium
GCGCTGACGAGCTTCTTGGGCGTGGCGGCCACGATCCGCCCGCCGAGACGACTCAGGAAGATCACGTTGTTGAGGTTGGCGGAGTCGCCGATGGCGAAGCCCCGGGCGGCACGAGGATTGGCGGGATTAATGATAAGCAGCTTGCCGTCGAGGGTCGGGACGATCAGCATCCCCTGCATGGCGATGGGGTTGGCGATCCGGGTATCGACGGCATAGGCGCGGCCGACTTTGGCCGAGACCTGCGTCTTTTTGGCGGCGACGCTGTAGACGCCGAAGACGTTGTCCTGGGAGACGTAATAGATCGTCTTGCCTCGCAGCAGGGCGGAGACCAGGGGGTACTCCAGCTTCCCTTCGTGGACGACCTTGCCACTCTTGCGATTGATCAGCAGGATCTTTCCCGTATCGTCCGCCGCCAGGACATAGGCGGAGGATTGGGTGACGAAGTGGAAGCCCTTGGGCAGGCGGATAGAGCTCATTCCTCTACGGGTGAGGAAGGTCCCGTCGCTAAAGGTCACGCCGTCACGGTCGACGCTGACGGCCTCTTTGCCGGTCTTGCTCACGGCAGCGGAGGCGCTTTGGGTCTTTTCGGGCTCGAAGCTCTTGCGACTGTTGAAAAAGGAGGTCGCACAACCGTCAAGGAACAGTGCCAGGCTCAGGCCGACAAAAAGCAGACGAATCGACATGGAGTCCTCCTCTTTATTTCAATGCCGCATGGCGCAGCAGCCGAGCGATGCTTGCGACGGGAGAGTTCTCCGCGATCAGCTCCAGCTCTCGGCGGGCCTCCGCTTTTTTGCCCGCCTTGAGGGCGAGATAGGCCTTCTCGACTTTGGAAAGGTCGGGATAGTAGCGGGAGTCACCGGCCCGCATCGCCAGGACCGCTTCGTGGTAGCGGGCGAGGTCCTGGAGCCTCACATCCTTGGAGGCGGCAGGCTCCTTGAGCTCCTGGGGCTTGGCACTATCGACCGCTGTCGAATAGCGATAGAGCATATAGAGCTTCGGGTTGTTGGCCTTGAGCTCGGCCAGGGCCGCCTGATCGGCCGGGTTTTTCTCCAGCTTCAGGAGGGCGCTATTGGCCAACTGCAGGCGATGCTCTTTCCAGGCCCCGTAGCCCGCCTTCGCACCGAAGGCTACGACGATCACCGCCAGAAGCGCAAAGATCTTGACGCGATGTTTTTTGTAAAACTTCTCCAGACGAAAGGCGCTCTCAAGCAGCTTCTCGTCGCTGCTGAGCTCCTCTTTGACATAGTTCAATTCATCTTTTAGACTCACGAAACGATCCTTTGTGCATATTTTGCGTTTATTATACCGTCGCGGTGCTGAGGGAAGGTCGTATGTTTAGAGTTCCGCGATGGTCGCTCCCATATTGCCCGGCATCCGGTAAAACTTTTTCACCCGGGGGTGGCGCTTGAGAAAATCGGAGACGACCCGGGCGAGGACGCCGGTGCCGGTGCCGTGGATGATCTCCACTTCGCCGATGCCGTGAAGCAGTGCATCGGAGAGAAAGGCGTCCAACGCCTCCTCGGCCTCCTCGGCCCGCATCCCCAGCAGCTTGATGTGCAATGCCGCCCGCTCGCCCTTCTCCACCCTGACATCGGTACTGCGCTTTGCCTTGGGCTTTTTGACCTTGGGAAGCTCGACGGCAGGAGTGAGCTCCCTTAGAGGCACCCGGAGCTTCATGCCGTCCACGGAGATCATCGCCTCCTTCTCCTTGAGGGAGAGGATCTCGGCGGTATGGGAGCGATAGCGCACCTTTTGACCGACTTGAAAATTGGGATGCTGACGCTCCTCCTTGCGCCGGAGCTTGGCCCGCTCTTTGTGACGGTGGGCTTCGTTGAGAAGTTGACGGGCTTCGGTGTTTTCCGCCTTTTTCAGTGCCGCCAGGGCCCGTTTGGTCGCGGCGTTGTAACGGTTTTCCAGGGTCGCCAGGACTCTGCGCTGCTCCTCGCGCATCTGCTCCTCCAGCTCCTTGAGGCGGGCCTCTTTTCGTCGCAGCGCTTCGGTGGTGGACTCCACTTCGGCAATCTTTCGGCGCATTTCGGCCTCCAGGCGGGTGGAGCGCTCGATCAGTTCGTTGAGCCGCTCTTTGTCCTCGCCGTAGAACTCCCTGGCACGCTCCACGACCGGTACCGGAATGCCGTAGCGCTCGGCGGTCTCGAAAGCGTAGCTCTTGCCGATGCTGCCCTGGAGAAAGGTGTAGGTGGGGCGCCGGCGCTCCTCGTCGTAGAGGGCGGCGACCAGCTCCACATCCTCTTCGGCCGCCATCAGAGAGGCCAGGCGTTTGTGGTGGGTCGTCACCACAAAAGTCATCTCCCGGCGCTTCAGCTCCTCCAGGAGGACCCGAAAGAGGCTCGCCGCCTCGTCGGCGTCGGTGCCGAGCTCGATCTCGTCGACCCCCACCAAAGCGTCGCGCTCCCGAAAGAGCCGGGCGAACTCCAGCATCCGTCCGGCGAAGGTGGAGATGTCGTTCTTGACCGACTGGGGATCGTCGATGATCGCTTCGAGATGCTTGTAGTGGCCGATCTTCGTCCGGGCGGCGTCGCAACGGAAAGGTAGCAAATACTTGGCCATCCAGGCGGCGGAAAGGATCGACTTGAGCAGCATGGTCTTGCCTCCGGCGTTGACCCCGGTGATGAGGACAATAGGCTTGGAGACGTCGATGCTCACCGGAACGGGCTTTTCGATCGCCGGATGGGCGAAGTCATGGAGGACGATCTCCCGGCCTTTGTGGGGGAGAACAAATTCGTAGTCGTAACTCCGGGCGAAACGCACCCGGGCCTGGTAGTGGTCAAAGCGGTCGAACTGCCGGTCCAACCAGCCCAAGAAACGCTCCCAGCGGTGGAAATGAGCCGAAAACTCCCGACAGTAGC
Organism: Campylobacteraceae bacterium; assembly: GCA_026983875.1. Lineage (GTDB taxonomy): Bacteria > Campylobacterota > Campylobacteria > Campylobacterales > Sulfurovaceae > Nitratifractor. The sequence goes on from JALSTG010000161.1 coordinate 2,868, forward strand.
GCCAGACGATCGCCTCTTTTCGGCTCAAAAGCTCCGCCTCCCGCTCCTTGAGCTGCCGTATCTGCTCCGGGAGGATATAGAAAAATCCCCCCGAGCTGCGCCCCACCACCGTCGCCTTGACCGCCTGGGAGAAGCCGCCCCGGACTAGAAGCGTCTCTTCCCCGTTTTGCAAGTGGATCTGGGTATCGACCAGGTACTCCTGAAGCTTCGAAGCGTGGGTCAGACGCCTCAGACTCTCCCGGATCTCCGAGCGGTGTCGCTTGAGGGCCAGCTCCACATCATAGAGCTCCGGTTCTTTTTCGCTGCTTAGCTCCCCCTCGTCGGTGAAATACTGCGTCACCTCCCGCACCTCGTCGGGCACTTCGATCTCTACGATCCAGCTCCCTACCGGCTCGGGTAGTCCCAGGGCACGGAGACGGTTGAAGTAGCGGATCATCCGAACAAAATCGAACAGCTCGTCCAGATGCAGAACCCCCTGCTTGCGCAGCCGAGCCAAACGATCTTCCAGATCGGGCATCTCGGGAGGCTCGGGGATCTCCGCCTGCCCCAAAGCCCGAACAAATCGAAAGTGTTGATGGATATCCCCCTCCATCGCCACCGGCTTGGGACGGGCCAGAAAGCGGCCGAATCGCTCCAGATATCCTCTCAGGTCGAGGCGATCGGGCAAGGGCCGTTCGTTGATCTTTTCTACCTTCATCGATGCCTTTTTGTCTGCGATTATAGCGTGACGGAAAAACGGAGGAGACGGAAAAACCTCTTTTTAGCCTTCACCCCGTATCTGATAGGTGATATCTCCCGCCCCGAAGGCGGCGACGAGTCCCTCCCGAAATTCACGGATCACCTGTCCTTGGCGGTCGAGGATCTTGACCACGCCTCCCTCCCGGGTCACCCGATCGGCCATAATGGGCTGGTAGCGGGCAAAGGCGCCCTTGAGGTCGATGGGGATCTCGATCTCCCCCGCAGACCAGATCGGCAGGATCACCAGCTCGTCTACCCCTTCGAAACAGTCGACGAAACCTTTGAGATTGTCCAGAGTCCGGGTATATTTATGGGGTTGCCAGATCGCTTTGAGCCGAGGGAGCCTCCGCATCTTTTGGAAGTGTTTCAGAGCTTCGAGGGTCACGAAAATCTCGGTGGGGTGGTGACCGTAGTCGTCGATAACGACCAGATTTTCGTCGTTTTGGATCATGTCGAAGCGTTTTTTGATCCCTCGATAGTTACGCAGCCTTTCCCGGAGCGCCTCGGGCTTCTCTCCCAGTTCAATAGCCGCCAGGATCGCCAGGGCCGCGTCCAGAGCGATATGCGCCCCAAAGCCGAAGACTTCGAAGCTCCCCAGGTCTCGCAGTGCAAACCGGGTATGGGGTTCACCATCCACCAGGATGAGCTCCAGATCCTTGATCTCCCGGGAGGGATAGAGATAGTGCGATTCCATCTCTCCCGCCAAGGAGGCGAGGAAAGGGTCGTCACCGTTGAGCACCCGGATCTTCGCCAGTTCGAGAAACTTGCGATAGGCATTGTAAAAGCGCGCCTCGTCATACTCGTAATACTCCATATGCTCGGGCTCGACGTTGGTGACGATTGCCAGATGAGGGTGGGAGTTGAGAAAACTCTCGTCGCTCTCGTCGGCCTCGAAGACCACTCTGTCGTTCTCCGCACTGCGGACATTGGAGCCGAACTCTTTGGAGATGGCGCCGATGAGCGCATTGGTCTCGGGCAGAAGTGCGGCCAGCATCGCCGAAGTAGTGCTCTTGCCGTGGGCTCCGCCGACGGCATAGACCTCTTTGTCTTCGAGGATATACTTCAGCGCCTCTTTGCGGCTGAGAAGTTCGATCCCCAGCTCTCTGGCCCGCTGATACTCGACGTTGCTGGGACGTACCGCCGCCGAATAGATCACCCGATCCGCCCCCTCCACCGCGTCGGGATGATGGGGGATGGTGATCTTGGCCCCGTAATTGAGCGCCAGATCGTCGGTGATCTCGCTCTGACGCATATCGCTGCCGCTGATCGTGTGCCCCCGCCCCGCCAGGAACTTGGCCAGGGCCGAGAGCCCGATACCTCCGATTCCGATAAAATGAATCTTCATAGGCTTTTCACTTCTTCTTTCATACCTCAAAAAAAAGCGTTGTAAAGCAACGCTAACCTTAACTATTCACTTTTCGTTTTTCACTCTTCACTCTTTTTGGAGTGCTCTTCCATCTTGGCGAGCAGCTCTTTGCCTTCGGCCACCTCTTTGGCGAACATCTGAAGGAGGATGTCGTTGGGCTGCACGAAGCTGGTGATAAAAAAGGCCGTCGCATCGTTGGGATTGATAGACTTGACATCGGCCAGGTTTTCGATGAAGCTGTCGAAGTCGTGCCCGGCGGCGACGGCGGCGGCATGAATCATGAAGGCATCACGCAGCTCCTCTTCCGTCACCGTATAGTAGAGGATCAGGAAGATCTCCCGGGCCCCTTTGATGTCCTTTTCGCTGTAACGCTGGATCCCATGCTCGTAGATCGCCCGGACCGTCGCCCACTGCTCGGGATCGCTCATGTCGAACTTCTTCTCTTCGCTGAGGGTTTGGGCTAGGCGGTCGAAGGCTTCATTGACGATAAAGGTGAAGATCTCGTCGATCGTCTCCCCGTCCTCCTCCATCAGCAGCTTCGCGTCCAGGAGCTGATACCCCTTGGCGATGGAGCGCTGGGATTTCATCTCTTTTTCCAAGAGCCTCAGGTTCTCTTGAAACTCGGGATCCTTTTTCAAGGCCTCCAGGTCGATCTGTTCTTCCTCGTTCATTTTCATCCTTTGCTTTCACTCTTCACTTCGAAAGGCTGCAAGCCTTTCGAGCGCTTCGCCCATCGGCTCCTCTTCATAGACCAGAGCCAGGCGGACATATCCCTCGCCCATACCGTGACGCCCCAGGAAGGATCCCGGAAGTACCTTCAGATTATAGCGACGATAGAGCTCCCGGGTAAAGGCCAGCTCGTCGCCGACTTCCATCCAGATATAAAAGGTCGCTTCCGGGGCGGGAATCCCCAGGATCTCCTCCGCCAACTCGAAATTGCGCCGATACTTCGCCCGGAACGCCTCCACATGCTCCGAATCGCTCCAGGCTGCCGCCGCAGCTTTTTGCAGCGGCAAAGGAGAAGCGCATCCCACATAGGTCCGATAGCGCAGATACTCCGCCAGGATCTCCCGGTCCCCGGCGATAAATCCGCTGCGCAACCCCGGAGCGCTGGAACGCTTGGAGACGGAGTTGACGGCCAGAACATTGCGAAACTCTTCATTGCCCTCGGCCAGACTCGCTTCGAGAATCGAGGGAACGGGACGCTCCAGATAGAGATCGATATAGCACTCGTCGCTGAGCAGCACGAAATCATGTTCCAGTGCAAGACCCACCCAACGCCGCAACTCCTCCATCTCCATGACGGAAGCGGTGGGATTGTTGGGATTGTTGAGAATCACCAGGTCGCATTCTCTGAGCTTCTCTTCGTCAATTTGGGGGAGAAAGCCGTGTTGGGAGAGGAGATCGAGATGTACGATCTTCGCCCGAGACGCAATCGCCGCGCCTTCGTAGATCTGATAGAAGGGATTGGGGAAGGCCATCATCGGCTCGGCTTTGTCGTGGAGCAGAAACTGCGGGAAGTTGAAGAGTAGCTCCCTCGTCCCGAAGGTCGGAATCAGCTGTGACGGCTCCAGCTCCAGGCCGAATCGCTCCTTCAGATAGCTCAGCATCGCCCCTTTGAGATACTCCTCTCCCGCCGTCTTGGGATATTTGTTAAGCAGCGCCGCCGCATCGCATAACTCCCGGCGGATAAACTCCGGCGTCTCGAACTGGGGCTCTCCGATAGTTAGGCTCATGGGAGCGTACTCGTGGTTGGGCTCGATCCCTTCCAGCAGCTGCGTCAGCTTCTCGAAGGGGTAGGTCTCAAAAGTCATCTTTGCTCCTTGGTTGGCGAAAAGCTCAAAGCACTAAATCTCCGATAAAGCTGTCGCAAAGCCACGCCGATCAATACTTATCACTTTTCGTTTTTCACTCTTCACTCTTCATCTCAAGAGCAAATAAAGATCTTTATTTGCTCTTGACGATCCACTCCAGGATCTGGTTTTGCAGCAGAGCCCCCAGCCAGCGTTTCTGGCCGTTGTAGAAGATGACCACCGTATAGAGCTTCCCGCTGCGCCCTTTGACATAGCCGGCAATGTTCTTGGCGTTTTTGAGGGTTCCGGTCTTCATCCAGGCCCGTTTGCGTACCGGAGTATTGCGATAGCGTTTGCGGATGGTCCCGTCCACCCCGGCGATCGCCAGGGTCCCCATCCAGCTCCAGGCATAGCTTCGGTAAGCATCCTGCAGGAGCTTATGGATCGCCCGCACCGTCGTGCGGGTCCGTCGGGAGAGCCCACAGCCGTTATCCAGCACCGTTTCATTCCCCAAGATTCCCCGGTCTCCTAGGATCTTTTTCACCGCTTTGCGGCCTTTGGCCTCCGTCGCCGGGGCGCCGTAGAGCTTGGCCCCGAGGAGAAGAAAGATATGACGAGCATAGAGATTGTTGGACTTTTTGTTGGTCTTGGCAAGGATCTTGATCAAAGGGATCGAGTAGTGGGTCATCAGCTCCCGTGCCCCCCGGGGTACTCGTCCCAGACGCACAGTTCCGTCAAAGTCTATCCCCTGCCGGGCCAACTCCTCCAGCAGAGCCGAGGCGAAGGCGTGGTAGGGGCGACTCAGGACCCGATCGATCTTTTGGGGGCGGCAATGCTTCGAGATCGCCCCCGAGAGAATAACCGTAGGCTTCCCGTTCTCCCGAACGATCCTCACCCGCGGCCAGCTGTAACGGCCGCGGCAGGCTTTATCGGTGACCTCCAGCCTGTTGACCAGACGAAAGCCGGGATCGGCAAACCTCTTGTAGGCCTTGGCCCTGCCGGTACTCGTATCGACGATGACCCGACAGAGATGATCGTCGAACATCAAAGCGTCAGGCATAGCGTTGTACTCACTGTAAAGGTGGTTGTCGAAGCCCGAGCTGATCCGGCCGTCGGTAGCAAAAAAACTCCGGTCGATCACCAGATCGCCGGCAATTCGGCGAATTCCGATCCGCTTGAGACGGGCGACGATGGAGGGAATATCCCTGCTCGAAAAGGTCGGATCGCCGTAGGCCTTGACGATCAGGTCTCCTTTGAGCGTCCCGTACCTGAGCCTGCCGGTATAGAGAAAATCCGTCGGCCATCGCCACTGCGGTCCGAAGGTTCTCAGCGCGGCATAGGTCGTCGCCAATTTGATCACCGAAGCGGGAGGGCGCGACTCGTCAGCCCGATAATCGGCAACGACGCGGCCGCTTTTGGTCTCGGTGACGAGAAGGCTGAGCCGGCTTTTGTCGATCTTGTCCTGGGTGATAAAGTTGTCGATGGCGACGGGCAGACTCGCCGAAGCCAAAGCCCCCAAGAGTGCGAAAGCAAGGAAGAGACGCCGCATCATTCCCCCGACTCCCATGCCTCGTAAGCCTGCTTCAAACGCGCCATCGCTTCTTGAAGAATCTCTCGGGAGGTGCCGATGTTCAGGCGCATAAATCCGCGGCCGGCTTCGCCGAAACTCACCCCCGGGTTGAGAGCGAGCCGGGCCCTATCGAGGAAAAAGCGCTGCAGCGCATCATCATCCAGACCCATCTGGCGACAATCCAGCCAGATCAGATAGGTCGCCTCCACAGGCAGAGGGCGGATCCTGGGCATATGTTCGGCCATAAACTCCCGCACATAGGCGATATTTTCCCGGAAATACTCCAGCATCGCCTCCAGCCATGCTTCTCCTCCCTCGTAGGCGGCGCTGAGGGCGGTGATGCCAAAGAGGTTCCCGTTGTCCAGCCCCGCCCGCTCATGGGCCGCTATGTAACGGCGGCGAAGGGAGTCGTTGGGGATCAGGGCGTAGGAGGTATTGAGGCCGGCGATGTTGAAGGTCTTGGAAGGGGCGTGGAGCACGAGACTACGCTCCGCCATTCCCGGCAGCGCGCCGAAAGGAAGATGAGGCCGGTCGTAGACCAGATCGCTGTGGATCTCGTCGGAGGCGACGATGAGATCATGACGCCGGGCGATCTCGGCGATACGCAGAAGCTCCCCCTCACTCCAGGCCCGTGTGGAGGGGTTGTGAGGCGAGCACAGAAGCAGAAGCTTCGCCTCCTGCGCCTTGGCCTCCAGATCCTCGAAATCGATGATGCAGCCATCCTCCTCCACAATGAGGCGGTTCTCCAGAAGTTTTCTGCCGTTGCGGCGGACAGCCGAAAGGAAGGGAGGATAGATCGGCGTCTGGACGATCACTCCATCGCCAGGCTCGCTGTAG
>JALSTG010000162.1 GCA_026983875.1 Campylobacteraceae bacterium
TCCGGACCCTGCTGGATCTGGCACTGATCTTGCCATCAGGCTACGAGGACACCCGCCTTAGCGATTCGATTGAGGAGGGCAGGACCCAGACCTTCGAGGCGACGGTGCGGCAGCGCAATCTCCAGGGAGGCCGGATGAGCGTGCGCTTCGACCTGCCGGGCCTGGGCCGGCAGATTACCGGCATTTTCTTCAAAGCCACCCCCTACCATCAGCGGCTCTTCGAGCCGGGGAGTCGCCATGTGATTCACGGTAAGGTCTCTCTCTACAAAGGGTGGCCCCAGATCCTCCAGCCCCGCTCCCTGAAAGAGTACGGACGGATCCTTCCCCGATACAAAACACCCCTCAAAGAGAGCGAGATCCGCGTGTTGATGGAGACCTTCGTTACCGAGCGGGCTCTCTATGGGGAGGGATTGCAGAGCCGGGAGGTCGGGCATCTATTGCGTCTACATTTCCCTGAGCGTTTCGGCGCGGCTCCCCCCGCCGAGTTCTCCGGGGAACTTCTGGAGGATCTGAAATTCGTCGAAGCCTTCAACCATCTCAAGAAGCTCCGGGGCAAACGCCGGGACTATCCGGCACTGAAGGCTGTGAGGGCTTCGGTGGAGCCTTTCGTCAAGGGGCTTCCCTTCGAGCTGACGGAGGATCAGCGTCGGGTCATCGCTGAAGTAAGGGAGGATTTGGGACGCGAAGATCGGGCAGCCCGGCGGATGGTTATCGGTGACGTGGGAAGCGGCAAGACGATGGTGATCCTGGCGGCGGCCACGATCGCCGGGAAGGATCGGGCTCTTTTGATGGCTCCCACGTCGATCCTCGCCCGACAGCTCTACGAAGAGGCCTGCAAGCATCTCCCCGGTGATCTGAGTGTCGCTTTGGTGATGCAAAACGGAAGTGAAGGAGATTACCGCAGCGCCGATTTTATTATCGGTACCCACGCGCTTCTCTATCTGGAGGATCTTCCCGACGCGGCCCTGGTGATGGTAGACGAGCAACACCGTTTCGGCACTCGACAGCGCGCCATGCTCGAAACGATGGTCAGCCGACGGGAACGGCGTCCTCACTATCTGCAGTTTTCCGCTACGCCGATCCCCCGGACCCAGGCGATGATGGAGTCGGAGCTTATCGACGTCAGTCTTATCACCCAGACCCCTTTTGAAAAGAGGGTCCACTCCCGGGTGATCGGCCGTAGTGATTTTCCCGAACTGCTGGAGCACATCGAAGCAGAGCTGAAGCGGGATCATCAGGTGCTCATCGTCTATCCCCTGGTGGAGCAGAGCGAGCAGATCCCTTATCAGTCCATCGACGAAGCCAGGGGATTCTGGGAGAAGCGTTTCGAAGGAGTCTATGTCACCCACGGCCGGGACCGGAACAAAGAGGAGATCCTTCTGGAGTTTCGAGAGAAGGGGCGAATCCTCCTGGCGACGACGGTCATCGAAGTGGGTATCAGTCTGCCGCGGCTGACCACCATCGTCGTCGTGGGCGCCGAGCGGCTGGGGCTGGCGACGCTTCATCAGCTGCGGGGCCGGGTGGGGCGTAACGGTCTGGAGAGCTGGTGTTTTCTCTACACTCAAGCCCAGAGCAGCGAGCGTCTGGAGCGTTTCTGCGAGACGACCAGCGGCTTCGAGATCGCCCGTCTCGACCTGCTCTACCGCGACAGCGGCGACATCCTCGACGGCACGATCCAAAGCGGTCAGAAGTTCCGCTGGCTCGATCTGGCGGAGGACGAGGAAATTGTCGCCAAAGCGAAAGAGCGCCTGGAATAAACGGCTGAGCCAGTGCATATGTTATAGTTCATTCAAAGGATTGATAGATACATCACTTTTTCAAAGTCGGATAATGCATAGCCAAAAAATTAAGCGATAGAAAATGTACTGTGTTGAGATACTGTGGCAACAAACCATCAAACTTTCAAACAATGGGTTGTGTGCTTTATGGCCACATTCATTAAGACATATCCGTTATGGAGAAAAATTAAAATAATGCTTCGTAAACTTTTATCAAAATTCCTACAAGAAAATAAAACAATTCATAATATATTTGGCGAGTTCAAAATAGGTGGTCAACTTGGAGAAGGAGGCACATCTTCAGTACGTGAAGCATTTCTAGACACTAAAGCATATGCAATCAAATTTTTATTTGAAAACATACATGAAAAGAAATCAAAAGTATTTAAGCGGTTTATGCAAGCATATATTAACATCTCGGAAATACAACATACTGCTGTAGTGCTACCACAAATTCATATTGACAAAATACAAATAGATAAGACTACAGTCTTGCCATATGTAATAATGCCAAAAGCAAAAATGACATTAAAAGACTGGTCAAAAGATAATGAACTTTCATTTGATATGTTCGAAAAACTTTTTATTGATATACTAAAAATAGTTGACACTATACATTATCATGAAATAATCCATCGTGATATTAAGCCGGAAAACTTCTTCTTTGTCGAAAAAAAATTGGTTTTGGGAGATTTTGATATAGCAAAGTTTGATGATCCTTCTCATGTTAAGTTCATTGAAACAAAAGAGAAAGAAAGGTTGGCAAATTTTTCTTTCTCAGCACCTGAACAGTCGCAACCTTATCTAAAGTTTAATGAAATTACTAAACAAGCTGATTGGTTTGCTGTAGGTCAAGTGTTATATTGGTTGATAACTGGAGACATTATTCGAGGACAGGGTGTTAGAAGGTTGAGCTCTTATGACAAAAGGTATGAGAAGTATCAATTTGTTATCGAAAAGCTTCTCGCACAAAATCCTCAGGATCGTTTTGCCACTAAAAGAGAAATTGAAAGTTATTTGGAAGAGCAGAAGAGAAGAGGATCCGGTCTACGATGGGATGATGGATTATTTGAGTTTGAAGATAATATTATCGATAAATATACACTAGGAAAGCAGGGTTTTTCTCAATTCTATGATCAAGATGATATTAATCACATAATGAATGATTTGTCGAGATTAAATCGTTTGCTTCTGGATAAAGGCAATCCAGAAGTTGATGATGTTCGCCTTTGGTGGACACAGGGAGGAACAAACAATGCTTTAAATGACAGTATAAAAAAGATATCCTTAGAACTTAATGTGTGGAAAATTGGTTATATAGAAATGAATATAAAGAGTGTTTGGATATTTAAACATTTTTCAGGATTTGGAGGAAGTTGCATTATTCTTGAGACAGATCATATGGAGCCAAGTGGTTTGTATGAATATTCGGAAGATGCTGGGGATGAAGAGTTGGCTGTTTATGGTAATAAAAAAATATCCAGAACGGAATATGATAGCGGATGGGCTATTATTGATAATAAAAGAGTGAAAATTACAGGAAATGTAGAGTTTAGAAGAAGAGTTTTTAAACCAACACTATTTTTTATTGCACCATTTCAAACATCTATTCATGATCAAATGAGTGATGAAGCGTTGACTAAAATTTTAAAGGAATACCATCGCCAGAGTGAAGTGACGGTGGAACTATTAGAGCCTATAGAGCATTTGAGGCGAAGAGAAAAAGTGTTAATGAGTGACTGAAGTGGTGTATTATTTCAACTACATGACGGCACGATTACGATGGAAGACCCATTTAAAAAGACAGAACCCAAAGAGCATTGCGAGAGGATGATAGCCAAAAATTGTTGATCGGTGGACGACATGCATCAGCTTCTTGAAGCTCTCATGACACTGTCTGGAAAGATTACTTCTTCTTGACCCGGTAGATCACCGCATACATCAGGGGGATGTAGATGAGGTTGAGCACCGTCGCCCAGGCGATGCCGAATCCCAGGCTCACGGCCATGGGTTGGATGATCAGGGCCTGGCCGCTGGCAAAGAAAATCAGGGTCAAGAGCCCCAGCACCGTCGTCAGGGAGGTCAAGAAGATGGGCCGCAGGCGCATCCCGGCCTTTTGGACCATTTCGGCGTAGCTTTTGGAGCCCCGGATAAAATCGAGCATGATCAGGGCGTCGTTGACCACGACCCCGGCAAGGCCGACGATCCCCATGACCCCGGGCATAGTGAGATTGAGCCCCATGATCCGCGCTCCCAGCAGGGCTCCAAAGACCGAGAGGGGAATCACCGAAATGGTAATCAGTGGCAGGACGACGGAATTGAACATCCAGACCAGGGCCAGGAAGATCAGAAAGAGAGCGATCACCGCCGCCTGACCCATCTCCCGTTTGACCTGTCGGTTCTCTTTCTCTTCCCCTTTGACGATCACTTTGATCCCCTCTTTGCGAAGAGATTGGAGAAAGGGGGCGATCTTCTCCATCACTACCGAGGGGAGATTTTTGGACTTTTCGACTCGGGCGGTGACGGTCCAGACCCGTTCTCCGTCCTCCTTGTAGAGTTTGAGCATGCTTTTTTTGTAGATAAAGTCGGTGATATCCCCCAAGGCGACCTGCGCCGAGCCGTCGGGGGTGCTCAGGCGCAGCGTACGCAGATCGACGTTTCTGTCTTTGCCCTTTCCTTGGAGTCGGATGCGGATCAGGCCCTCTCGATCGAACATTTTGCCGTATTCCGCTTCGAGGAAGAGCCCCCGAAGAGCGGCGACGAGCTTACCTTCGTCAAAACCGAGTCGCTCCCCGTATTTATTAAGACGGAGTTTGAGTTCTTGAGGTCCCTCTTTGGCATTGTCACTGATTTCGGTGACGCCGGGAATCTGGGCGAGCCTCTTCTCCAGTCGGTGGAGGGCATCGAAGATCTTGGCTGAATCAGTGCCGGCGATGCCGATCTCGATATCGTGGCCGACGATACCGGTCTGGGGGACAAAGGCGCTGAGCTCCCGGAAGAGGGGCGCTTTGCCTCCTTCGATTTTGAGGTTTTCAAATTTTTTTAGCGTCTTTTTGACCCGGGACAGGATCTCCTGGGCGCTGTGCTCCCGGAGCATATCGTGGTCGTCGTACTCCAGGGAGAGCCAGGGATTGATATATTTGTCGAAAAAGTTTTGGGGTTTTCGCTCGTGAAGATTGATGAAAATATGGAAGAGGTGCTCCCCCGATTCGAAGGACTGATCGGGGAAGAAGCGGATCCCGACGATGGAGGTGATGGAGGAGATGTCCTTGCTGGCATTGAACTCTTGCAGGAGGGACTTTTCGATCCGGCTCATATAGGCTTCGGTCTCTTCCAGGCGATGGCGGACGTCGACTTTGCCGCTGATGTAGATCTGGCTGGCGTCGAAAGGGGGAAAGAGCTGGAAGCGGCTGGTTTTGAGCAGGGCGAAGGTTCCCAGAAAGATAGCCGTTACCAGGAGCAAAAGCGAGAGCTTTTTGTAGCGAAGCAGTCGCGCCAGCAGAGCACCGTAGAGTTCGACGGACCGGTCCCAAAAAGGGCTGGGCTCGTGGTGGTCGATTCGTTTGCCGATACTGAAGAGCTCCTTGGCGTGCAAGGGCAGAAAGTAGAAGGCTTCAAAGAGAGAGCTCAGGAGCAGAATCGTGATCATCACCGGCAGGACCTTCATGAAGACGCCCAGCTGACCGCTCATGATCAGCAGAGGCAAAAAGGCGAAGACCGTCGTCATCGTCGCCGTCAGAACCGCAGGGAACATCTCCACCGATCCGTCGATTGCCGCTTGCCGAGGGGATTTGCCCATCTCCAGGTGGCGGTAGATATTTTCCGCTACGACGATCGCCTCGTCCACTAGCATCCCCAGAGCGATCAAGGCTCCGAGCATCGTCAGCATGTTCATGCTGTAGCCCAGCATCTCCGCTCCGATGAGAGCGATGAAGAAACTGGTAGGGATCCCCAGGGCGACGACGGTGGCGATGCGCCAGTTGACGCTTAGAAAGAGGGCGGTAAAGACCAGGATCAGGCCGAAAAAGATGTTGGAGCTGACCAGGTTGATCCGGTTTTTGATCCAGATGGAGGTATCGGTATAGACTTGGAAGGTCAGATGAGGATAGGCTTTGGCAAATTCACGCAGGTCTTTTTGGATCAGGCGACTGAGTTCGATGGCGTTACCCGCCTCGGTCTTGGTGAGATTGAGGGAGATGTTTTGTCGGCCGTTGAAATGGGAGATCTCTCCCGGCGTTCCCAGCCGAAACTCCACCGAAGCAACGTCACCGAGGCGGATGCGTCGTCCCCCTCCTACGCTGAGGAGGGTGTCGGCAAGCTTTTTGGCCTCCTTTTCTCCATTGTAGGTGGAGAGATAGAAGCGACGGCCGTCGCGTTTGAAAGTGCCGGCGGGGTAGATGGAGCTGAGTCCCGAGACGGCTTGGTAGAAGAGATTTTTGGGGATATCGTAGGCCTCGAGCTTCTTCTCGTCGATGTTCAGGCGTAGCTCCGCATCGGCATCGCCGCGAATATCGATGGTATTGAGCGCTTTATAAGCAGCGAGCTTGCGTTTGAGCTTTTTGGCGACTTTTAGAAGCTCTTCCTTGGGCGCGTCGCCGCTGACGGCGATGAGAAGGAGGGGGAAGCGGTGGACGACCACCCGGGCGATCGGTTCGTCCATATCTGCTGGTAAATCCCGCCTGACATTGGCGATGACATCTTTGACGTCGTTGAGGACCAGCTGTTTGTCGGCACCCGGCTTGATATCGGCGGTGATGGAGAAGGAGCCGTTTTGGATGACGCTTTCGATATCGCTGATATTCTGGACGCTGCGAAGGTCGTCTTCGATGCTTTTGACCGCCATCTTGTCCAGGAGGTCGGCACTGGCGCCGGGATAGGCGCCGCGGATATTGATCTTTTCCAAATTCGCGGGCGGGAAGATCTCTTTGGGGATCTTCTGGTAGGCGAAGAGCGCCATCAGCATCACAAGAAGAAAGAGGATGTGGTTCAATGCCGGCCGATCGACGGCGAAGGTAATGAGCCGGCGGATCATTCGTCGCCCCCTGTGCCGGAAGCGGAACCGTTGTCGTCCAGATCAAAAAGAGTATCGGCGATCTCAACTTTGTATTTGAGACGCTCTACGTGGGTCTGGAGGATGCTGTGCTCCTCCTTCAGAGCAGCGACCTCCGAAGCGAGGCGGTTGATCGTCCGGCTTTCGTGATAGATACGGTCGCTGAGGTAGATCTTCACCACGGCGAGCATCACGACGATGGTCATGCCGATCAATGCGATGGCGAGGTTTCCCGGCGTGATACCCCGTGTACGGCGGCGCTTCATCCGTCGTCCTTTCGGTCATGGAAATAGAAACACCGGAGTTTGGCACTTCGACTTCTGGGATTGGCTCGGATCTCTTCTCCATTGGCACTGAGGGGTTTTCGGGTCAGGCTCTTGCCCAATGCGTGGCCTCCCCCGCAGGTACATCGCATCGCTTCGGGCGGACAGTTGCAGTCGCGGCTCCAGGCACGAAAACGGTTTTTGACCAGACGATCCTCCAGAGAATGAAAGGTGATCAGGCCAACGATCGCTCCCGGAGGTTGAGCCGCTTCCAGGGCGTCGAGTAGCCGTTCGATTTCACCGAGCTCATCGTTGACCTCGATACGGATCGCTTGAAACATCAGAGTCGCGGGATGGATTTTGCCTCCTTTGGGCAGAATGCCCCGGGCGATTTCCGCCAATGCTTTGGCGCTTTGGATGGGCGTAGGGGAGCGGCGGGAAACGACGGCTTCGGCCAGACGTCGCGCCTGTCGGATCTCCCCGTATTCGCGAAAGATATACTCCAGACGTTCGAGAGAGTAGTCGTTGACCACCTCGTAGGCGCTCAAGCTTCCTTCGGGGTCCATGCGCATATCGAGTCTGTCACTTTCGAAGGCAAAGCCCCGTCGCTGTTCGTCAAGCTGAAGGGAAGATACGCCGAAGTCCGCCAAGACCCCGACGATGGGCTCTTGGGCAAGCAGTCCGGGAAGAACTTCGGAAAAGGAGCCCCGCACAAGGCGAACGCGATCCCCGAAGGATTCAAGACGACGAGCCGAAAACTCCAGAGCCTCCGGGTCCCGATCGATTCCCACCAGTCGAAGATCGGGATGGGCCCGGAGCAGGGCAGCGCTATGACCGGCGTAGCCCAGGGTACAATCGATCAGAACTCCTTCTCCCGGATCATGAAAGCAAGAGAGGACTTGAGGAAGAAGAACCGGAATATGGGGGGCGTTTTGCTCTGGCTTTGTCGAATGCACGTTACTCGCTTTGCTTGGATATCTTCGGAATATCTCTCCGGAGCCTGAAAATGGTTGATATGATACCAAAAAAGAAGATCCGGTTTCTATAGGCTCTAGACTAGCAAGACGCTAGAATAGAGTGATGAAAGAAACCAAAAATCGGCCACTTTCGAAGTATCGTATCCGAAAAATACTTTGGCATTTCGTCGTAGATATTACCGCGACCCAAACGAGTGAGCTGTTGGGAGTCAACCGTAATACCGTCAACCGGTATTATAGCCTCTTCCGTCAAATCATCTATGATTATCAGATGGAGCGCTTCGACAAGATCGTAGGAAGCGTCGAGCTGGATGAGAGCTATTTTGGGGCAAGTCGTCATCGAGGCTTCCGTGGGAAGCTCAAGCGAGGTAGAGGCACAAGAAAACAGCCCGTCTTCGGGATCTTCCTTCGTAAAGGTGAGGTCTATACCGAAATCGTCCCCGATGCCAAGAAGGAGACGTTGCAAGCCATTATCCGCCGTAAGGTCGATATTCACAGTATCATCTATACCGATGGGTGGAGAGGATACGACGGTTTGGTGGACGTAGGATACGACAAACACTTTCGGGTCAATCACGGGAAAAACGAATTTGCCCTGGAAGGAGAGATTCACATCAATGGGATTGAATCCTTCTGGAGTTTTACGAAACGGAGGCTCAAGAAGTTCAATGGAGTCAAGAAGAACTTCGAGCTTCATCTCAAGGAGTGTGAGTTTCGATGGAGGAAATCCAACGAAACCATGTATAATATTATCAACTCAAGGCTGAACGAGTATCTCAAACGAAAGGGTTGCTAGTCTAGAGCCAATCTAAATACTCATTCTTGTCTTTATCGTAGATTTTTGTTCCCTTAGCATTTGTAAATTCAACAGGAAAACTTTTCCAATATGTTGCTACATTACTTTCTAAGTTAAAAATATCTTTTGTATTGTTATTAACACCCACACTGAACACCTAAACCGTTTTGAGGATTAATACCTTCTGTTTGGTAAGAATCTCTTTTCCACCAATCTAGTCCACCTATCAACTCTTTGACAGTGAAACCTAATGTTAATAGCTTTAATGCAGTTTTTGTTGATCCATTACAACCAATTCCATCACAA